>QHZP01000201.1:1510-8898 GCA_003224715.1 Acidobacteriota bacterium | reverse complement strand
GCGGACTCGCGCACAATTTTGCTCATCCGGCCTCCGCGACCGTCGTCGCTGCGGCCACCCTCTCCGAGGGAGAGATCCACGCATTAGAGCGCTGACTTGAAGGCTACAAACAGACGTTCATGACACAGTGGTAAGGATGTGGCATGAAACGTCGATCTGAGCCACACCCCCATTTATTGTTCTCCCTCTCCTGGTGGGAGAGGGTGGCGCGAAGCGACGGGTGAGGGTCAACCGCGTTCTTCGTGCCACGAATGTCCAAACTCCAGCCCGCGCTGAAGCGCGGGACTAATGAAAGGCCAACAGATTTTCGAATGTCATCAGAAATAAATCAATTTCAGAGAGAATTGCACCTGGCGAGAAGGGCTCGCCGTCCGGCTAATGAGACCGAAGCCCGTGCCTCGCACAATGTTAGCAGGAAGAGCAAAGTTGACAAGATTGAAAACGTTGAAAAACTCAGCGCGGAACTGCAGTGTCAGCTTATCTCCTCCAGCTCGACGCCCAAAGGCAGTGTCCTTGATTAAAGCCAGGTCAAAGTTATGGAAGGCTGGCCCTCGAAAAGTGTTACGGCCTAAGGTTCCAAAGCGTCCCTGGTTTGGGCCGGTTCCCGCAGGTAGGCCGATGGGAATAGAGAAAAAATCCGCGTTGGCAGCCCCTCGGCCAAAATAATCTTCGCGGACCGTACGGCTGGTAGAGAGAACGGGCCGGCCCACCTGGTCTGGCCGGTCGGCGCCGCTGGATCCAGCGCCAGTCTGCTGCACCCCAGAGTAGACCGAAAAAGGCGAACCGGTGGTCAGCGTCGTGATGTTCAAGACTTGCCAACCTGAATTAAAGCCGTGCCCCAGGCATCTAAACAAGGCCAGGCGATCCAGGGGCAACGCTTGCACGAGGCTGAAAACCACCACGTGAGCCACATCAAAAGTGGAGGGGCCTTTTTCTGCTCTCAAATTCTGGGGATCTTGCGGAAAGGCCTGGAGCAAAGCTCCCGAGGAACCCGTCGAGAAACCACCCAGCGCGGAACTCGTGTCATCGAGTGACTTGCTGAAGGTGTAACTCGCCTGGAACCCCAGCCCGGCCCGGGGGGAAGTCTTTCCCAACGCAGCTTGCAAGGAATGGAAGGTAGAATGGGAGCGGGTGGTCATGATATATTCAGGACCGAATCCTCCCGACACTTGCCCGGTCGAATCAAAGCCCGTAAAGCGTGCAAACCCAGGCTCTGCGCCGCCATAGCCGTTCGGCAAGAAGATGCTCGCGAGCTTAACTCCCACGGTGGCGACATAGGAGGCGCTAAACTTGACATCGCCAAAATCGTGTTCCAGACCAGCCGTGTAACTGGCAATATAGCCGTTTCGAAAATCCTGAGACATGCCAAATATGGAAAGTGGAATAACCTGATTACCAGGAGTGAGAGCAGCCAAGTCTTTGACGAATCGCTCGAAATCGACTTCGGTGTTAGCCGGCACATCCGTTGAGCGCCCTGTGGCAAAGGCGGGTTGCCCTCGAGGCGTGAAAACCGGCGGAAGACTGAAAGGGGTGACATCATTTTCAAAGGGAATCGGCGAACCTGGGGCAGCGGTAACGTAAGGATTAACAATGTAAGGAAATCCTCCCGTAAGGAAATTGGTCTGAAATAGATTGGGGAGGATAGTAGTGATGGCGCCCCCGGCACGTAAAACCGTGTTAGCCGGCAGCCGCCATTCGAAACCCAGACGCGGGCCCCATCCTCCCCGATCCAGATCGTAGGGAGGTTGCGGATTGAGAATCACCTTCTGACGCGCCCCCGCCTCCCAAAAGTGCGCCGGTCGGTTTTGCGCTCCCACAAAAAACGGGCTGGAAGTAAGGTGGTTGGTTTCGCGATTGCGCGTGTTCAATTCATAACGCAAGCCATAGTTCAGAAGAAAGCGCGGAGAAATCTTCCAGTTGTCCTGAAAGTAGAAATTGTAAGATTCCCGCCGGATGGCGCTTAACCCCAGGCGATCCCCTTGCGGAAAGAGGGCCGGTGCCACTGAAGTCGTGAACGAGAAGGGCGTCCCTGTCAGGAAACCAGTGAGGGCATCCGGTAGCGGATCGCCGATGTGAAGATCATGCTGGCCGCTTAGAGAAGGAATTTGCACCGGCGCATAGGCCGTGCCGCCTCCAAAGGTGTACTCACCGTTTGGATAGTAGGCGAAAATCGTCGAGTCCCGGTTGAAGCGAGCCTCGATTCCAACTTTGAAGGTGTGGGAGCGGTGAACCCACAGTAGACTTTGGCGGGCTTGGAATAGATTGCCGAACTCACCGAGAACGGTTCCGGCCGGAGCGTTGAAGGCCTCATAGAGGCCATCGGCAAATTTCAGCGCGGGCTGGTTGTGGTTGATGGTCGGGAATAAGGGTGTGCTGCGCAGGAAGCCAAAGCTGGACTCCCAGGTGACATTCGGCGATGGCGTGCGAGTATAAACCAGTCCAAAATTCCGCTGGTGGTCGAGAAATCGAATGGCGAAGCTTGGGTCAATCGCGGTTTGGCTGGGATTAGTCAGCGGTCCCTTGACATTGTTGAAGTTGAAGCGGGCAAACAATTGGGATTTATCGGAAACACGATGGTCAACGCGCAGTGAAAACTGGTCGGTCACGGTCGAGACCTTAGACGACGTTGCGTAAGTCCGCCCTCCGTAAGGTCCCTGGGGATCGTTAGGCAAGGGATAACGCGCCAGCACCGGTGCAATCTGGGGGTTGACTGGTACCAGCAGCGTGTCGCCAGGAAAGGCGGTCGTGTTCCTTCCCTCTCGCTCTGGCGGGGTCGGAACGGCGAAGATCTGAGTCGTCCCGAGGACCTGACGGAATCCCTGGTATTGACCGAAATAGAAGGTTCGGTCGCGGCCATTATAAAGACTTGGCACGACCAGCGGACCACCGTTGGTAAACCCAAATTCGTTCCGGGCAAAGGGCGGAATGCGACCCGGGTTGGCAATGGTACGCCGGTCGAAAAAGTTGCGCGCATCCAGAGCAGCGTTGCGGAAAAATTCAAAAACCGTGCCGTGTACCCGCGCGGTGCCGGACTTGGAAATAATCTCTGTAAAGCCGGCGGCGCCGTGGCCCACTTCGGCCGGCATCACACCGGAACTGGAGCGGATCTCCTGGATCGCATCCACGTTGAAATTGGAGAAGGTCGCTCCGCCCAGCTCAGGGTCGGTGGTATCGACCCCATCCATGGCAAAGACGGTCGTGGAGCCTCGCTGGCCGTTGACAGCAAATTGTTGCGTGAAATTGGCAGCACCGTTGGTGTCGGTCATGGTACCAGCGGCCAGTAAAAGGAGTTGGCTGAAGTCACGCTTGTTGAGCGGCAGTTCGGAAACGTCCTGGCTTGAGAGTCGTTCGCCTCCGCTGGCAGCCGCGATGGTCTCGGCGACCCCGGGATGGAAGATGAGCTGTTGGTGGCCGACGCTGAGCTCGATCCAGGCCTGTAGATGCTGGCCAGCCCGGACCTCGAGATCTTTCTCATAGGTCCAAATCCCTTCCTGCCAATGGACGGAAAGGGAATAGCGGCCCGGCACGATATCCTGAAAAATGAAAGCCCCCTCGGAGTCAGTCCTCCTTGTCAGCACTTCACTTCTTTGCTGTAGCCGTAGCTCGACTGCCGCTCCGGGCAAACGAGCTCCCCCACCATCGCGCAAAACGCCTCGCCAGGAAGCGGAGATGGGTTGACCAGCCAAGCCCAGGGCTGTACTCATCCACAAATAGGCCAGCAGTCGAAAAATTCTGCCGGCGGCGCCACGACAAATGTGACTTCGGCATTGCTCTTGGATCTTTGCCGCCAAGCCCGACCACCTCCACTGAGAAAAAGCATTGCGGCAGGCTTCAGACCAAATTCCTTGGGTCATCGTGGTCTTTACATTTTCAAGTTACAGATTCGGATGTGATCAGGCATTAGATGGATCTTTGATCAACGATTGCATTGGAGCTAGGCGCCCAAAAGCATGCCTTCACGGCTTGAACTTTGTCAAGTTCTTGACAAGCATTCGTCTGCCTGCTACAGTCTGCTTCCTCTCTCAGTACATCGATTCAAAGATCCGGCGACGTATTTTGGTGTGTTTCAGATTGTGTCAGATCTTTCTATATTCTTGGACTGCCTTTCGCAATTACGCTGACGTATTTACCTTACTCTACGCCGGCCGTTTGACAGGATGCTCGTTTTCATTATTCCCGTGCTTCAGCGCGGGGAATTTTTATGGTTGTGTTCTTTCCCTTTATCCGGGCTCGCATTTGGAGCAGTGCGCTGGCTTGACAGCGCTTTGTCAGCCTGCGGCTTTGACGCAGGCCCCGACTACCGATGCGAGGAAAAATTAACAGGTTTTCGGAAGCTTTAATTTTCCTCTATGGGAGAAACGGCCTATGAGACTGTTTTGGAAACGAAGGGGACGGCGCATCAGTAACATCGGCTTGTTTTGCGGGATGCTGGCGGGAACCGTCGCGGCGGCTTGGGGGGCCGAAGTCACTTCAGCAAATCTTGCCCTTCATGCCCGGGCGCGTTCCTGGGAGCCTGGAGTCGCGGTGGTCCCGGAGCACGAGCCCGCCAGGGCAAACGATGGTAGCCTCCACAGTTACTGGGGCGTGAAAGCAGACGATCTGCCGGCGGATCTAGGGGTCGAATGGTCCCAGCCACAAAAAGTCTCCAGCCTGGTCGTGCGTTACTTCGACGGCAAGATGGTCCGCGGACCCGCGGTGGCTCGCACCCAGCCATGGGCGAGGCTGCAATATTGGGAACACGATGCGTGGAAGGACCTGGAGGCACAGATCATCGGTCAGGAGACGTCGGCTGTACGCTATGTCTTCTCCGCTGTGACGACCACGCGCTTGCGTCTCCTTTTTACGGAGCCGCCTGACCCGGAAGCGCGACGTCATCCAGAACGATTGGGAATCTTCGTGTGCGAGTTCGAAGTCTATGCGCACGTTCCTTTTCAATGGGTCAGTTCTCCGGATCGCGTGGTGCGCATTCAGCGCCACGGGGCGCGTACCTATCAACGCTACTACAACGAGCCTCCCAGCGGCGACGCTGACTATGACTTTGCAGGCCCTCTGATCATCGAGCCCAAGCAGACGCGCATCTTCAGGGATACCTTGGCTCCTACGTTGATTGTGCCCGAGAGCCGTTGGGCTCGTGAACCCTGTGCGGTTACAACATCACGGACTCAGGCCGTCCAGCTTAAGAACGGATTTTTGCAACTGGAGATTTCTGCAGCAGGTGGTTTTAATGAGATCCGGCTCACCAATCGGGTCACCGGTGAGTCTGTGGCGACACCCCGTTCCAGAGCGTTCCAGGTTCGCACAGCCGAGGGCACGCTGACCCCTGAGAATTTCAAGTTCGGCAAAGTGAACACCTCAGACTCAAACGAAGAGGTCAGTCGTTTGCGAGTTGAGCTGACCTCCGTAAAGGTGAACGTGACCTTGAATTACGAGCTACGGCGCCAGGACCACTTCTATCACAAGTGGCTCAGTCTGGAGAACCAGGGACTCAGCGATCTCCAGGTCCGTGATGTCACGGTCTCCTCCCTGGAATTGCCGCGGCCCGTGGATTTGATGGCGGGCCAGGAATTGACCTATCCCATTACGCGCCTGGAGAAGGGCGGATTTTTCTCTGCTTTGGAAACCATTTATTGGGAGCATCAAGGGGACGCGCTGGTCTTCTTCCCAGGCGTCACGATCGGGTCAGGCAAGACATTTGAAACCGAGAAAGCGGTCGTGGGGATTTATAAGAACCGTGGCGAATATTTGGGTGGATGGGACCGTGGGGTGCGCGAATGGGTGACAGAGTATCATGCGCAGATCTCTCCTTTATCCAAAGAGTGGCCCGATGTGTATTGTGAAGGTTGGTCTGCCAAGATTGGTGTTAAGGAATTGCTCGAGCGCCCTCAGTGGTCAGAGCAATTCATTGAGACTGCCGAGAAAATGGGCATCCGCTATATGGATGCTTACGAACCAGCCCACCAGGCAGCGGTGATGACTCCCGAATGGGTCAGGCGGTTTGTGGATTTGGCTAATCGATACCATATTGCCACGGGATGGTGGATTGATTTCGGCTCCGACATTGACTGGGGCACCGGGGCTCCACTAAAACCTCTGGCCTGTAAACTTTCTCCTGAAGGTGAAAGCTATTTCCGAGAAATGGTCGAGCTGGCCCGCCGCTACAAGTTGCGAGCCATGCACTGGGCCGATTTCTTTTCGGTCTTTCCCTGCAATCAGCCTGGCCATGGCCACCTGCCTGGCAAATATTCGATTTATGCGCAGGGGCAGCGGATGCTGCGTTTCGGGCAGGAGCTGCGTCAGGCCAGCCCCGGGATCATGTTGGGCGCCGACGGTGGCTTGACCAATCCCCAATACGTTCGTTATGAAGACAGTCGCGCTCATGGCACCTATTATGGCGGCTATCAGGGAGACCATTTCTCCGCAGTCGAGCCGGACCTTCACATCGACCGCCTCTATGGCGACATGAACCGCGCCTATCTGTACGGAAGCCACACTGTGTTTCTACGTCCCTGGTTCCGCATGCTAAACTGTGTGAACCATTTTGGCCAGGAATCCCATCGGCACGATCGAGCCGGCTTTCGCTACTCGCTCCTCAGTGCCATCGCCATGGCCGGCCAGGTCACTTTCAACGAAGTCCCCGAAAACATCAGCGAAAAGGAAATCCAATTTGCCCAACGCTGGCTGAATTGGGCCAAAACCAACAAGGACTACTTGAAGCAGGGCGAAAGGTTGTTCGACCGATCGCTCCACTTTGCTGACTACTGGCAGGCCGACGCCGAGTCTCTGGCGGGCTTTGCCCATATCCGAGGCGATAAGGGGTATGTCTTCCTGCTGAATCCCACTGCAGTCGAACAGATCGCCGAGCTCTCATTGGCAATGGAAGGCACTGCTTCCGCCCTCTATGCCGTGGACCAGGTCTTTCCCGTGAAGATGACCTTGCAGGGCCCAAACAACGGAGACTATCCTCAGGGGGAAAAGCTCCGGGTGACGGTTCCAGCCAAGCAGGTTCGGATCCTCTGGATTTCTCCAGCCTCCAGCAGCGCAGACAAAAGGAGTCGTCAACCAGAAGACACTGGCATCGCCCAGTGGCAGCGTTACATAGGCGATTGGACTATCGCTGAGCATTCTCCCGAGTCGGCCACGCTGGCGTCCAGGTTTGAGTTCCCATCTAACGCCACGCCATACCTTTCAAGCTCGTCGCCCGAATCCGACTGGGCCAAAGAACCCTGGGCCTATGACAAAGCTTATTTAGTGTTCCTAATGAAGGACGAAACAGAAGAACTAAATAACCAGTGGATCCCGGACAAGCTGCCGATCTTACGCAGCAATGCCACCCAGCCGGAGTCTCTCGCCGTTTCAGTGAATGGTGTGCCGAAGGCCGTCCATGCTTT
>QHZP01000201.1:0-1461 GCA_003224715.1 Acidobacteriota bacterium | reverse complement strand
GGTCGTAATCGTGCTGCCGATTCGCACCGGTCTAGTCTTCTCTGGCGCCTATATCGATCTGCCGGATCAGATGCCGCTGCAGAATGACTAAGCAGAGGAGCCTTTCATGCGGCCCTCGAGCGGCACCACCATAAATGAGATTATTCCCCCTTGATAGGGGGGATTCTCAGGAGCACCAGAGGATGGAGAATCGAGAATGGCGGATACGCAAAAGCACACGATCCTTGAACCTCTATTCTCGAGCTGAGCTTGTCTTGTGGCAAAGTTTGGCTTATGCGTCACCGCTTTCGGGTGAGTCGGCCGCTCGCCGTTAGGGTCAGAGTGCGAAGAAATTGAGGGAGCGCCTGGAACATGTCCCCCCTCGAACGAGGGGGGACTTCAGGGGGGTTACTGGAAATCCTCACCAAGTCTTGATTCAACAGAGGCTACCCCCCTCAAGTCCCCCCTTGGAAAAGGGGGGACGAGTCCAAGGACTCACCAATTTTTTCACAGCTTCAGAGGAGCCGGGGGATGTCTCTGGGCGAGCCTCTGAGGTTTCGGCGACCCGGACATCTCCGCAGCCGTGGTGACTGCCCCTCTTTCCCGATTGGGGGCGAGGGGAGAGTATTTCTCTTTCACTCTTCCAGGAACGCGTATCCATGTGTCCTGCCATTGCGAACCCTGACTCAAAGATCCATGGTCTGAGAGCCATTGAGCTGGAAAACGAGTGGCTTCGTCTGAGTCTGCTTCCAGAGGTTGGGGCAAAGATGTACGACCTGGTGTGGAAGCCAACAGGCAGAAACTTCCTCTGGCACAACCCTCGAATACGCCCTCAGCCTTATCCCATCGAAGCCAATTTTGATAATTATTGGTGCGGCGGCTGGGATGAAGGGTTCCCAACCTGCGACGAATGTGAGTTTCGGGGGGAGCACTATCCGAATCTGGGTGAACTACGCTCGATTGCCTGGACGGTCGATTCGGTGGGGTGTGTCGATGAGAATGCGATCGTCGCGCTTTCGGCATTCGGGCCGATCAGCCCGGTTCGTGCGGTTAAGATCGTGACCTTGGCCGCCGGTTCTCCCATGGTTCGTATGCAATATGAACTCACTAATCTGGGACCCATGCCACTCGATTTCATGTGGGGAACGCATCCCGCGCTCGAACCGACTCCCCACATGATTCTTCGCCTGCCGGCCAAGACGGGAATCGTTGGCCTGGCTTCCGACCCTTCGCTTGGAATGCCCGGCCAGCGTTACTCCTGGCCAATCCTGGAAACTTCCAGCGGGCGGACGGATATGAGCAGGGTGCAGGGAATCGAGGCAAGAGTCTTTTGCGGCCATTACGCCACCGATCTTGAACGCGGCTGGTATGCCGTGGAAGACCCGCAATCGGGCCAAGGTTTCCTGCTGCAGTTTCCAGTCGAACAATGTCCGTACCTCTGGATGTGGCTTGTTTACGGCGGGTGGCGGGGTTACTATCATG
>QHZP01000215.1:9028-16103 GCA_003224715.1 Acidobacteriota bacterium | reverse complement strand
TCCAAAGCAATCGAGCACACTGATGTGGAAACCCCGGGGGCGCACACTTGGATGCTATGGCGGCGCAACCTAGTCACTTTTGCTCCTCTCTTGTTCCGCGACAAAGCACCTTGAGTCGCAAGCTCTGCCTAAGAAAGCCTCCTCGAGAATGCTGTGCCAACTGACCCGGCCATCCCAGAACCTCTTGACTTTCACATATACCCATGTTGGAATACCCGCGTTGCCTCTATGAAAACCACCAAAAGAGCTTCGTACTACCCCCTCAACGCAAGGGTTCCCGAGGAACGAGACGTAGGAATTAGAACGTATATCAGTAGAATTGCAGGCCCTCAGGCGGTTTCCATGAAACTGGGGAGACGCAGATGAGTAAGAAGTGGTATAACTACTTCGTTTCTACGGAGACGCCTGCTTCCAGCTCGGAGATCCCTGGCGGGGCACCTGATTCCAGTGTCAGCAAGCCAGGCCGCACGCCGGCCCAAACCGTTGCCGAAATTGCTTCCTCAGTCGCAGCAGAGGCCAAATTCAGCACTCCTGTCAGTGATCCCAATTCCTTTGCTCAGATTTACAATGCAGCCGAAGTCCCAAATCCTAGCCACGGATATACCATCCTTAAGGTTATCGAGATGCTCCAAAGCGAGCACATTCATAATCTGCCTTCCGAAGTCAAGCGAAGCTCAATTCTGCTGGCCCTGGATGCCGCAGGAGTGAGAATTGAGGACGTTATTGAAGATGCCGTGCGCCGGGACCGCGCCCTGGACACTTACGAACGAGTGCTCCAGAAGTCCGTTGAAGATTTAGAGACCCACAAGACTGAGGAAAACCGGCAGCTTGAGCAGGAAATGGAAAAACTCATGGCCGAATACCGCGCGCGCATTCAGAAAAATAGTGACGAACTGGCCCGGGAGAAGGAGCGGTTCTTTGGTTGGCGACTGCAAAAACAACAGGAAGAAAAGAGGATCGCGGACGCAGTTTCCTATTTTGCGTCGGAAAACCCGATTACCACCGGCGGCGCACCAGCTATGCCAGCCCCAACCCGGACCCCGAAAGAACCTTGACCACCAACTATCCAACACGCTAAGGAGGCGATATGTGGAGACGACTGTCACGCATGGTGCGCTCATTTGTGGGCTTTTTCATTTCGGTGGCTGAGAATCCGGAAATCATCCTGGAGCAGAATATCCGCGATATGAACGATCAGGTACCGCGGATGAATGAAAGCATCGCCATGGTCAAAGCCAACGCAAGTCTGCTGGAGAAGGAAGAGGCGAAATACAAGAATGACCTCAGCCAATTGACGGCCAAAGTGAAGGCGGCCATCCAGGCCGGGCGCGACGATCTGGCCGGCAGCTTTGCGGTGCAACTGGAGCAGCTTCGCGGTGCCTTGGCGCGTACCCAGGGCCAGTTGACCACCGCCCGGGCGGCTTACGAGAAGGCCCTGGCCGTAAAGCAGGCTTTCGTGCGGGAGAAAGAACGCAAGACCCAAGAAGCGCTCAATGCTATCCGCGATTATCGGCGCGCCCAATGGCAAAGGAAGGTGGCCGATGCCATGGAACAGTTCGAGGTAGCCGGTATCAGCCAAACCCACGATGAGATGGTCCGCAAGATCGAGGAGATGACTGCCGTCAATGAAGCCCGAATGGATATGGCGCTGGGCAATGTGGACCAGCAGAGAATCAAGATCGACGAGGAAGCCGAGAAACTGCGAGCCAATGAACTGGTGAAACAGTTCAAGGTCGAAATGGGGCTCCTTGCTCCCGAGCCCTCAAGCGCATCCGCCGAGAAGACCATTGGTGGAAAAGAACCGCAGAAGATTTCTTAACCTGCTCGAGTGGAGAGATGCCATGGCAATCAAAATCGAAAGAGGCGGCTGGATCCTAATCTTCTTAATTGGGGTGGCCCTCGTCGCTTACAGCTTAAACAAATATGGGGTTCTGGACTTGGGAAAGTGGATCGGTTCGGGTTCCGGGACCACCACCCCATCGGCTGCCCGGCTGGACACCTCCAAGCCCCTCCCGACCTCTGGTGAAGCAGAAACCAACGAAGTGCGAGTCCGTGTCAACATCTGGGTGGGCTGTGTTCCCGGCCTCGTGGCCAACGGGGGCCTAGACACCGCTGCCGGTTCCATCTATGCGAACAAAGGGCTCAAGGTGTCATTTAAGATCATTGACGACTGGACCGAAGGCGCGGCGGCATTGGCCACTGGCAACGTCGATGTCATGTTAACCACGGTCGACGTTTGGGCTAAAGACTACGCTCAATTTCAGGACAAGAACTTCGCAGCGCACGCCTTCTTGATGGTGGACTGGTCGCGGGGCGCTGATGGGGTCATTGGAAGGCAGGGTATCAGCAGCATCGAGGACTTGGCCGGCAAGACCATCGCTTTCGCCCCCTATACGCCTTCTCACTTTCTGCTTTGGAACGGTTTGAAAAGTTCAGGGGTGACCACCGAGCAACGGAATGAAATCTTCTCCAAGGCCGTTCACACCAAGGATGGCATCGAACCCGCCACTCTTTTTGCTCAACAAAAGGTGGATGCCGCCGTGGCCTGGGACCCAGACATGAGTGATGCTGTTTCAAAGCGCGCCGGGGCCAAAAAAATCTACGACACGCGGGTGGCCAACAAGTTGATTGCCGATATTCTGGCGGTCAGTGACCGTTTTGCCGTTCGCGCTCCCAAGACTTTGACGAAATTCACGGAAGGCTGGCTGGAAGGAGTGGAATTCATCAAGTCTCAGCCGGCCCGCGCCTATACTTTGCTTGGAACCATAAAGGACTTTAACATACCCACTGACCTGGCCAAAGCCATGCTGGAAGGGGTAAAGTTGGCCGACTATGCCGATAACCTGGCCTTCTTTGGCGGTGGCGACACAGAAACCGATTACGCCAACATCTTCCAGATGGCCCAGGAAATGTATCGCGAGGAACGGCTGATCAAACGCCGTTCCGAGTCAAGCGCGACTGTTGACCGACGTTATCTTACCTCGCTCAATGGGCATTTCTCATCGACTCCAACGGAACAACCCATTCAGTACCAGGCGCCACCCAAAGGGGCGACGCCGATTGCCACACAGCGCCGGTCCATCTACTTCGAACCCAACTCAGCCAAAATGGGACTGGACTCGCGGGCGGTAGTGGATGAGATTGCCAGCTTCATGCGGGCTTATGAGAACACGGTGGTGGACATCGAAGGGAACACCGACTCTACCGGTTCACGTGGGCTGAATATGCAGCTTTCCAAGAATCGGGCCGACACGGTGAAGCAATACTTGACCGAGAAATACAAGTATCCCGCTGGTCGAATGCGTACTTTTGGCAACGGTCCCGACAAACCCGTGGACAGCAACGCAATCCCAGAGGGACGCGAGAAGAATCGCCGCACAGACATCAAGGTTTATCCCAATCCCGCATCCTGATGATGGAAGGGCTCTTCAGCATCCGCAAACCCAGCTCGCCCCGTGCCCGGCTCTCACTGGCACTGCTGAGCTGGGGATTTTTGGTCATGGTGTGGATCGGTCTCACCTTCTGGGATATTCTCCCTCCGTTCTCCCTGCCCCGCCCCGAGGGGGTTCTCAGGGCACTCGTACGACTATGGGGCGAGTACGATCTGCTGGGTAATGTCCTGCAGAGCTGGTGGCGCATTGCCCAGGCCTTCCTATGGTCGGCCGCGCTCGCCATTCCCTTCGGGCTCCTGATGGCCAGCTTTCCCTGGATTCATGATCTGGTAAATCCTGTGGCTGCCCCCATGCGAGCCATGCCCATCACTGCATTCCTGCCGGCTTTCATCGCGCTTTTTGGAATGGAAGAATTGATGAAGGTCGCGTTCCTCTGGTTCGGCATGTTCTTTTACCTGCTGGCAGTCGTGGTTGAAGAAGTCAGCCGGGTGGATAATATCCTGCTGGAGACAGCTTACACGCTGGGGGCTAAACGTCGACATGTTCTCTGGCTGATGTTCCGTGCCTCCTTCCCCTCGATTTTCAGTTCATTCCGCATTTTGTACGACATTGGCTGGACCTATGTGATCCTGGCCGAGATGGTGAACGCCCGCAAAGGGGTAGGCTACATGGTGGAGTCGGCCCGCAAAGTTCTCGATTTTGAGAGAGTCTATGCAGGCATCATCGCCATTGGTGTGGCCGCCTTTCTATTCCGCTGGCTCCTCACCTATCTGGAGCGTCACCTTTTCCCATGGAGACATCCATCCCGCTCTGCCAGCGAAACAGCCGTCGCGATCGGAGCCAGCGCGACCCGCAAGGTAGCTGAACATGGCAAATAAGATCAAGATCTCTCTTCGCCACGTCAGTCGAGTGTTCCTCAGTCCCCAGGGAGATAGAATCGAAGCACTTCGAGACGTCAATCTTGAAGTCGAGGATGTGTATTCTGCCCAAGGGCGCGACGTAGGAGAGTTTCGCGTTCTGCTTGGACCCTCCGGATGCGGCAAATCTACCATTCTGCGATGCGTGGCCGGCCTGGATCACCCCACCAGCGGCGAAGTTCTGGTCAATGGAAAACCAGTCACCGGGCCCGGCCGAGATCGAGGTATGGTTTTTCAAAAGTATACTTCTTTCCCCTGGCTCACTGTGGCTGACAATATCGGCTATGGCTTGAATCTGAATGCGACGCCCGCTGCAGAGCAACAGAAGGTCGTGGCGCAACTGATCCAGGCCGTGGGACTTTCCGGATTCGAAAAGGCTTATCCCGATAGCCTTTCAGGGGGGATGCAGCAGCGTGTCGCGATTGCACGCACCCTGGCCGTTCGCCCCGAGGTTATCTTGATGGACGAACCGTTTGGCGCACTGGATGCTCAGACCCGGAGCGAGATACAACAGTTGCTGCTGCGCATCTGGGAAGAAACCGCCAGCACCATTCTGTTTGTGACTCACGACGTGGAAGAAGCTATTTACCTGGCTGACCGCCTCTTTATTGTCAGCCCTCGGCCTGGTACTATTATGGAAGATATACCTGTTCCTTTCGGGCGCCCGCGTGATCCTGCGGTAAAGCAAACCAAGGAGTTTCAGGAGCTGGTGCACTACATTCTGGGCTCTCTTAGACGCGCGCCCGGCCCGGGTCAAGTAAGGGTAAGCATCTGATGCCTGAGGAAAAAGACTCCCAGCGAACCGCTGATGGTAAACTGGGTTCGACCTTGCGCAACGCCGTTGAGCGCAACGTGGAGAGCCTTGGACTAGAAAAGACTGATTATGTCAGGGAGGCTTTGCACTGGCAGTACAACTGGATTGGTCTGGCCGGAGCGGCCGCTTTCGCCCTGATCTCGGGAACAGGCTTGCCGCTGGTTCTGGCGGCTGGGCTGGAGCTGATCTATTTGAGCGTGGTGCCCCAGAGCAGCCGGTTTCGGCGCCTGGTGCGCTCCTGGAAGTATGCCGAAGAAAAGCGCCGCCACGAGGTGAAGCTCTCTGTCTTGTTTAACGAGCTACGCCCCGAAAACCGCAAGCGATATATTGAATTGGAGGCTCGTTGCCGCGAGATCAAGCGCAATTACGAGCGCCTTTCCTCCACGTCTCAGATGTTCCTGGGCCAAATGGAAGAGCGGCTGCAAGGATTGTTGCTGGCCTACCTGCGCTTGCTCAGCTCAGCCCAGCAGCACGGCGAATATCTGGCTGTGACCGACCCATCGAAGATCCAACATGATCTACACCAGTTGGAGCGCAACGTCCAGTTGGAAGACAAGGCTCCCAAGGTGCAAGAAATCAACCGCAAGCGAATTGAGATTCTGACCAAGCGATTGGAGAAGTTTGACAAGATTCGCGAGAACCGGCAAGTGATCGATGCCCAGTGCAAAGCGATTGAAGACGTGCTGGCACTGATTCGTGATCAATCCGTTACCGTTCAGGATCCGCAGGAAGTCAGCGGCCAACTCGACAGCCTGTTGCAGGACGTGCAGCAGACTGAAGAGACCGTTCGTGAAGTGGAAGCGATTTTTGGGTTGGCAACGCCCGAACTGGCCGGGCTGCCCCCACTGCCGTCTGGTTCGGCACCAAACGCCAATCCTGCTGGGAGGCCACGCCTGAGGACCTAGCCATGACGCCACAGTCACCCAGTCTTCTCAGTTCCCTGCCCGCCTGGGCAAGACAACTCTCTGAAAGCTATTATTCAGGCGCCTTTACTCTGTTTGTGATTCATGGGAATGTGCGTGATCTGGTTACGTTGAAGCGCGACACTGCACCGGAATTCCTCTCGCTCCACGCCTTTCTCCAGCAGGTTCTGTTCGGCCAGCGGGATTTGGTTCTGACCTATGACCGGGGCGGTGGCTTGTCTTTTGCCCACCCGGACATGCAGGCAGACTTTCAGCGGGCTCTGACCGGATACGACAGCTTCCATGGGACTAATTATTCCCAGGGTTTGCCGCGAAACCCGGACGGCGTCCTCAACCTGCTGGACAACTATTTGCGCCTTCGCATTGCGGAAGGCAAAAAGATCGCGCTGATCATTGATTACGCCGAGACGATTGTGCCGGCCGGAGATGTTTCAGGGATGCCGGCCGAAGACCGCAATGCGTTGGTCATCTTGAAACGCTGGGCCCAAAACGCAGCTTTCTTGAAAGCCGATGTCACGATCTGCCTGGTTTCAGAAAACCGGACCGAATTGAACCAGGGAATCGTTCAAAACCCCGGGGTGGCCAGCATTGCCGTGCCCTTACCGGAAGAAAGTGACCGGCTGGAATTCCTCAACCCGCATCTGGCGGCAACCCCGCTTCCGCCCGGGTCCGACGTGAGTGAGACTGTCCTGGCTAAATTGACGGCCGGGTTGAAACGCATTCAGTTGCAGAGCCTCATTTCGCATGCCGTCCAGAACCACCAGCCTCTGACTTCCAAATTCCTGGGTCTACGCAAGAAGGAGTTGATAGAGGCAGAATCCGGCGGGTTGTTGGAATTCATCCAGAGCCGTTTCGACCTTTCCATGGTAGCCGGTCACGAGAAAGCCAAAAAGAAACTTCAGGATGCTGCCCTGGCCCTGCAGGCCGGGAAAACCGAGGTCTTGCCGATGGGCTACGTGATCTGCGGGCCCGTGGGAACTGGAGAAACGTTCCTCACCACTTGCTTTGCCGGGTGGGTCGGGATCCCCG
>QHZP01000215.1:6476-9023 GCA_003224715.1 Acidobacteriota bacterium | reverse complement strand
GCAACCTTGAACGAGTGCTGAATTTGTTGAAAGCCATGAGTCCTATTGCTGTCATCGTTGACGAAGCCGATGCGCAACTGGGGGATCGCTCGACCTCCGGTGATAGTGGCGTCGGCAATCGCGTGTTTGCCCAGATTGCCCAGTTCATGGGTAATACAGAATATCGCGGGAAAGTGATCTGGTTTCTATTGACCTGTCGTCCGGACCTGCTGCCTGTGGACTTGAAGCGCCAGGGGCGGGCCGAGGAACACATTGCTCTGTTCTATCCCGATACCGATGAGGAGCGGCTGGCTATGCTCCGCGCCATGCAAAAGAAAACTGGGACGCAGATTCAGTCGTCCGAAGCTGAGACGTTTTTCCTGGAGCGCTGCAGCCGGCTGTCTGGCGCCGATATAGAAGCCGTGCTGATTCGCGCCCGAATGAAGAGCGCCCTGGAGAACGAGGCAGTGGTGGATGCGGATGACTTGAGGACAGCCATAGAGGACTTTGTCCCGCCTTCTTACCCTACCGAAATTGAACTGCAGAATCTAGTAGCCGTTCTGGAATGCACGAGCAGGAGCCTCCTGCCTGAGAAGTACCGCGAGATGGATCGAGGTGACCTGATCCACCGTGCCAACGAACTTTCATCCCTCACCCGCCGTTAAGCCCTCAGTTCGTTCAAGACGGCCATGGCCGCACCAATGATGTCCTTGGTGAGTTCTTCGTGTTTCATTCTCTGAAGCGTTTCTGACCACCGATTACTCAAATTCCACAGATTGCTTCCGGATGAGCCCGACGATAATCTCGAAGAAAGAATAGCCAAAGCGTAATACCCAGGAGAACACTGGCTCCTAGGCCTAGCCCAGCCGCAAAGCCGAACAGCCTCTCCACGGTAAAGTGGGCCTTGAGTAGGCCAACTAGCAAGGCGGCTAGCCCTCCAGCGATGCCACCGATCATGTTGCAGAAGCCAACGCCAAAGCCTCGGCTTTCTTTCGGTATGATGTCGACCACCGAGGCAAAAAGATTGGCAGTAAAGAGACCTTGGAAAAAACCGTAACCAAGGGCCGCCAGTTTCAATTGTCCCAATAGTTCACCTTGCGCGAGCAGGTAAAGAAAGGGGGAGCAGGTGCTCAGACCGGCTATCATCACGTAAAGTCGCGCGCGCTTGTCGCGTTTCATCAGCTTGTCACCGATCGAAGCGCCACAGAATAGTCCGATGATCATGGACACCTGGACATAGGCTGTCGCAGTCAAACCGGCGCTGGCAAGGGATAGATTAAATTTTGCCTGCAAGAAATCCGGCAGCCAGGTGTAGAGCATCCACAACATGGCACAGGCAGCAAAGAAAGCTAAGCAAAGGCCGGCATAAGTAGGGATCAGCAATACTTTCATAAGGCTAATATTCTCTCTAGCAGCTGGCTTGGCTTGACTGCCCTGGCTTTCCCCTTTTTCTCGAATGAGCCAATACAAAAGAGGAGCGTAGAGAATGCCCGCCAGGGCAACAATCCACAACATCCAACGCCAGCCCAGGAAGTCAGCTAGGTAACCGCCATACCATCCTCCGAAGATGATTCCGACGAATTGCCCGGTGCTATGCAAGGAAATGGCGCTCGACCGGCTGTATTCGGAATGCATCTGAGTAATTAAAGTTATCGCTATCGGGATATATGGAGCTTGAGCGAGGGCTAGCGCGCCGCGCCAGAACAACAGGCCTGAGACCGATCCGGTTGTGCCGACCATGAGAGTGCAGAAACTCCACAGAATCACACTGGAGATTACCAGTTTGTTTTTTGGTAGGCGGTCACCCAGGTAACCGCCTATAGGATTGCCGAGGGAGTAAATCCACAGGAAGACTGTGCCGGTCAGCCCGAGTTGAACTTCAGTGAAATGAAGCTCGCTCCGCAAAATTGGAAATATGGAAAAAATCGACTGTCGAGCGACGTAGGCAAGGAAGAAAGCGAACCACAAATAAACAACCACCAACCAGGCGTCCCAGTCTTTCGAGCGAGATTTAGGTACGATACTTGAAAGCCACACGGTTTCCCTCATGATTGCTGGCGGCTGTGTAAAATTCGACCGATGCCTCCGCTACGGATCTGACGACAGCTGCAAGAGATTGTCTGAGTCTCGCCCAGGCAATTCCCAATTCGAACAGAATAGCCGGATTGGTAGGGCATACCGGAGCGCTCGGCTGGGTTCCTCTACGTTGCAAGCGAACACCCTAGAGCAGGAAGGATTGACAAAAAGCAGTTGGATCATATCCTGATGCTTGGCCAGAAACAACGCCAAAGCAGGAACTCACGCTCAACGTGCCCTGGAGTGTCGTAGACGAGGCCGTTGTGGATACTGATGACTTGAGGACGGCCACAAGAGGATTTTGTCCCACCTTCTTACTTTCCCGAAATTGAATTGCAGAATCTAGTAGCCGTTCTGGAACGCACGACCAAGAGGCTCCTGCCTGAATGAACCACCCAGTGGAAAATGTAACCGCGAAGACGGGAAGAACGCTAAGCACAAAAGGAAAAGAGAAGAGACAAGAAGTTCGGTTCCTAAACACCGCAACTCGTG
>QHZP01000215.1:0-6451 GCA_003224715.1 Acidobacteriota bacterium | reverse complement strand
TTTATTCCTCAATTGATTTAATCCACTACTTTGGGGGCTTCTGACATCCTTATTCCTCTTTTTCTTTCCTTGGCGTTCTTCGAGTCTTCGCGGTTAATTTGGATTAATCTTCTTTTCCAACAGAGTGGGGAGCAAGTAAATATAGGTGGCTCTTATACATTCGCACCGACTAATTGACCTCCCATAATCCTCCGAAAAGATAGGTTAAGCACCAGTCCCTTATTGTTGGAGGTGTGCTCATGTCTAAAGTCACTAGCGCAGTTCGGACAAAAGAAAAATCGAAATTGTTCATCAAATGCGCTGATGCCAATTGGGAATCGTTTACGGAACAGACGGAGACTCACGATATTAGTGAAACGGGAATCTCTTTCTATCTGAAAAAACCCGTTTGGGTGGACACTCATCTGACCATCAAGATTGCCTCCAGTAATCTCTTTGGCCATCTCCATACCGTAACCGCCAAGGTCGTGCGGGTCCATGTGGATTCCTCGAGCAGACAATTTGTTGCCGCACGCTTTGACGAATAAACAGCACGCTCCCTCCCAATCCAGCTGGACGCGCCAAGATAAAGCTCACTAGGCACTCCGAGAAAGGAGTCACCAGGGGACCGAAAGGACAGGCAAGGCACAACAGCAGTGCAAAGGTCCAAGGAGCAATCTGAATCGCGGACCTGGCCAATTGTCCAACTGAGGAACGCAATATTCACTCCTCTCCTGCAGGCAATAGTCAGGATCCTTCTGAAGGCACTCCCAAAACTACAAAAGCAGAAAGATTGAATTGCACCAATCTAGCACGTAATTTCTTAGAGGGCGCTGTGTAAATCTTACAGTTATATGTTCACCCCATGGCTGGCGTATCTATGAATCTAACGTGCAGGCGCCGGTCTGAACTTATGTACCTGCACTTAACTAACTGGCATCAGTCTTGCTGTATTTCTGCCAGAACGGAAGCAAGATCCTATAGAGAGTGAAAAGGAGAATTGAAAACATGGAACATTCAAACATTTTTCTCACAGTGCTTGCCTTGGTCCTTTATCTTGGTGGGACCACGGTATTTGCCCAGCACGACCACGGGCTTGGCGTCGGCCACAACAATGCGCATGGGGCTTCGATGGACCATGGCAATAAGTCGGCAAACCCAAAATCAGTCTCAACCAAAGATCCAGGCAGCAAGAATACATTGGACGAACAACTGGCCCATAACACCCACCTCTCTTCAAAGTTACAATCCCTTCTCCCGGCCAACGTCAAACTGCAGGATGCTGCTGATGGTTTCAAGAATATGGGCCAGTTTGTCGCGGCCGTGCATGTCTCTCATAACCTCAACATTCCTTTTGACCAGTTAAAGGGGAAGATGACGGGTAAGCCACCCATGTCTCTGGGTAAAGCCATTCACGAACTCCACCCGAATGTTGATGCCAAAGCAGAAACGAAGAAAGCGGAAGATCAGGCCAAGAAGGATATAGAGGGATCCAAGGTCGAAAACAAAGAAGCCGACCAGCGTGAAGGCCAGCATAAAAAGGAATCCCGTTCTTAGATAAATACGAATCACAAACCCTTGGGGTATTCCGTGCTTGCGGCATTGGCTACCCTTGCAGAGATGATCCGGGATTGGTGCAGAACCAACCCGGATGCCAAAACCGTCACGCAAAATACGGCCTCGTGATCACAAACAAATGATATGCACTGTAGCAAACCAGAGACTGCCCTTCCCGGCAGTCTCTTTCTTTTCATCTTGACACCCTGTTCTTCCGGGCGGAGAATCGCGACGGGTAATCGTAGTTATCTGGTATTTTCCCGGCTTATGTTAAAAGGAGATATCTCATGAAGAAGCCGCTCACGCTGCTCTTGGCCTTCGCCTTGGCGCTTTCGCTCACCGTTCGCGCATTTGCCAAGAAGAACGAGAAGAAAGAATCTGCCATCACCTCCGAAGGAAAAGCCCACAAGAAACACGCAAAAAATAAGGGAGCAACAAAGAGAAAGAAAAAAGGACAGCAAGGTACCTCGCCCGCAGAGGGCAAGAAGTAGCTCCAGGTCTTGATAGCATTCTCGAAAAAGTTTTCGTAAATGAGATGAGGGCCAGAGGGCGTATCTCTACCCGCCAAGTCTGACTCCAGTTTGTTTCCACATAAAGACAAAACTTTTCCACTTCCACAAAATTTCTGACATTCGCTCCTTGATAGCACTAGTGTTAGTAACGCGAAAGTTTGGAATGAAGCGTGATAACTGCTATGCGTCTCAAATATCAGTTACGGGAATCATTGCCGGGCACAAAAACGAGGAGAGGATCAAGACTGCAATAACAATTGGGACCTCTTGCGCGTCCTGATGCCCCTCACAATTTACCGGTGAATAGGGACTGAATTGAGATTCACTTTCATGGAGGGACAAATGACACATCGATTCTTGTTCTCTGTGGTGGTTTTAACCTCGTGCTTACTGGCCGTCCCATCGTTCGGCAAAGACAACGACAATGATGATGACAAGGGTAACTGCTCGGGCCTGCCCACCGAGAGTCAGCTAAGAAATTTTCTGAGTTCCGCTTCGGGTGTAGGCGGCGATGCCGGCGGTCTCTTCCACGGAACGCTGATGTGGGGGGCCGTGGTTAATCGCAAGGGGGCGACTTGCGCCTTTGCAACTTCGACAGATGATCCAACGCAGGTGTGGCCGGGGAGTCAGGCCATCGCGAAAGCCAAGGCCTATACAGCCAATGCCTTTAGTCTTGATACACTCCCTCTTTCCACGGCAAGGCTCTACACTTTCACACAGCCAGGTCATTCGCTCTGGAGTTTGGGTCAATCCAATCCATTTGACCCGCAGTTCCTTGCGCCTCCGGGAGGACAAGGAGGAGGAAAACATCACATTGCGGGTGGGCTTATCTTCTTCGGTGGGGGAGTCCCATTGTATCTAAACGGGAAAATCATAGGTGGGTTGGGCATCAGTGGAGACACTTCCTGTGCTGACCACGAAATCGCCAAAAGAGTCAGGGATCTGGCAGGCTTGAACCCGCCCGGTGGAAAGCTCGCAGACGATATCACTTACTCATCAAAAGATGGTGCTACGGTGTTCACGCACCCACTTTGCGTGAATACCTTCCGGAACGGCACATTCATCGGGAACGAACCCTCTGCAGCCGGCTATTAAATTGGACGGTAGTCGTTGGCTTTGGAAGGGCCGCCGACTCTCAGAGGGTTCATAATTCGTGCCGCGATAAAGGAGGCTGCCACACGCGAAAGACCCGAACAAAGTACTTGTCCACGAAGTCTAGCCTACGGCTCCCCGAGTTGGAGCAACCCAAGTCCACAGGCCGAAGCTGGCTGACTGCCGTCGATTCCCAACGTTCTATTTGGGTCAAGGCGGCTATCGACACTTGGGCGACCGCAGCCCAAATCTCAGAGGGCCCGATCTTCCTTGAATCTCTCTAGCTCATACTTTCGGCGCTGTAGCGAGCAATGAGGCCCGTGCGGACAGCATGCTGATACGTGTGCAAAAAAAACCAGTAGGCCAGCAGGATATAGAACACGGCGAGGCACCCACCGCCTAACAACCTGGGTCCCGAAACTGCGCCACCCCAGACGATAGTCCGCATCCCCTCGAACACATACGATGGCGGCAATACGTAGGAAAGATATTGCATCCACTGCGGGAGTGTTGAGATCGGATAAAAGACTCCGGCGAATGGCGAGATGAGGGCGGGAATGGGCCAGACAAACCACTCCGATGCCGGCCCAAGCCGGAGCACGACAGTGCAACCGACGATGCCGAGCGCAATTCCGAACAGAAACAAAACAAAAAGAAACGGGACAAGCATGAGGCCGTAGGCGAAGAACGCCAGGCCAAAAATCGTGGTCGCCAAAACCAACATCACGATCAGTCCGACCGAACTCGTCGCAATGGCTGTGAGCACTAGACCGCTGAGATACTCCGAAATCGACAGCGGTGAGGCGAAGATGTTCAGGAAATTGCGTGACCACACGTCTTCCAAGAACGCCATGGTTACTCCATGCATGACGCGGGAAAAGAAGTCCCACAGCAGAACCGCTCCCAGCAGCGCCGGGACGAAGTTGAAGCCGGCCGAGGTAACGGTATTGAGATATTTGGTAATGAATCCCCATAGCAGTATGTCAATGGTAACCCATACCACCGGCGACAATACGCGTGAGAGGTTCCCCCGCATGAGGTAGTACTGGCGAAGCACGATGGCTGCAATGCGATTGACGTCCATGATCCTTAGCCAAGCTCCAGCGCGAGCGGTTCGCGCGCCACGGTGATGAAAAGCTCCTCCAGGGTCTCTTTTCCGTGCTCACGCGGCAACGTCTTCGGATCTCCTTCCAGGAGAATCTTCCCGTGGGAGAGGAAGAGCACGCGGTCGCAAACCTCCTGGACCTCGTACATATTGTGCGAGGTCCACAGCACACCGCCGGCGCCCTGCGCGGCGAACCTGCGGATCTTGGTACGGACGTCGCGCGCTGTGGCAGGGTCGAGCGATGCCGTGGGTTCGTCCAGCAGCAAGAGGCGCGGATCGTTGAGCAGCGCTTTCGTAAGGCCCACGCGCGTCTGCTCTCCCGAAGAGAGCACGCCGCATTTCACGTCTCGAAAGGTAGCGAGATCGAAGTGCTTGAGCAGCACTTCAATGCGTTCAGATAGACCCTTCACTCCGTACAGAAGCCCGAAGATGCGCAGATTTTGATACACGCTTAGATTCCCGGGCAGGGGGGCATAGACGGCGGCAAAGTTGGTGCGCTCCAGCGCCCGGCAGCGGTCCGTCGCAATATTCACATCTTCGATGTGGATGGTTCCTGAGGTCGGTGCGAGCACGCCGAGAATCATGTTGATGGTCGTGGTCTTCCCTGCGCCGTTGGGACCCAGGAGCCCAACGATCTCATTGCTGCCGACGTCGAAGGAAATGCCGTCTACGGCGACCGTGTCACCGTACACCTTGCGCAGCTCCATGACCGAAAGGACCTTCGACCTGGTCATCGCGGGAGATTGCAGGGACTGCTTCATCTTGTTGCCCGTCTCTCTGAGAACTTGACCATAAACTGAACACCCTGGTTGTTCTTCCGTTGTCACCTACGAGTATAGTTTACAAAACTCTCAACTAAAGTTCCTTTCTGCGGGTGGCCGGGGGCCAAGTTTTGTCGAAGGTTTGCTTGGGACTATCTGACCATGGTGAGAACGCGGAGCGCAAGCACCCAGGTGATGCTCACGCCGGCGAAAACAACGCTCATATCAGAAACTGATACGCCCTCGAATCACTGTCGAGAAACGGTCCTCGCCTCCATCAAGGTCGATAGGTCCCGAGAAACTGTTTTCTGTTGACAAAATATGGGGATATTCGATGATAGCGTAGCCTCGAAACAGCATCTAGCCGAAACCCAGCGGCAATTGAATATACAGTTGCACAAGGGAATTGTAGCCTTGCGAATGCCGTAAACATAAGGAGTCTCAACTATGTCAGAGGAAAAGAAAAGCTCACTCACCCGCAGGAAGTTCCTCAAGGGAATTGGAAAATCGGCCGTTGTCGTCACGGCAGCCCAACATTTAGAAGGTTCACCCCTGTCTGCCGCCGAGCCCATCGGGCCTCGTGCCAGTGAGAAGCAAGTCAGGATAGGAGTCGTGGGAGGAGGTTTCGGCGCTTCCTTTCAATGGCATCTGGACCCCAATTGCCGGGTGGTGGCGCTTTGCGATCTGCGGGAGGATCGTCTCAAACGCCTGACCGATGTGTATGGTCCTGGGAAGACCTACAAGAACTTCAGAGAGTTCCTGAAACACCCAGAGCTGGATGCCGTGGCTGTTTTTACCCCGGCTCCTCTGCACGTCTGGATGGCCACTGAAGCCATGAAGGCAGGCAAACACGTCATCAGCGCAGTTCCGGCAGGGATGTCAGTGGAAGAACTGGAACAACTCTTGGACACTGTGAAGAAGACAGGGCTGAAGTATATGATGGCCGAGACCAGCTACTACCACGCAGAAATCATGACCTGCCGGCAGTGGAGACAGCAAGGGAAATTCGGCACCATTTTCTATTCGGAGGCGGAGTACCATCACGAAGGACTAATCCAGTTGATGTTTGATGAGCGGGGTTTTCCGACGTGGCGGCATGGTTTCCCTCCCATGCACTATCCGACCCATTGCACCGGGATGGTCATTCCCGTCACCGGCGAACGCCTCACGGAAGTGCAAGCGGTGGGCTGGGGAGATGGCCATGAAGTGCTGCAAACCAACGATCTTCAAGACTTCCGGCGGTCATTCCTGCCGCATCTCGGTTTTCTGGCATGTGGCTGCCGGCGGCACCGAGCGTGCCCAATTCTACGGAGAGCGGCTCTCCTATATTATGGCGCGGCCGGAAAAATCACCGAATACGGTGATTCAGATCAGCCAGGACGGCCAGACCGTCATCGACGCCAATGGCTATCCCGAGGGCAAGATCAGTATCGAACCCCATGCGC
>QHZP01000214.1 GCA_003224715.1 Acidobacteriota bacterium | reverse complement strand
CCCGGACGACTACCGCCCAGAGTATTTCTATGCTCTGGCCTTGACCCGTGCAGGCGAACAAGACGTTCCATCACGTCGCGAAAAGATCATTTCAGCTCTTCGGAAGTCAATTGTCCTCGACCCTGGCCGTCCTGAACCTCATCTCTTGCTGGGACGAACTTATTTGGCAGCCGATCAAGTAGACGCGGCAGTGGTTGAACTGGGGAAAGTGCTTAAGCTTGACTCCCAGAACCCGACTGCGCTTTACCAGTTGGGAATTGCGTACCGCAAGCAAGGACGGTCAGCGGAGGCCGAACGCCTGCTGCGAGCTTTTGAAGAAACCAAAGCGAAGCTAAAAGAAGAAGAAGACCAGGAAAGAAAGGCCTTGGTGCAGATCCTGAAGACAGTCAAGTGAGATATCCTTTCAGATGGGCTTCGCGAATCATTAGCCCGCGCTGAAGCACGGGGCTAATGAAAATGGGCATGTATCACACTAACTAATCCGGACCATCGAGATCAGCTGAAATACCCCATCGTAATTGCGAAATCTTGTTCTCGTTTTGGGGCCGGAGTGAGAGCCCGAAGCGCCAGCGAGGGAGGGCGAGGCTCCCGCCGAGCCTCATGGGGCAAGGATGTGCCAGGGCGATGGCTCGCCAGGAGACTCGCCCTCCCTCGCTGGCGCTTCGGGCTCCCTGTCAGGCGGGCAGGGATACCAAGGGCGCAGCCCTTGGCTAGTTACGGAGGGCAAAGAAACAGGCTTCGGATTCACGACGAATTTGACTGGGATAAGGAGGCTCGCGGTGGCTGACCAAGACCGAGTTCAGCAAGGGCGCTCCGTAACTGAGGCCCTGAAAACTTTTCTGAAAATTTTTTCTGTTGACAAAGTCCCGAAAGAAGCAGCAACATCAAATGGCAAGACCAAATTCCTCTGGTCTTGCCAATCCTAGATAGTCTTAGCGGTAAGACCCATGAACGTATCTTCCCTGCTTGAGCGGCTGAGGCCAACCGAGACAGAGGTGCAGTTTCCAGCCAGGTATCCCGCTTTTGCTGGCAGGGTACTCCAATATATCCGGAACCTTATCGAACAGGAGCATCTTGAACCAGGCACGAAGCTGCCTCCAGAAAGGGTCTTGGCCGCCCAACTGAAAGTCGGAAGGCCTGCGGTGCGGGAGGCTATTAAGGCCTTGAGCATGTTGGATGTCCTGGAGAGTCGACGTGGTGATGGAACGTATATCAAGTCCTTGGAAGGCCTCTCGGTTGGAGGGTCGCTCAAAACAGGCGCGACCGAACCGGATTTTGACATGATCGAACTGCTTGAGGTTCGGAAAATGTTTGAGCCTCGGGCCGCAGGCCTGGCAGCAGCTAGGGCCACGGGTAAGCAGTTAAAGGAGATTGAGGAAGAGCTCCTCATTCAAGAAGCTCATTCTGACAGCCACACCATCCTGGAATTGCACGATTACCGCTTTCACGATGCTATTATTCTGGCTGCAGAAAATCAGATCCTGAACGAAATAGCTCGAATGTTGGCGCCACATTTAATCAAGAGCCGCCAATTCACGGCGCGGACCACCCCTGATATACCTAAGGTAGTCAGACAACATCGAACGATTTTCGAGGCAATCCGGCTGGGTGAATCAGAATTGGCGGAGCAAGCCATGAGGGAGCACCTGCAAACAGTGGGTTTGGACCTGATCTCGGAAAGAAGGAGATAAGGAGATAATGAGAGGCTTTTTCAGATCGCTTGGGTTCCTATTCTGGTGTCTTATCTATAGCGGCTTGGTTCTTTCTGGTCCGCTACAGGACTCAGCGGCCAAGAAGGAGGAGGAGCCGGTTAGTTACTTCAAGCAGATTCGCCCTATTCTGCAGCGACAATGTCAGGGCTGTCACCAGCCGGCTAGCAAGCAAGCTGACTTGATGCTGACCAGCTACGAGACCTTCAAAGGCGGAGGTCGCGGCGGGCCGGCCTTTGTGCCGGGCCAACCCGATCAGAGCCTGGTGCTGGCCTATCTGAAGGGAGACAAGCAGCCACGTATGCCCTTTGGAGGTGAGCCACTCAGCCCGGATCAAATCGAGTTGTTCCGACGCTGGATTGCCGCTGGAGCTCAAGATGATACACCGGCCGCGGCCCGCGAGACCGTGGTGGCGGGGAAAGCGCCAATCTATCATGCGCCCCCGGTCATCACGGCAATAGCCTATTCCCCCGATGGTAAGACCCTGGCAGTTTCTGGCTATCGCGAAGTTTTGCTGCACAAAGCCGATGGGTCGGAATTGACGGATCGGCTGCCGGGTCTTTCCGACCGCGTCCAGTCGCTCGCCTATTCCCCAGATGGCCGCCTGTTGGCCGCGGTCGGCGGGACTCCGGCCCGTTTTGGCGAAGTTCAGCTTTGGGATACGACCAGCCGCAAGCTGAAGCGTTCAGTCACACTCACGGCCGACACGCTATTCGGAGCTTCGTTTTCTCCTGATGGCTCAAAACTGGCTTGCGGGGCTACGGACAAGACCATTCATGTGTTGGCGGTTGACAGTGGGAAAGAGCTTTTGAAAATGACCCATCACGACAACTGGGTGTTTGGCACGGTATTTTCCGTAGATGGCAGTCGGCTGGTTTCAGTGGGCCGGGACCGCGCTGCCAAGCTGACGGAGCTGGCCACGGGGGCTTTTATCGAGAACCTGAATTTGCTGCGGGGAGAATTGGATGCCATCAGCCGTCATCCCCAGAAGGATGTTGTGCTGATTGGAGGGGAGGACCGGACTCCCTTTCTTTACAGCATGAACCGGACCCAGTCCATGCGCATTGCCGATGATTCGACCTTGATCCGCCAGTTTGAAAAGCAGGAGGGCTCAATCATTGCAGTAGCGTTTAGCCCGGATGGACGACGGATTGCGGTAGGTGGAGCCGCGCCAGGAGTAAGCCTCTTCGACACCGAGAGTGGGGAGAAAGTGGCCACCTTAATCGGACATGAGGGCGGTATCTATACGATTGCCTTCTATCCGCGGGGAGGACAGGTGGCCACAGCCGGTTTTGACGGTAAAGTGCGGATCTACGAAGTAGACTCCGGCAAATTAGTCAAAGAGTTTGTACCCGTGCCGCTGGAGAAATCAACGATCTCCATGAAGTGAATGAACACGAGATGAGGAACCACGGGGAGCACGGGGAAGAGACGACGCTCAAGGACTGTGATGAGCGATTGATTGATACAGTTCTGACTGCTGTTACAACGGTCCATCGCCGGTTAGGGCCAGGTCTGTTTGAATCAGTCTACGAGTTGGCAACGATGGTTGAGTTGGAGGAAATGACAATTCCAGCTCGACGACAGGTAGAAATTCCAGTACTTTATCGTGGCCGGGATTTGGGTATTGGTTTTAGGGCGGACATCATTGTAGCGAATTGCCTTCTCCTGGAATTTAAAACAATAGATGAATTCAGCCCGGTCCATTTGGCCCAAGTAATTACTTATCTCAAGCTGCTTCGATTTAAAAGAGGGTTCCTCATCAATTTTAATAAGACCTTACTTAAGGACGGTATTAAACGTGTTTCTATTTAGTCCCCGTGTTCCCCGTGGTCGCGCATTGATTTCAATGAACTCCAAGATGAGGACATGAACCACGGGGAAGACGCGATTCTCAAGGACTGTGATGAGCGATTGATTGATACAGTTCTGACTGCTGTTACAACGGTCCATCGCCGGTTAGGGCCAGGTCTGTTTGAATCAGTCTACGAGTTGGCAACGATGGTTGAGTTGGAGGAAATGACAATTCCAGCTCGACGACAGGTAGAAATTCCAGTACTTTATCGTGGTCGGGATTTGGGTATTGGTTTTAGGGCGGACATCATCGTAGCGGATTGCCTTCTGCTGGAATTTAAAACAATAGATGAATTCAGCCCCGTCCATTTGGCCCAAGTAATTACTTATCTCAAGCTGCTTCGATTTAAAAGAGGGTTCCTCATCAATTTTAATAAGACCTTACTTAAGGACGGTATTAAACGTGTTTCTATTTAGTCCCCGTGTTCCCCGTGGTCATGCATTGATTTTTCTGGGGCTTTGGTGCGGGCTGGCTGCGGCGGCTCAAGCCGGGCCGGTCTTGAAAGTCCTGGAACCGCGCGGTGCCCAACAGGGCCAGGTCTTCACGCTTACATTGAAAGGAGAAGGCTTAACACCGGGAGCCGAAATCAATACTACCCTTCCTGGGTCTCTATCTCGCCTGGCGCCTTCCCGGGACCTCACTACCCCAGAGAGCGAACTGCCGTTTCTGGTGCAGTTGAAAGAGGACGCCCGGGTGGGTCTCTATCCGATTCGCATTCGCACCGACGAAGGCTTATCCAACGTGTTGCTTTTCAGTGTCGGGACTTTTCCGGAAGTCATCGAGACCGAATCCCTGCTGCCTACAGTGGCGAACAAAGAGTTAGAGAAAGGCAGCAATGATACACCGGCGACAGCCCAGCGACTGGTCCTGCCGGTGACCGTCAACGGCACGCTGGTGGGGCCGGACCAGGATTATTATCGTTTTGCAGCCAAAGCCGGAGAGCGGCTGGTGTTTGAGGTGGAGGCGCGGCGTGACGGTTCCGCCATTGATCCCGTCGTGCGGGTGCTGGACGGCTCCGGCCGCGAGTTGGCCAGCAACAACGATGCGCTCGGGCTGGGCGTAGATGCTCGGGTGGAAGTGTCTTTCGCCAAAACCGGCGACTACTATGTGCTGGTGCACGATGCGAAATATAGTGACCAGGAGCAGAACTTTTATCGTCTGAAGATTGGCTCGTATGCGTACGCAGAGGGATTCTTTCCGCTGGGCTGGCAGCGAGGTGGAACGGTGGACGTGAGCCTTTTTGGGGGAAATTTGAAGGCGCCGGTGAAGGTCAAGCCAAATCTGGCGTTACCAGCCTCGCAGAACTACGTGCCGGTGTCGTTGCCGGGCGGTGCAAGTCTGCCTTTTCAGCTTGTGCTGGGAGATCTACCGGAGATCTTGGAACCGGCGGAAGTCAGTGCAGTGAAGAGTGAAGCGGTGTACACGCTTCCCCCGGCAACCGTAGTCAATGGCCGGATCAGCCATCCGGGCGAAGTGGACAAGTATAGGCTGAATGTCTCCCCCGGCCAGCACTGGACCTTCGAGGTGCAGGCAGCTACTCTAGGGACTTCTCGATTGGATGCATTCCTCAGCCTTTATGATCCAAAGACCAACAAGCCGCTGGCGCTGGCTGACTTGCTCGATAAGGACGATCCTTATAAACAGCTCATTGAGGCAGGGAAGATTGTGGTGCAGCGGTTGTCCTACACGGTTCCGAACGATGTCAGAGAAGTCATCGTGGCTGTGGAGGATCTGCTCGGTCGGGGCGGTCTTAATTATAGCTACCGGCTATTGGCCAGTGAGCAGCCTGCCGACTTTTCGCTCGAAGTTGCGACCCCCTTTGTCAACATTCCAGTCCATGGGACTACGGCCATCGAGGTGATGGTCAAGCGCCGCGGTTACCTGGGTCCAATTCACTTGAGCATTCCGGATCTACCGGAGGATATCGTCCAGGAGGGAGGAGATTTTCCCGCCGAGAATAACCCGCAAATGGGTGCCAGGCCAGGCTATATCACTCTGACCGCCAAGGCTGAGGCCAAGCGTCGCTCGTTCCCCATTTCAGTTTGGGGCGAAGCGGTTTCTGCTAATCCGCCTCTGCGCCGTAAGGCCAGCGTGACAGGGATGGTCACCGCAGTCAAAGGAACCGATCAGAAGCCTTTTCAGGCGCCGTGGCTCGATTCGACTCTCCCGGTTGCCGTGGCGAAAGCGGTGCCTTTGACCCTGGAGACCCCCAACCGTCATATCCGATTGCCCCAGGGCAGGCGTTACGAACTGCAGTGGAAACTCATCAAGCCCTCCCAGATGACCGCCCCGCTCAAGGTTTATCCGCGGGCCAGTTATTTTCTTAAGGACTTCCTGGTGGAGCGCAAGAAGGTTGAAAAGGAGTCTGAATATCCCACTGAAGGCATGCTCAAGCTGACAACCAGTCTCACCACTCCCGCGGTCACTTTCGACTTGATATTGGATGGGGTGGGCCAGGGAGGCGATGAGTATCGCGGCGAGAAGCTCGTCACTGCCCGAGCTGTCACTGTCGAGATTGTTCCACTTTATGAGTTGAAGCTGCTGTCTGAAAAACTTGAAATTAAGCGAGGGCAAAAGCTGGGGTTGCCGGGCAAGGTGCAGCGGGAGCCTGGCTTCGACGGAGTTATCCGGGTCAGGGCAGAAGGTTTGCCAGAGCAAGTGAGCTGCCCGGAAGTGGTCATTGCCGGCGATCAGAACGACTTCCGCCTGGTATTCGCAGCCAGTCCGGACGCCAAAGCCGGGGAATTTGAAGTCCACCTTGGGTCTTCGGCTACTGTTCCGGAACGGAAAGAGCAACAGGATTACATCATTCCTGAACTGAAGGCCCGGCTGGTCGTCTCGGCGGAAACAGTACCAGTTCAGGCGGCCAAGTAATTCGCTTTTAGCTAAGCCCTCCGGCTTTGCCGGAGGACGTGCGAAGCGGAGATTGGGAGGGCGAGGCTCCCGCCGAGCCTCATGGGGCAAGGAACACTTCAGGGGCAGGGGATCTTTGGCAGGCATGGGAGTCCTTTCCGAGTAGGACAGCCCAGCAGCCGTGGCTGCTGCCCTCTTCCAAGAGCGACTTATATCTTATGAAGCATTGACCATCCGCCCGCAGAAGCAGGTGGAGGTTCCGGAAGGAGCAAGCGATGACAATTCGACGATTACTGGCGTGGCAAGGTCTGGTTCTGATTTTGGCTTCTCCGGTCGTGGCGGGTCCAATCCAGGGCAAGGCGAAGACAGGCAAGGACAATGAGCCAACGACCAAATTAAATGCCTCGGCAGCTTCAAGCAAAGGGGGAGCCGGCGAGAAGATCGTGACGTTACGGGTGGAGCCGGCCGAGTTGCTGTTCACCGATCGGCGGGAGTCGCGACGTTTGCTGGTCATCGGCAGGACTGCCTCAGGGCAAGAGCGGGACCTGTCGCGTGAAGCCAAGTTGGTGCCGGAGGGCGACTCGTTGAAGCTGGAGGCCGACGGCTTTCTCTCTCCGGTCAAGGAGGGCGAAACCAGAATCCGCATCCAGGCCGAAGGGCTGGAGGCAGAAGTGCCCGTCCGCAT
>QHZP01000783.1 GCA_003224715.1 Acidobacteriota bacterium | reverse complement strand
GTCAAAACCTGGATCTGTTTCTCAAACTCCGCGGACATTTGAACCAGGACCGCAGGGTCCACACGGATTCCATTCCACTCCATGGTGGCGAGAACCTCGGCCAGGGGGAGCTCGATCTCTCGATAAACTTTTTCCAGCTTTAATTCTTTGAGTCCAGGCAGCAACGTGGCAAACAAATCCCTGGTCAAGACACAACGTTGATCGGGGGCTGCCGTAGGGGTTTTTTCCAACCGGGCAAACGTAATCTCTTCGAAATTGTGGTTGCTGCGATTAGGTTGAATCAGATAAGACATCAACATCGTGTCCCACTCCACCCCTCGAAGGGGGATCCCCTCTCTGGCCAAAAGCACATGAACAGCCTTGCTATTATGGAGGACCTTGGGGATTTTCGGGTCTTCCCAGAAACTACGAAAGTCTGTGAGAGTTAGCGAACTGTCATTAGATCGAGCGATCCACCCCGTCTGCTGTCCCGCCAGGGCGAGACTGAGGGGGCGAGCCAGCATCGGTTCCTCGTGGTCCAATTCCAGATAGCAAAAGACCATGTCCTGTTTACTTAGTTCCTTAATTAATTGCTCGACCTGGCCACGGGTTGTAATGGTCTGGAAGCTGGGCGGCGACTCAACCTTGGGCCCCTCGGATTCGTATTCCTTTAACATCGACTGAAAGCCCAGTCCGGTGAAGAGATCGCGCAACCTGCTGATGTCGGCCGCCCGAGCCTGCAACTCCGACCAGTTAATCTGCAAAGGGACTCGAGTATCGATCGTGACCAGCTCTTTACTCTGTAGAATCTGCTCCCGATGTTTTTGCAAGGACTCGCGGTAGGTTTTTCGCTCCACCTGCTCGCAATTCGCCAGCAGGTTATCCAGCGATCCAAAACGACTGATAAGATCGCGCGCCCCTTTTTCTCCGATCCCTGGGGCTCCAGGGATATTATCAACTGTGTCTCCCGTCAGACCTAGAACATCAACCACTTGACTCGGAAGCACACCGAAAAAATCTTTTACCTTGGCTGAGTCAAACAAAATGTCTTCCTTGGACTGATGCAGTACCTTGATCCTTTCTGTCACCAATTGGAACATGTCCTTGTCGTTGGAAACGATCACAGTTTGCAGGCCTTCCTGGTCCGCTTTTTTGGCGAAGGTCCCGATGATATCATCTGCTTCATAGCGTTCCATTTCCAGGATAGGCAGGTTAAGCGCCTCACACAGTTTACGAATGTAGGGAAGCTGCACAGCCAAGTCGTCCGGCATCTCCGTGCGATTGGCCTTGTAATCCTGAAAGGTTTCGTGACGGAAGGTGGGTTCGCTGCCATCAAAGATCACTGCTATATAATCCGGCTGGTACTGCCGAATCAACTTGCGCAGCATGGAAGCAAAGCCAAAGACCGCGTTGGTTGGCAATCCCTCTTTGTTGGACAAATTCCGAATGGCGTAAAAAGAGCGGAAGATATGAGAGATGCGATCCACTAAGAAAACCCGCTTGGTTTCCCCCGGGCTGGCAGCAGCTTGACTTGAGATGGGTGAGATAGACCTTTCCTGTATGAGTCCTCTATATCATCCTGAATCGATCATTGCCTGTCAATCTGCGGATTGAGGGCAAACAAAGCAGCCGAGGGAGGGGATTGATTCCCCCTTTGAAGGGCGGTGCAGGGGGATGTCCCTTTGGCCGGCATGTCGCAGCCGGAGGCTGCTGCCCCCTTCAAAGGGGGACCTAGGAAACTCCCGCCAGCCAAGGAATTTGGCCGAAGAAATTTCTTGACAAGAGGCAACGTTCTGTCTAGGTTCAATTTTTGAACTGAAATGACTCCAAGGCGCGAAGTGCGTCCCTTAATACTAAGCTCGAGGAGGTCCACATTTGGGATGAACATCCGAAAGCGAGTCTGTCCGGTCCTGATGTTGATCCTTCTGGCGGGAAGCAGTCTTGCGGCGGTGCCATTTCGGTTTAGCCAGTCCGGTTTTAATGCGGGCAATAAGGAGCTTCCAACCGGATGGAGGGTCTGGTCCGCACGCGCTGAAATAGCGCCGAGAACCTTTGTCGACCAAGCCCAGTCTCGTGGACAGCCTGGCTCGCTGGCGATTTCGGGAAATGGCAACGCGGCAGCTTACGGCGGCTGGGAACACTCGGTCAACGGCATCGAGCCAGGGAAATGGTATCGGCTGGTGGCCTGGTATCGAGCAGAGCATTTGCGCTACGAACCGCTGCAGGTCGTAGCTCGGCTGGATTGGGCGTCCATTACGGGTGAACCGTTTGGTCCGGCGTATGACGGCCGTTCCATCGGTCGGGCTGGTCAGCCCAACTACGCCTACAAACCCAATTTTGAAGGGGAATGGACCCGCTTGGTTCTGGAAGCTCCCGCGCCTGAAAAAGCGGGATCCGTGACTATCCAACTCTACCTCGCCAACGCTCCTGACGCGACGGTCTGGTGGGACGACATTTCCTTGGAGGAAATCCCGTCCCCCGGTCCGCGCCCAGTCACGATAGCCACCATCAAATACCATCCGAAAGAGACTCATTCGGCGGCTGAGAATGTCCACCAATTTGTGGAAGTCGTGGAAAGGGTGGTGACGGGCAAGACCGACATTGTCTTGTTGCCGGAGGTCATGACTGTAGCGGGGACAGGGA
>QHZP01000213.1 GCA_003224715.1 Acidobacteriota bacterium | reverse complement strand
ACCATTTCCAGCATACTGAGTCCCTCGTTGCGTCAAGTCTAGCCCAAGGGGGACTTTGATCAAACCAATTAATGAATGAGCACGAAAAAAAAAGGGCGTCATCCCCGATGCTTCAGAGATGACGCCAGATTTGGTAACCGTGATGGAATCAGGCTAGAAGCTGATTCTTGCACCCACTTGGACCTTCCGAGGGTCTGACACCGCACCATTCCACAACCCAAAGTTGGGACTGGCCAAGTCGTTGGTAAAGGCCCCATCGCCCCAAGTCCCTGACACGTTAAAGATGTGCCAGTTAAAGAGATTAAAGAACTCGGCACGCACCTCAAACCGGACAGTCTCGGAGATTCGGGTCTCTTTCATCAGAGAAAAATCCGTGTTGTGGTATCCAAAACCTCTCAGGTCAGTCATTCGAGGCCCTGATCCATAATAGAAATTGAAGCTATCGATGGGTTCAAATGCATCTTTGTTGAAGAAGGGCTTGTTAGGATCGAAGTTACTTCGGTCTTGCGCAAACGGATTCGCACCCGGCTTGATCGCTGGAATACAGCCTACGCGAAACTGCCCAGGCACGTTACAAAATTCCGAAGACCGGAAGAAGAATGGGACACCGCCTGAAGCTCGGAACGTGCCGCTGACCTTCCATCCTCCAAACACCCTATCCGCAATGCCGCTGGCGTTCAGAAAGCGTTTGCTGCTCCCAAAAGGGAGCTCATACAGGAAGGCAACACTGAGCACTTGCGGCACGTCGGTTACGGCCAGCCCTTTGTTGCGATGCCGCTCAAAGGGAGAGATCACTCCTTGCGAGCCCGACCATACGCCACCGCCGGCTGGTTGATCCACATGATCTGAAGAAGTGAGGAGTTTTGACAGAGTATAGGATGCCAGCAGGTAGGCGCCATGGGAAAATCGTTTTTCAGCCTTTACTTGAAATGAATGATAAGTTGAGTTTCCGGCATTTTCGTTCAGGCCCGCCAAGGCGCTGCAAAATTGAGGATAGGGCAGCAGTGCTTGAGCCACGGAAGGGGCACAGCCGGTCATCTGCTCGACCCATCCAGGATAGGGAAGGGGTACTCCATCGAGCGCCGTGTCTCCGGGCTTGAACTCGTCGTAAAGCTTTGTGCCCATGGAAAGCAATTTCGGGTCAAGTGCATTCAAAGGCGCTGTGGTGGAGGGCAGTCGAGTTCCCTTATTGGCAACATAGGCGAGGCCAACATAAAAATCACTGGTGAACTGTCGCTCGACACTCAGGTTCCACTGCTGGGAGTAGGAGAGGCGGTTGGCGTCAAAGGGTCGATAGGTTAGGTCCTGGCCGTTTCTGGCACCCGAGTCAACAAAGGGCGGCTGGGGAAAGTTTTGGGGGAATCCCTGGCTCAGAATGAACGCAGGAGTTAAGCCGGCATTTGAACTCGAGAAAGCTGCGCTCGTGTTGAATCCATCCAGCGCAACGCCTCCGTTCCAACCCGGATAGAACGCTTGAGTGTAGAACAGCCCATAACCAGTTCGAATGACCGTCTTGTCGTTGAGTGCATAAGCAATGCCGAGCCGAGGAGCAAATCCCTTTTTCCAGGTTTCCTCCGGAGCCCTGCGCCCGAAGCTGGCAGCTCGCGAGACGACCAGGACGACCTCCAGCACTTGGATTAGCACCAAGCAGATCGAAAAAAGTGCTGCGGTCATACTTTTCCGTCGAGGGTCTGAACATATCCCAGCGAAGGCCATAGTTAAAGCTCAATTTGGGTGTGATCTTCCAGGTGTCGCCGAAATGAGCAATCCAGGCATCGGCCCGAGGATACCAGGAGGACACACTCCGAAAATCCACATTGGCATTGTCAACTTGCTCCAGGAGAAAACTGGCAATCGGGCTTCCGCTATTGACGCCGAGCAACCCCGTGGAACCACGGCTGAATCCAAAGGTTCCAGCTTCATTGCCCGCACTGCGATTATTTTCGCCCAGGTTCCGATACTCCCCTCCGAACTTGAACGTGTGCTTGCCCTTTACCCAAGTGAGCAGGTCGTTGACAACATAAGAGGGCCGCCCGGTTCGGTTCTTGGCATTGGAGCCGGTATTACTCCCGAAGGTCTGGAAGCCATCGCTAAAATTAATTTGTGGAGGCGTGCCGTAGCCTGCAACACCCGGAATCTTCGGAAAGTCATCAGCATAAGGCGTGGTGATGGATCCGTAAGCTTCGTTTCTGTTAAGGTAACCGCCCGCGAAGTGGTTGAGCAAGGTCGGACTGAACGTGTGGTCCCAGTTCAGCCGGTCCACAAAGGCGTATTGAGGAGCCGTGAAATTCTCGTTGGCAAGCTGCAATGGTAGAACGGTGTTGAAATTCGCCGCAGCGCCTTGATAGTAGATGGAGACGAAGAAGTGGTCATTGTCCTTATAGTAGTGGTCGCCGCGAATAAGCCAGTAGTTAGTATTGGCCAGCAGACTATCGGGAACAGGCTTCGGAACCAGGTAGTTGTTGACGGGCCCGGCGGAGGTTGGATCGGGAAGGAATTTGAACCATGCCTTAGCTAGGGAGTTTTGTAGCCGAGGATCCGAAGAGCAAATGACGTTAGGAGTCTTTCCGTCGCAGCCCATGAATTGCTGGCGAACGATCTGGCCATTGACAAACTTCGTTGTAGCTGGGTCGTAGATCGGAATCAAATTTCCGCTGGAATCTCTCCAATCGGTGAAGTCTCCATTCCTCTCTTGAAGCGAAGGGATCGTGATCGTCGGCCGGTTGGCGCCACCGACGACGCGGAACCCCTCATAGTTTACATAGAAGTAAGTCTTCTTGTTGGCAGACCATAAACCAGGTACCTTGGCAGGCCCACCAATAAAAGCGCCGAAATCGTTTTGCAGGTTTTTAGGCCTAACGTCTGCCCCAAACTGGCGGGCGTTAAGCACAGTGTTCCGGTGGAACTCATAAGCGCCGCCATGAAACTCATTAGTTCCGGACTTGGTGTTGGCAATAATCTGAGCCGAGGTCGTTGAACCATACTGGGGCTCGTAGTTGGAGGTGAGCACTTTGACTTCACTCACCATGTCTGGAGTATACTGAAAATCTCCGTGGATGGTGATCATACCCGATTGGCTCATCAAGCCCTGCTGCATGCTCACGCCATCCACGATGGCTTCATCACCCGACTGCAAACCGCCATTAATGCGAGCGTCAAAGGGTTCCGCCCTGGAACCTGTATTAACGCCAGGCATCAAGATTGCGAATGCAGCAGCAGAACGTACCTTGTCCGAGACGAGCAAGGGCAAATTCTTAATAGTCTCGGGAGTAATGCCATCTTGACGAACAGCGCTCTCAAAATTTAGCGGTGAGGCGTTCTCTGTTACCTCGATGGTTTGCGTCTCGGCACCCAATTCGAGCTTTACCTCTAAGCGTGCCACCTGATTCACGAGGACCGAAATTCCTCTCTGTACGAACTCTCGAAATCCTTTCGCGGTAGCCTTTAGCTCGTACTTACCTGGTTGGAGGTTAGGAAAACTAAATAACCCTTCTGGTCCGGTAGTGGTTTTGGCCACTTTTCCCGTATCAACAGAAGTAAGCGTCATTTCCACATCGGGAACGAGCGCACCAGTGGGATCGGTCACGATACCATTAATTGTTGATTGATAGCTCTGCGCCCAGGCTGAAACGGGCATGAGCGCGGCTAAAAGAATAGGGACTATCCAGCCCCCGGAGAGTTTCCTTCGCATATAGGCCTCCTAATGTTGAGTGATGAACCTAAGTTCAGTGGGCTCTTTTTGTGAACATAATCTCGATAGAACAACGAACTTCCTTCATCTGACTGTGAAGGAAAGCTCACCTGTTGCTGAGAGCTAAAAGCTGGGCTTAATTGCAAGCCCATCCGTGCGTCTTTTGGGGTTTTCTCAAAAAACAAAACCCCAGCAAACCACATCGAGGTCGCAAAAGCGCCGGGCGTTACGTTTGCGTGAATTGTCACGATACTGTCACAGGCTAAAATCCGTTGTCAAGGAGAAATTTTGGCGAGCTTTGAAGTGCGGTGGCTGGACACCGCTTTGTTGGGTGGCGGCTTGACGCCACCGTGGACCCGATGGTCACAGCCAGCCCTTGCCTAGGTCAAGCCGCAGGCTGCTCCAAAGCGCCGTCAAGCCGGCGTACTCCAAGGAGAATATCTGCTTCCGGCTGCGTCAAGAATGTAAAGAGATGGGACAGAGGAGGAGTTAAGTGCGGACTATTACTGCGAGAGTGTGCCTCGAATCCAGAACATCGAAGTCATAAGAACAAATCATCAATAGGCATTGTCCAGCCAGGCAGGGCCGGCTCAGCTTCGCCCACTTCGCCACGATGGCAGATGGCTGGGTTGTTGGGATCGGTTGCACGGTAGACCTTGACTACATCATCACCGGGCAAATCAACATCCCAGATAACGAGCGTCCCGGCTGTGAAGTAATCGGCTCGCTTCTCTGCCATCGTTTGCTCGGCTTGCAAACCGTAATCATTTTCGCTTCTGATTTCGACAGCGAAGACGGGCGCACCTTCCAGAAACTTCATCCCTGTGGACTTGCCCGTGTAGAAGGCAGCATCGGGACTGCAAGACTGGCGGTGGGGTAAATGGACTTTGAAGCCAGCATTATCAGCGAAGGCGAAGCCTGACTTGGTGCGGTGCTCATATTACGGTAGGCTTGCAGTAATGTTAAAACTGGCCCGGTTAGGCAGGAATCCTGTCGGGGCCAACACAACTAGCGCTCCGTTGACGATTTCGGCTTTACCATTGTCAGGCACATGGTACAAGTCTTCTGTCGTCACTTGGGATTTGGTAGTCATATCAATTCCTCTAATTCACATTCTATCATAAAGTGCTTCGCGAGTCCGAGTTGGTTGGCGCCTAAAATGGGACTGACGCTTCGGCCCAAAAAAGGCGCCATGCCCCATCAATTCGGAGATGACACCACACTGGGGCCTGTGAAAAGCCCCGTTCACCCACTTTCCTGTGTCGACGGCGCTGAAGAGGCGCTAGCTCCACAAATTGACGAACTTCGCTCGGAGCGCAAGGAAAAACTCGAGCGCCTAGAACAGCAGCTTGATTCCGAACTGGATATTGCGCGGAACACTCACCAGCCCGTTCCACAGCCCGAAGGACGGCGAGGACACATCGATGTCTATCACGCCACTATTGAATCCCCCGTCTCCTCCAGGATTGGTGAAGGTGTGCCAGTTCCAGGCATTGAATAGTTCGGCGCGGATCTGGAGGTTGAGTTTCTCGCTGATCCGGGTGTTTTTAAATAGTCCAATATCCTGATTGTGATAGCCAAACGCCCTCAGATTGGAGATGCGTGGCCCCTGGCCGAAGTAGAAGTTGAAACTCTCTGCCGGCTCAAAGGCGCTTGGATTGAACAAAGGCTTATTGGGATCGAAGCCACCTTTATCCTGGGCAAATGGATTGGCTCCCGAACCGATGGCGGGGATGCAGCCGGCCCGGAATTGCCCAGGGACGTTACAATTGCCGGAACGGAAGAAGAACGGGATACCCGATGTGGCGCGAAAGACCGTGCTCAATTGCCAGCCACCCACCACCTGGTTGAGGATGCCACTGCTGCTGGAATAGCGCTTTCCGGATCCAAAGGGCAATTGATAGATGAGGGATAATGCGAATGCTTGTGGAGTATCATTGATACCCAACCCCTTGTTCCGGCCTCTTTCGAATGGGGAGATGACACCATGAGACCCGCTCCACGTTGCGGCGTCGATTTGCACCCCGTCGGAACTGGTAAGGAGCTTGGACAAAGTGTAGGAACCCAACATGTAGAACCCCTGCGAGAAGCGTTTCTCCACTTTGAGCTGGAAGGAGTGATAGGTAGAATTGCCAGCGTTCTCATTGGTCCCTTGAAGAGAACTGCAATACTGCGGGTAGGGTAGCAGAGCCTGGGCCACCGTTGGCGCGCAGCGCATCTGTTCCACCCAGCCGGCATAAGGCAAAGGAACGCCATTCACACTAGTGTCGGTCGGCTGAAATTCATCGTTCAGCTTCGTCCCCATGGATAGGTACTTAGGATCCAAGGCGTTCAAAGGTGCTGTGCGGGAGGGCAGACGGGTTCCCTTGTTGGCCACATAGGCTGCGCTGATAAAAATATCATTGGTGAACTGGTGTTCCACGGTCAGGTTCCACTGCTGGGCATAGGGCAGCCGGTTGGCATCGAAGGGACGGTACATGATGTCCTTGCCGTTATCGAAGGAGGAATCAATAAATGGGGGCCGTTGACTGCTCGGAATTGCCGGGAACCCCTGACTGAGGATGAAAGCCGGCGTGTATCCGCTATTGCTGCTGCTGAATGGGATCGTAGCATTAAACCCATCTTGGCCCATCCCTCCACCCCAACCCGGGTAGATAGGGTTTGAGTAGAAGATACCATAGCCGGTCCGAATCACAGTTTTCGGAGTTAAGCTGTAGGCGAACCCTATCCGTGGCGAAAAGGCTTTCTTCCACAACAGCTCAGGATAGCGTCTGCCAAAGCTGGCCGCACCCCACTTGGTTCCTGCAAAGGCCAGCCGGCCGGGCCGATTGCCGGCTCCAGGATTTGGCCCTAATAGGTCAAAGAAAGAAAGATTGTCAAATTTCTCTAGGCTCGGCTTAAAGAGGTCCCAACGAATACCAAAATTCAAACTCAACTTGGGGCTAACCTTAAGAGTATCCCCAAAATGAAAATCATAAGCCCGCAAGCGTGCGTGGACGTCCGGTACAGTCTGGATACCCAAAGAGGCGCTTTCGACCTGCTCAAGCAGGAAGCTGGCAATGGAATTGCCGCTGTTAATCTCGTTTAAGCCAGTTCCCAAGCGGGTAAAGTTGAGATTCCCTGAACCATTAGAAATGATGGTTTCATTGGTTCCCATCCTCCGCATCTCCCCACCAAATTTGAAAGTGTGCCGGCCACGTACCCACGTCAGCAGGTCATTGGCCACGTAGACAGGTCGAGTGCCGTGGTCTTCAAGGTTGTCGCCGAAGCGTTCGAAGTCACTGAAATTGATGATGGGTGCGAACTCGTGGCTTTCGGCCCCAGGAATCTGGGGAAGCGTGCTGGCATAAGGTTTATTAAAGGAAGTCACGCCAATGACCGTGTCGAGATAGCCGAAGGCAAAGTGGTTCAGCAAAGTCGGACTGAAGGTGTGAGTCCAATTCAATCGGTCCACGAAGCTGTAGTTGACTTCATAGGGCTCTTCGCTCGCGAGTTGGGCAGGCAATTGCGACACCTGAGAAGGTTTCGACCCTCGATGATGAACTGTCACATAGAAATGATCCTTGTCGCGCCAATACTGATCGACTCGCACATCCACCAGTAGCGAATCGGCGAAAACAGTTGCAGAAATGGGCACGGGCACCACGTAATTATTGAGGGGACCTGAGAAGGTGGGCGTCGGCAGAAACTGAAAAAATTGTTTGGCCAGAGAGTTCTGAATCCGGTCGGGGCAAATCACGTTAGGTGTCCTCCCGTCGCAGCCCATGAACTGGTCGCGCAGAAACTGCAGATTGTTAGGGCCCGCCGGAAGATTGGGGTTGAAAGCCGGATTGGGCCGCGTGGTGGCCGGATCAAAAATCGGGATAAGCTTCCCATTGCTATCGACCCAATCGGTGAAATCGCCCTGTCGTTCCTTGAGAGAAGGAATGCTCAGTGTGGGAGTGGAGGCGCCTCCCCTAATTTTGAATCCTTCATAGTTGAGAAAGAAGTAGGAGTTCTTTTGCGGGCTCGAAAACACCCACGGGATTTTAACGGGTCCACTAATGGTTCCACCGTAATCGTTCTCGATATCCTTGGGCCTATTGGGAATGCCGAATTGCCGAGCGTTAAGAGCGGTGTTGCGATGGAATTCGTACAATGTCCCGTGCCAGTCTTTTGTTCCGGCTTTGGTCTCCGCCGTCACCACCGCTGAAGTCGTGGAACCATACTGAGGTTCGTAGTTGGCGGTGAGAACACTCACTTCGCTGATCGCTTCGGGAGACCAGGGATAGTCGGCCCAGGCGGAGATCATACCTGTATTTCCATTGATCCCTTGAGAAAGCGTAACACCATCAATAACGGCTTCATCGCCTGACCATAGACCCCCGTTAATGCGACTATCAAATCCGCTCTGCCCTGCTCCCGTATTCACACCCGGCATGAGCGTGACAAATTGGGCCGAGGACCGGACGGCTCCCCCCACAATTAAGGGAAGCTCACGGATGGCCTCGGGCGTGATCGACTGCTTGAGCTCAGGCGTTTCGAAATTGAGAGGAGAGACATCTGCCAGAACTTCTATCGTTTGTGTTTCAGCCCCCAGCTCGAGTTTGATGTCTTGACGAGCCACCTGGTTCACCAGGATTGAAATACCTTTCTGCACGAAATCCCGGAAACCGGCTGCAGAAACTTTTAGCTCATAGTTGCCCGCTTGCAAGTTTGGAAAAGAATAAAGCCCGTCGGGCCCAGTCTTGACCGTTGAGACCTTGCCAGTATCTACGGCGGTTAGGGTCAGTGTTGCATTCGGCACCACAGCCCCGCTCGGATCGGTCACCGTGCCACTGATGGAAGAGTTGAAACTTTGCGCCCCACTCGAAACCGGCAGTAGCGCCGAGAAGAAAAGAAAGAGGACCCAGTTCTTGGAGAATCTGCTGAGCATTTCTGCCTCCTGATTACTTTTTGCGAAATTGTTGCCGTTGGGGATTTATCTGCGCGAAGAAGAAACCCCAATGGCAGTTTGTCTGTGAAGCCGCAAAGGCGTTGGGCGTGAACGTCTGCGTGGATTGTCACAATAATGTCATGGCCAAAAACCGCGTGTCAAGCGGAAATTTGGGATAGCCGCGACCGCCCGCCACTGGGTCAACTTAAGTCAAGGCGAACCCCGAAGGGGTTGAATAAGAATAGCGACGGGTGAAGCACGAGCGGAACCTGTGGTCACATGCCAGAGAACAGACCAACCCTGAAGGGGCTAAACTTCCGTCAGTTGCTGTTCAACCCCTCTGGGGTTGGAATGCGACTCTCGCCCAACCACGGGTTCCGCTCTGGGACTGCCATCCCATCGCTGCACCCGTGGCTATTCAAATTGTTCCCCTCCAGGGATCACATGCCAATCTCCGATGGCGCATCTCCGATGGCGCGCGGCGACAAATCTCGAATGAATCGCATCCCAAACGGAAACAGACAACACGATACAAGGTCAACTCCGTGCCCTGAATGGAAATTAGGAATGTTAATTGAGTCTGAGGCGGAAAGTTAGTTGGGATCTGTCACCACGGCCAAAGTGGTCATTGATTAAACTGACAGCTTGAACCCGTCATTGCGTGGGGAACAACATCGCAAGTCTCGAAACCGCCAGAAATGAATTTCTCTCAGGTCCCCGCGACGGAGCGCGCCTCCCGCATTCAATACGGGTGGCTTTCAGTTCCTGCTCCGTTGCATCAATTCCTCGTATTCGCGTTGGATGGTGCGGTAGTGGTCTTGTTCTTCTGCGGCAAACATAAGGAAAATCTCTTTACCTTTGGTGTTGTTAAACCTTTGAGCATACCTTCTAAAGAAGTTATAAGACTCCTTTTCCATCTCCATGGCCAGCGTCAAGGCTCTCTTCTCATCCAGGTTTTCATGAACCCTTTTCTTTAATTCTTCTCGAGCTGGGAAAATCTTTTTTAGAGCATCATAGTCGAAGTGCAAAAAAACCGGGGCCTTCAATATGTTCTTGTCCTTCTTGATAAGCTGCTCCCATTCGTGTTCCAGTTCGTGCAGATGCCTCTTTTCCTCTTCGGCGATTTTCAGGAAGGTGGATCTCCCGGAAGGATGAGAAGACGTCTCGGCGGCCGAGAGATAAAAGTTGACCCCACTCCTTTCGGTGGCCAAGGCGATCTGCAGGGCATCCCGGGCAAACACCAGATCAGAATCAAAGACATCTTGTTTTCGCGGACGCTGATTTTGACAATCCTGACAAACGCCAAAAATCTGTAACTGGTGTCTTATCGATTTGAACTGGTATCTGGAGACAATCTGCTCTTGGAGTTGTTCCAGTTCGGGACTGAGAAACCGATTATAAAGATGTTTAAAGCGTGTACTCCCATCACTTCAGTCCGTTTCGCGAGCCAGACCACAATGGGTTAGAGCCTTGAGGGTTCGGAAAACCGTGGTAAATCCCACTTTCTTATCTTTTTTCTTGACTAGCTGGTAGAGTTCGTCTGTGCTTAAATGGCCGTCGGTCCTGAGAAAGCTTTCCACCACCACTTCCCGCTGATGAGTCATTTTCAAGCCATTCTTCTTAAGGTAAGCAGAGAACAATTCCATCTGCTGTGCAATGTCTTTAAGGCTATGCATTTTCAATTTCCAATACCACTCAAGCTACATCAGACTCAGAATTTCCGGCCCATCTTCCGTAATCGCCACACAATGCTCGAAGTGGGCCGAACATTTTCTGTCCTTGGTGACAACCGTCCAGCCGTCTTTGAGCACCACCACCTTGTCGGTCCCCTGGTTAACCATGGGCTCAATGGCCAAAACCAAGCCGGGCTTCAATAAAATGCCGCGACCGTTGGCAACATAATTCAAGACCGCAGGCTCTTCGTGGAGACTTTTGCCAACACCATGGCCGGAGAATTCTTTGACCAGCGAAAATCCGTGAATCTCTGCGTGGGTTTGGATGGCAGCCGATATATCCGAGAGATGGTTGCCGGGAAAAGCGTTCTGAATTCCCAGCATCAGGCATCGGTGGGTCGTTTGTAGCAAGACTTCTAAATCTGGCGAAATTTTTCCGACCGGAGCCGTGAGGGCGGCATCTCCGTAATAGCCTCGATAGAAGACCCCATAATCAAGCTTGAGGATATCTCCTTCTTTCAAAACTCTTTTGGAAGGAATACCATGAACCACTTCCTCATTAATGGAAGTGCACAGTGTGGCCGGGAATCCATGATACCCCTTAAAAGCCGCTCTGGCCTTGCGTTTTTGGGTCATGTCTTCGGCCACCCGGTCTAGCTCCAGGGTCGTCATTCCGGGCACACAGAGGCCCTTCAGTGCGCTCAGAACTTCAGCCACGATCTGGTTACACTCTCTTAAGATCTCAATTTCTTGTGCCGATTTTAACTCGATCAATCGCTTGTCTCCTACGAAAATAGCAGAAATCCAAGCCCCGACCGTCAGGGAGGGGCAGACCGGCAGATTGCCTCAACCGCTCCCTAACGGTCGCGGCTCCGTCCAACTTTTTCATCCACTGTGGCGCCGCCCTACCCGGCATCGGAAACTCCCTTTTTTCAGCTAATGTATCGACGTTTCAGAATCCGGCAGTAAGCTTGGGAAAGTCTTCACCTCCGGAGGTGGCAGTAGAGAGCTTGAAACCTTAGTTGGATCTCGTCTTCAATACTTTCGCCCCGCAGACCCTTCTACCGCTCCATGATTGACGAAACGTGCAGGCTTGTCAAGGGTGTTCCAAGCGGTCCAAGAGTCCGGTCAAAGTCCCTGTCTTCCGTCACGGTCGGGCTACTGAACAGGCTGAGGACCTAGATCAGTAGCCCGCGCCCGAGCTAGGGCTGTACCTTATGCAATTGAGCTTAGGGAGCCTTGACGGGGCCCTGTAATCGGTCCAAGGCCTCGCGAGCTGCCTGGAATTTGGGGTCAGCAGCCAAGGCCTCGCGAAATTCACGAGCTGCCTCAGCGTTCTTCTTCTGTCGGCGGAAAACCAGGCCTAAGTTGTAGCGTGCCCAGGCAAACTGGGGTTCCAGACGAATGGCCTCACGTAGCACCTGGCGCGCCTGCTCCAGATCTCCACGCCGGAGGTACAGGCTCCCCAAGGAATTGTAGCCTTCCGCCGACTTCGGATCAGCGGCCAGAGCCAAGCGCAAGTGACGTTCACCCTCAGCCCAGTTGCCCTCGAGCGTTGCCAGCACTCCGAGATTATAATGCGCCGTGTAGTCTCCAGGAGCGGCTGTCAATAGGTGATCGAAATGAGCCCGCGCCCGGTCGTAGTCCTTCTTTTGTAACCACAGGCTGCCCAGCAATTCGTCAGCCCGCGTGTAGTAGGGAGCCATGGCCAGAACCGCCTGAAGTTCCTTAATGGCATCATCCAATTGCTGCAGCTCGGCATAGCTGACAGCCAAATTGAAATGAGCCAGGACGTTTAGTGGATCCTGCTTCAACACCAGTCGGAAATTTTCGGCGGCTTCCTTATGCTGCCTCAACCTCTGCTGATTGACTCCCAGACTCAGGCGGATGTCCACGACCTCGGGGAGCTTGGCCTGCAATTGTTCGAGTCGACGGTTCGCTTCCTTGACTCGGCCCGAGGAGCCGAGGGCGAGGGCACGGCTATAACTCTCTGAGGCAGCTATCCGGTCCTTGGGATCCGGGCGGGACTGGACCCGGTCGGAGATGGCGTTACTCACAGCCACATAACCGAGCGAATTGAGCGCCGCTACGGCTTCGGGGCTCAATGCTCTGGATTCAACCGAGCGAGTTTCTTGAAAGCGACTACGCAGAGCCTGCAGGCGCTCGCGCAAAGAAAGCGCCAGCGATTTCTTGAGCAGATACAGGTTTTGCGTTTCGCCCGGGTCCTTAGCCAGATCATAAAATTCAGGCCTGGGCGCCTCTATGTATTTGTAGCGGCCCAGCCGCAGGCTCTGTAAGGAGCTGCAGCCGAAATGATTTCGGGCGTAAAGACTCTCACTGTAAACCTCTTCGGCCACGCCGGGCGGTTTTTCACGGGACCATCCTAATAGGCTTCGTCCTTGAAATCCGGACGGGCGCGCCATACCGGCAAATTGCAGAATGGTTGGGGCCACGTCGAGCAAGCTGGCAGGCTCATCCACGCGAGCTGCAAAACCTTGGGACCCCAGAGGCCAGTGAACAATGAGCGGCACCCAGAGTGTGCTT
>QHZP01000212.1 GCA_003224715.1 Acidobacteriota bacterium | reverse complement strand
ATGAAGAGCGACTCAAGGAGCAGGCAAGACAATTGTTGTCAGCAATCAAGGAGCGAGAAATCTCTGATCACAACCTGACGAATGTGGCCTACACGTTGCAGGTGGGACGGGAAGGGATGGAAGAACGATTGGGCTTGATCGCGGGTTCTGTGAAGGAAGTTGAGAAAAAGCTGCAGAGTTTTGTTGAGGGCGAGGAGGGCGATTTGTATCGAGGGCAGGTGAAACGAAATAAAGAGAGCCTGGCGGTGTTTGCTGCGGATGAAGATTTACAAAAGGCGATGGATGCGTGGATTGCGAAAGGAAAATACAAGAAGATTTTAGATCTGTGGGTCAAGGGACTATTTATTGATTGGAACAAGCTCTATGGCGATACCAAACCTCGTCGAATAAGTCTACCAACCTATCCCTTTGCTAAGGAACGCTATTGGGTGCCTGAGATTTACACCAAAGCTAGCAGTGGAACAACAATTTCATCGTCAATTCATCCTTTATTGCAACAAAACACATCGAATTTATCCGAGCAACGATTTAGTTCGACCTTTACAGGCCGGGAGTTCTTTCTGGCGGATCATGTGGTTAAGGGTGAGCGGGTCTTACCCGGGGTCGCGTATCTGGAGATGGCGCGCGCGGCGGTGGCTCAGGCAGCCGGAACTATGGAGGTTGGTCAGACAGAAATACAACTCAAAAATGTGGTTTGGTCCAGGCCAATTGTGGTGGGGAAAGAGGCCGTTCAAGTCCACATTGGACTCTTCCCGGAAGATAACGGACAGATCGCCTACGAGATCTATAGTGAATCTGAAGAAGGTGACGCAGAGCCCGTCGTGCACAGCCAGGGCAGCGCGGTTGTGTCCTTCGACGGAGGAAACGGAAGTAACCAGAATACATTTTCTGCCAGCAAAGTTCTCACCTTGGATTTAGCCGCTTTACAATCGGAGTGCAGTGAAAACAGTTTTTCGTCTACTCAATGCTACGCAGCCTTCGGGACGATGGGGATTGACTATGGACCGGGACATCAGGGAATTAAGGAAGTGCGTGTTGGGAGGGAACAAGTGTTGGCCAAGTTGTCTTTGCCAAATTCTGTCGCCGAGACTCAGGAGCACTATGTCCTGCATCCGAGTTTGATGGATTCCGCGTTGCAGGCGTCAGTTGGTTTAATGATGGGCACGGGTGATAGAAAAGCCGCCCTGCCTTTTGCTCTGCAAGAGCTTAAGATTTTTGGCCGTTGTGAATCAACGATGTGGGCGTTGATCAGGTACAGCGACGGCAGCAAAGCCGGGGATCAGGTCCAGAAACTCGATATTGATTTGTGTGATGAGTCCGGGAGAATTTGTGTGAGTCTGAAGGGATTTACAACTCGAGTGTTAGAAGGCGAAGTCGGTTCAGTGGGAATGTCTACCGGTACGGAAACTCTGATGCTAAAGCCTTACTGGAAAGAACAAACTATTCCTGGGGAAGGTCTCGCCCCTGACTATGAGCAGCATCTGGTGATCTTCTGTGAACCGGGTGAGATTTTGCAGGAAAGAATTGAAACCCAAATGAAAGGGGTACGATGCCTCACTTTTAACTCCAAAGAGCAAGGCATTGATAAACGGTTTCAATCTTATGCTGCCCGAGCGTTTGAAGAAATCCAAGGCATCCTCAAAGACAAACCAAAGGGCCAGGTCCTGATTCAGATCTTGGTCCCACTGAGGGATGAACAGCAACTTTTTTCTGGACTCTCCGGCCTTTTGAAGACCGCTCAGCTGGAGAATCCAAAAATCATGGGGCAGGTCATAGAGGTGGAAAATACAGAAGGAATCGTGGAAAAACTTAAGCAGAATAGCCGCGGCCCGACGGAAAGTCGGATCCGATATCAAGATGGGAAACGATGGATGGCGAGTTGGCGCGAAGTTGAAGTTTCTGGGGAAGAGGTGCGCATTCCCTGGAAAGAGAATGGTATCTATCTGATCACCGGAGGCGCGGGTGGACTGGGGTTGATTTTTGCAAAAGAGATTTCTCAACAAGCGAAGAAGGCAACGGTCATCCTCACGGGCCGCTCGCCGATTAATGAGAAAAAGCAAGGCCAGCTTAAGGAATTAGAGACTCTGGGTGTCAGGATCGAATACAAAGAAGTGGATGTGATGGAAAAAAAAGGGGTAAAAAACTTAATTGAAAGTATTGAGAAGGACTTTGGCAGACTGGATGGGATCATTCATGGGGCGGGAGTGATCCGAGATAACTTCCTGCTTAAGAAAACAAAAGAAGAATTAGAAGAAGTCTTAGCCCCTAAAGTTTCAGGCCTGGTGAATCTAGATGAGGCGAGCAAGGATGTGCCGCTGGACTTCTTTATATTCTTTTCTTCCGGGGCGGGAGCGATGGGGAATATCGGGCAGGCGGATTACGCGACGGCGAATGCGTTTATGGATGGCTACGCAAAGTACCGTAACGACCTGGTTGTCGAAAAGCAGCGGCATGGACAAACGCTATCGATGAATTGGCCGCTGTGGAAAGAAGGTGGGATGCGTGTCGATGCAGCAACTGAAAAGCTGATGAGGCAAAGCCTGGGGTTGGTTCCCATGCAAACGTCGACGGGGATCCAGGCCTTATATCGCGGACTGATGTCAGGAGAGTCGCAGGTGATGGTGTTGGAAGGTAATGTCATGCGTTTAAGAAATTCTATGGGATTAGGGTCCATACCGCCAAAGATCAAGGAGCCCAGGGAAAAGATCAGTGTATCGAATAATTCTTTAAGAGTACAAATTTTGGATTTTGTTAAAAAGACTTTAGGGAATGTCATCAAGCTATCACCAGAAAAAATTCAGGTGGAAACTCCGTTTGAAAAATATGGAATTGATTCGATCATGCAAATGAAAATGATTGCCGAGTTGGAAAGAGTGACGGGCGAGCTTTCCAAAACCCTCTTGTTTGAACATATCAATACCCAGGAGCTGGTCGATTATTTTGAAAAAAATTATTCGCATAAATTTTTAGAAACGATTGTATCAAAAAGAGCTGAGGGTCCTCCTGAGTTTGTGCCCGCATCTTTTCCTAAAAAACATCGCTTTAGAAGAGTGGAGAGGGACAACCAGATTTCAACCAAACAAGAAACAGAAGATATTGCAATTATAGGCATCAGTGGACGATATCCCCTTTCAAATAATTTAGAAGAACTCTGGAAGCATTTAAAGTCTGGAGAAAATTGTATCACGGAAGTATCTAGTGATCGATGGCGCGCTTCGTTAAGCCAGAGATTGTCGGGAGGTAAATTACAGCAAACAGACCGGAAATATTATGGAGGTTTTTTAAAACAGATTGATCGGTTTGATCATCATTTATTTGGAATTGCTCAAGATGAAGTGTTGGAACTGCCGCCGGAGCTGCGATTATTTCTAGAGATTGTGTGGGAAACATTAGAGGATGGAGGCTATACCAAGGCTGCGTTATCCGAACTCCAAAACAGGTATCAGCTGGGAGTGGGGATGTTTGTGGGGACAATGTACAGTCAATATCCCTGGAATATGCCGTCCTTAGAACAAGCCATCCTGAGTTCAAATGGGACGGATTGGCAGATAACGAATCGCAGCTCACATTTCTTTAATCTCACGGGGCCGAGCATTGCGATCAATTCTGCTTGTTCGAGTTCGTTAACGGCGATCCACCTGGCCTGTGAGAGTCTAAAACAAAAAAATTGTTCGATGGCGATCGCGGGAGGGATCAATTTGACCTTAGATCCTTCTAAGTATGATTCCTTGCAACGGGCCAAATTTTTAGGAAGCGGGAATCAAAGTAAAAGTTTTGGGGCCGGAGATGGATATATTCCGGGAGAAGGTGTGGGGGCTGTCTTGTTAAAACCCTTGTCAAAGGCGATCCAGGATAACGATCGGATTGATGCCGTGATAAGAAGTAGTTTTGTTAATCATAGCGGGGGACGACAAATGTATGGAGTTCCTGATCCCAAACAGCAGGGCCAATTGATAGCCACCTCCATCCAACGATCAGGGATAGATCCGCTAACGATGGGTTATGTCGAATCAGCGGCGAATGGTTCGGAATTGGGGGACCCAATTGAAGTGATCGCACTGAGTCATGCGTTTGCCCAATATACGAATAAACAACAATATTGTGCGTTAGGTTCGGTTAAATCTAATGTCGGTCATTTGGAAGCGGCCTCCGGGATCTCCCAGCTGAGCAAGGTTATCCTGCAGCTGCGACATAAGACGCTGGTGCCATCGATCAATGCTACTCCAAGAAATTCCAATATTAAGTTAGAACGCACGGCGTTTTATCTCCAGGAAGAAACCGAACCGTGGCCCTCGATTAATGATCCTCAAAATGGGAGGGATTTACCGAGAAGAGCGATGATTAATTCCTTCGGGGCGGGAGGGGCTTATGCCAATTTAATTATTGAAGAGTATTTAAAAGAGACCGAGACCCCAATTAAAGGGCAGAATATATCTTTTTCAAAGGAGCATCTTTTTATTTTTTCGGCAAAAACAGAGTGGAGTCTCCTGGAATATATGGGGAGAATGCAAAACGTTCTGAAAGAAAATCCGTCGATTACAGAAGAGAGTGTGGCATGGTCCTTGCAAAAAATGAATCATGGCTTAGAGCATAGAGCCGCAATTCTCGCCTCGTCAAACAATGAACTCTCCGAAAAACTCGGTCTGCTTCAAAAAGCAAGAACGAGTTTCGTCGATTCAAACATATCTCTCTCTTGGGATCAAAAATTCAACAAGCCTCCGTCTACGGATCCATCGATCATACAGGAAGCCATAGAAAAAAAAGAATTAAGGGAGTTGGCCCGGTATTGGACAGCGGGTGCAGCCATAGATTTCACCCAACTCCAGGAAGGTCCGAAAAGCCCCTGGATTCCCTTACCCAAGTATGCCTTCGAACATTCTATTCGGTTTGATTTTAACTCCAATAATGATCCGATGAATGATGACATAACACAACCTGATGATGAGTTCTATCGAAGTCTTTTAGAAAAAATATCCAAAGGTGAAGTATCGGATGAACAAGTCGAGAGTTTACTCTCTTAAGATAAGAGATCTAAAAAATGAATAAGCAACTAAAAATCTTAATCAAAAAGATAAAGGAAGGGAAGTTAAGTCATGAAGAGGCTTTAAAACAAATGAAAGCCTTTAAAACCCGGAATCATCAGAAATTCACGCCTCCATCGAATGCGAGGAATCAGGACAATATTGTTTCAGAAGTTTACGTATATGACGAACCTTTTTTGAGAGATCACACTGTTAATGGTGAGCAGGTCCTTATCGGGGGCACTCATGGCAGTTTAGCGCTAAATGCTTTTTTTAAGATATTTCCTGAGGAAAAGAGTGTTCATCTTCACAGACTAAATTTTGTTAAACCTATTGAAGTCAAAAAAGATCAGCAAGTAGAGGTCTTGGTTGAACCTGTTCGGAAGGGCTCTTCAATTGATTTTCAGGTCGTGTATCGATATGCATCGTCGGAAGTATGGACTCAAACGGCTACGGGCAGCTTGCAAAAGACTAACGTGAAGAATGAAAAAATAGATGTAGAGAGTATAAAAAAATCCTTAAACCAATTTCCCAACTTAAGTGAAATATATACGAACCCCATCATAGAACTGGGAGAAAGTTTTAAGACAATCACGCATCTTTATGTGGGAAAAGATCAGGTGCTTGCCAGAGTTGTCTTAAGCCAGACATCAAGAGAAGAAGATCATGATTATGTATTGCCGCCTCTCATTACCAACAGCGCTTTTATTGCCGCTGCCCCCTTATTGGGACCATCAAATATGAAGAATGGTTTTTTACCCTTTGGCATTAAGGATATCTACTTCCAGAAAACCACTGGATTAGAAGATTGTTGGTTGCTTGTAAAATTAGTGAAAAATTCAGGTGAGATGATTCTTTTTGATGTGGATGTGATTGATGCTGAGTCTCAGGTTGTTGTCCACTATTCTGGATGTTCGGTGAAGCGATTTCGCTCCACCGTAGAACCAGAACACCAACGTCAGGAGATTTCAGTCCCACATGACGCGGGAACGATAGAAGACACAACCAAATTTTCTCGTAAAATTCAAAAATATTTGGCTAATAAATTGAGTGAAATTGTACCCGATCGTTCAGAAGTTTCTAACTTAGAAGTTAATCTCATGGATCTCGGGTTAGAATCTTCTCAGTTGGTTGCATTGGCGAGTGAGATTGCAAAAGAAACAGACATTGAATTATATCCAACATTATTTTTTGAATACCCCAATATAAAGGAACTAACGAAGTTTCTTTCTGAAGAGCATGTGGATCCATTTGTAAAACTCCTAGGCATGGATTCAAAACAAGCCAGAATTTCTGGTGCCATCGATCAGACCGTGGAGAACATTTTACCAAAGGCTAGGCAAGAAGTTTTGCCATCTAGGCAGGCTGTAGTACAAACTCCTATAATCTCATTCACAAGTCCCATCAGAGATGATATTGCTGTGATTGGGATGAGTGGACGGTTTGCGGAAGCTTCCAATTTAGATCAGTTTTGGAATAATTTACGCGATAAAAAAGATTTAATGAAGGAAATCCCTATCGATCATTGGGATTATCGTCCTTGGTATGATGAGAATCCCGAAGCAAAAAATAAAACCTATTGTAAATGGGGAAGCTTTATTGATGATGTGGATAAATTTGATGCTGGATTTTTTAATATCTCTCCCCGAGAAGCGGATTGGATGGATCCACAGCTTAGATTACTCTTGCAAAGCATTTATGCTACAGGAGAGGATGCTGGGTACATTAATCAGTTGAGAGGAACGAACACGGGAGTATTTGTTGGAGTTTGTTTTCATGATTATGAGGATAAGATGGCTGAGTTGGGCCTTCCCGTGGATCCTTATATGGGAACAGGCAATGCAAATACTGTAGTTGCCAATCGGGTTTCATTTGTTTTTGATTTTACAGGTCCCAGCATGGCGGTAGATACTGCCTGTTCCTCCTCATTGTTCGCCCTGCATTCTGCTTGTCAAGCGTTGAGAAATAAGGAGTGTGATATGGCTTTTGTTGGAGGGGTGAATTTGCTCTTATCGTCCATGCATTATCGCTATTTTTGTAGTATCGGTGCTTTATCAAGGACGGGCCGTTGTCATACTTTCGATCAAGCTGCTGATGGCTATGTTCCTG
>QHZP01000211.1 GCA_003224715.1 Acidobacteriota bacterium | reverse complement strand
ATATCAAGGACGCAGCCCTTGTCCAGTTAGCTAGTTTCTGTCGCGAAACTTGGCATTTGGGCTCCCCTCCTTGGACAAGGAGGGGAGTCGCAGCCACAGGCTGCGGCGGGGTGGTTCGAACGGTCGTCGCAAGCTAAGCCAGTAGCGGTATTGCAGCGGCTCGGACCACCCCAGTGGCGCTGCGCGCCACATCCCCTCCTCAACGGAGACTCAACGGAGGAGGGGAGCTTTTGTGCAATCCTCCAGTTTCGCGACAGAAACTAGCTAGACCGAGGTTCTCCTCATTCGGTGGATTCGTGTCATTCGTGGTCGGGTGCAGTTCGATTCCTGGCCGCTACAGGATTCGTCGCTACCTGTCGTGCCGAGAAATTTCAAATATTTCTGATCAGATTTTATCTGGCTAAAAGATTTTGGAGAAAAATTTCTTGAGGAAGTTTGGTTCTTTGGGGGGGATAAGGGGCTCGACTTTTCCAGATTCCACCACAGGCTCAGAATCCGGGCGACTGGAACTGATTTCTGCAGGGGCATTTCTAAGATTGAATATCCAATTGTGAGCCGTCAAGCTGCAAGTCTGAGTAGGCTCTGATCCGGCGATGTAATTTTCTGAAATAACATTATGACAATCGGAGGACGCCAGGAGCCCGGTATCCTCATCGATCTGCAGAGTCCTGACACCTTCTTCGGGAGGAAGGAATGGACTGTTGGCCAGCCAAGGCTGCAAGGCGGTGGCCTTTTTCATAAACTCGGTCCATATGGGTAACGCCGAGTTAGCGCCGTCGAGATTCAATACACGATTATCATCAAATCCCACCCAGACAATGCAGAGCAAGCCGCTGGTATAGCCAGCAAACCAGCCGTCATGAGAAGTCCCCGTTTTGCCTGCCGCAGGTAAACTAAAGCCCATCCCTCTGGCCCTGGCGCCCGTCCCTCGATTGATGACGCCTTCCATGAGATTCGTCATCAGGTAAGCCACTCTGGGATCTAAAACATCTTTGGTTTTTGTTTCAGCCTTCTCAATTACGTTTCCTCTGGAATCTTTAGCCGACCTGACAAAAACGGGCTCTACACGTTTCCCGCTGTTGCCAAAGATAGTGAAAGCCCCTGCCATCTCGAGCGGTGTGACTTCATAAGCCCCCAGCGCCAGGGCCGGAGTCGCCAATAATTTTTCGTTTAGTCCCGCTTCTTTGGCTAGACTCACAACCTTATTCAGATTGGTCATTTCGGCGAATTTGATGGTGGCCACATTGAGCGATTTGGTCAGGGCCTTTCTCAGGGTTACCGGGCCATAGAATTTTTCCCCAAAATTATTCGGCTCATAAGTTTTGTCGTCAAATTCGAAAACAGTCCGGGAATCATCCACAATGGTGGAGGCCGTAATTACCGGCTCCGTCCCGGTTAAGGCCGAGTTTAAGGCGGCAGCATAAACAAAAGGCTTAAAGATTGACCCGGGCTGGCGCTTGGCCGTAGTCAGCCTGTTTAACTGGCTCGCTCCGTAGTCTCTCCCTCCTACAAAAGCCCGAATCTCACCGGTATGTGGATCCAACGCAATCAGGCAAGCTTGCACTCGATCCTGAGGCTCAATCTTTATTTCAGGCGGTCGCTGCCCCTTCTTAAGCTTTATTTTTTTCAGTCGCCGCTTGGCCAGTATTTCATCCACGTTTTGCGCGCCCTCTTTAATCGCCTGGTAGGCGAAGCGCTGTAACTCGAGATCCAGGGTCGTGTAGATCTTGTATTGCTGGCTGAGCAAAACAGTTTCTGGATACTTTTCCAGCATTCGATCTTTTACCAGATCCACGAAGTAAGGAGCGTCGCTTACGTCCATGCTGAGGGGAGCCAAGTTCAAGGGGGTCTTGACAGCCTGTTGATACTGTTCCTTAGTAATGCTTCCCGTTTCCAACATGGCTTGCAAGACCACGTTTCGCCGTTGCAAGGCTCTTTCCTGGTTCTTGAAAGGATTGTAACGACTGGGAGCTTGAATGATTCCTGCCACAAGCGCTGCTTCCGGAACCGTTAAGTTCTTAACTTCCTTGTTAAAATAGGCGGTGGCTGCCTCTCCAAAACCATTAACGCTGAAAGACCCACGTTGTCCCAGGTACACGTCATTGGCGTAGAGGGTGAAAATTTCCTTCTTATTGAGGCGGCCTTCCAGGATGATAGACATATAAATTTCTTTGAGTTTCCGAAGGGCTCTACGTTCTGGCGACAGCCAGAAGCTTCTGACCAGTTGCTGGGTAATGGTGCTTGCCCCTTGTGTGTATTGTCCTCGCGTCAGGTCTATGAAAGCGGCCCGCACAATTCCAATGGGGTCGATGCCTTGATGTTCAAAGAATCTCCGGTCTTCAATAGAAAGCACGGCATCACGCAAGACCTTGGGGATATCCTCATAATTGATGAGCCTCCGTTTTTCCCGAGTCTTGTCAAACAGATTAGTAATGAGTTGGGGTTCTATTTCGTAAGAGTTTAAGGCGGTCTTGTCGGTTAAGGAGGAAATGCGGTTAACGGATTTCTCATCGAATTCAATCCGAATCGGCGGGCCAGCATTACCATAGTAAGATTCCTCGTGAGGCGTGATATCGAGACCCTGCTTAGAATAGCTGTACTCGCCGATTCGGGTGTGGCCCTTGCCTTTTTCTGAATATCCCACTTTCTTTAAATAGCCAGTGATCTGCCAGGGGCGCAGGGTCTGTCCGGGAAAAACGACCAGAGGAGCCGCATAGACTTTGGCGGTGTTTTGAAACACTTCTCCCGAGATCTTACGGTCAATCATCCCGGAAAACCTGTAGTAAGCACTAATGAGAACGATGCTGCAGAAGGCGACAAAGAAAATACCTGCCGCCAATCCAACCTTCGACCATGAGGAAGAGAACCATGGCCAACTCCACCAGGAATCCTTCTTCCTTTTTTCCTTTTTCTGCGGGGGGCGGGGCAGTTTGACGGCTCTGAGTTTATTCATCAACCCTGTACTTTCTTTCAACGTCGACATCGGATTATAACATGGGGGATGAGGATGAGATTGCCTTCCTCAGCGGCACTAAGCAAGCCGGATGCCTAAACCCGGGATGTTCTCTAAGATCACGTTAAGTTATTGATTTAAGAATACACGCTTCACCTGTATTCAGACCAGCGTCGGAGCCGGCCGGAAACGCTAATGTAAAAAGTTCCCGGCCGTTGAGGCTTCGATGCAGGCGTTTCATAGTGCTAAGTCTTTCTGCCAGGGAAGCGAAATTAGCTGGCTAGGGTAACTCTCCAGCCCGTCGCTAGCGTTTGACGCTAGCTCGCTGAGTGGACAAACCAGTTCACGATTCGATCAAGTTCGCAGCCCGCTTAGAACCACGAAACACACGAAATGCACGAAAGAGTAAAGACGCACGGAGCCATTGAATAGGAATAGGAGCAACTCCTCCTGAAAATCGCCCCTATCAAGGGGGGCGTTAGGGCGTGTCCTTCGCCTTTCCAGTGCCATGTTCGCCACAGGACCTCCCCCTGCACCCTTCCAAGGGGGAATCAGATTTCATCCTTCGTGGTGCCGCCCGAGGGGGCATGAAAGGCTCCCATGAAAATCCCCTCCAGGGAGGGGCAGAAGGCATCAGCCTTCGGGGTGGGTCTTCCGGTTGGGAACAACCCAACCCTGCACCCCTCCAGCGGAGGGGAATAATTTTCATGCTCAATGGCGCCGCCCCAGGCGGCATGGGCAACTCCTCTGGAACCCGGTCGCCCCTGCCATTTTCTTGATGTGTGGTCGTCGTTCCTCATGGCCAATCGGTATGAAGTTGGCCGCTGCTCTAGCCTCAAGTCAAGATTAAGCCTTTTTCTGAATTTTCTCCATTCCGCCATATTTTTCATACCAAGGCTTGGCACCCTTCAGAACTTCATTGAGAGCTTTAATGTTTTTGACGCCACGATCATTCAACCAGTCTTCAAACGCTTTAATTCCCTGCCTGGCATAGATTGGGATTCCGTCTTTCCAGGTGGCACGACCACAAAGGACCCCGGCAAAGTTGACGCCCGCCTGAATGGCCAGTTCCAGGCTCTCGCGAAACTGGTCATCACTGACGCCGGCACTCAAATAAATGAATGGCTTCGTAGCGACTTCAGCCGCATGACGAAAATGGTCCATGGCTTCTTTTTTGCTGTAGGCTATTTTGCCATCTTTGTTAGCCCGCGCTCCCTCGACAAACTGCATATTGACGGGGATTTCGACTTTGAGCACATCCACGAAGTAATCGGGCTTGGAAAATTCCTCCATACTCTTGGCGACAACTTCAGGTTTCCTTTTGGCGAACTCAATTCCCTTCTCGTCGCCGCCCGCCGGATCATATCCGACGAATTCCAGGAAAAAGGGAATTTCATAAAGCTCACACTCGGCCCCGACTCTGGCCACAAAGGCATGTTTAATCTCTTTGATATTTTCAGGCTCAAAAGGGCTGTAATAAAGGAGCAGCTTGAGACAATCAGCCCCGGCCTTTATGGCTTTTTTGACTGTCCAGTAAGGAATCAAAGTGGGAATCCGGCCGGGCTGAGTTTGATCATAGCCGGTCTGTTCATAGGCCAACAGCACCCCTGCATTCTTGGCTTTGACCTTGATGGCTTCCAGGCCAAACTCTGGATCCAGTAAAATAGCACTCGCATAAGGTGTGAGGACCCGGGTAACGGCTACTTTGAACTCAGACATCATCTCCGGCGTCACCGCCTTAGGCTCGACGCCCTTTTCTTTGGCAATCGACTTTTGCAGCGAACCGCGCTGGTCCATGGCTGCAGCCGAAATGACACCCCTTTTGTCAGCTACCGCATTAAGTCTTTTGAGTTTTCCTTCTGTAATCCTCAAGGCAATCTCCTTCCCATCGATTTAATATGAAATAGAACAAAAAACGAGCTCATAATAGCTGAAGCTGCAGTCTCTTCACAATAGAAATGAGGAGCCTGCCGCAGGATGACGGCCTTTCGCACCGTGGGTGTTTCGATATGAAGACAACAAACCAGGCCGAATGCAAGTCATCATGCAGTGAGCTGAAGCATCGATGAGCGTTTAGAATGAAGTCCGGGCTAATGTTCCAACTGCAACTCCTGTATTACGTCTTGATTAAAAAATCCGGATAAGCCGGGATAGCCTTGTCGATAGTCGGATAAGTCGATGGCGACAAACTGTTGATGCATTCCGGAAAATTTCGAGTAGTGGCTAAGATTGAATTTGAAAAGATTGGCGTCCGCTTCGGAGTAAAAAGCCAGGCTTAATAGCCTTTTTTTTCCGGTGATGCGAGTGGTCGAGCGGTAATGGAGTCCGGAAAGTGACTTCTGCAGAACCAAAGATGTTTTGGCAGAGAGAGGCGACAGGAATCGCACACCTACAAAGCAGATCTTATCGTCGCAGTAGTCTCCGCTCTTCCACTCGATATGGGGGAAATGACTGTAAAGCGTGCTCAAGGCATCATAAGGCTCGTCAACGATCGCCCAGGGTAAATCGGGCTGAGCTCGAATGACCGTTACGGGAGAATCCAGGCGCGGCTGATGGAAAGGGAAGAGCGGCAAGACTCTGGCGAGATCATCAATCAAAAGATAGGAAGCCACGCGGCTTATACGGTCACGGTCGAGTCTGGGAAAATTGCCTTGCAGCGTGCCGTTCAGGTGGGCTCGGACCAGGTCTTGATGCTTGGGCCGAATTTTGTCCCAATTCTTAGCCGAGCCTGACAAGAACTCGCCAATCGAAACGCCATAGCTTTCGCAAGTTCTTAAATATTCAGACACCGCCCGAACAAAGGCCACCGGGACGTCCGGCCCAATCTCCAAGCCACCCACAGCCGTAAGTCCAGATAACAGGTACCTAAGATCCTTCATGCCTGAACGAGGAAGGTGCAATTCAAATTGACTTACAGAAATCTTCGCCAGCTTCTGCCTAAGCCGGGGAGTCTTATGAATGGAATTGATCTTTACCAAGAGGCGAATCGTCAGGGCGTGATTGTCTTCGGTCAACTGATCTAAGAGCTCCGGAACATTTGCCATGCGCTGAAATTATCATTGCCCTAGATCGACTGCAACAGGGATTTATGGACCGAAGGGAATACGATGGTACGGAAAGGCATGGCCGCCCTTCCTCACGGTCGCGGTCCTGAAAGGGCGATGCAGAAAACGTCCTATCTGTACTGCACGCGTCAGGGAGTGGCTCCCAATGACTGCGATGACGAAGGTCCAGAGTGTGCGACAAATTTGTGGGCACTGACAGAAGTAATGAGCCTCGTAGAGGTGAAATAGTTATAGTTCAGAGGCCAAAAAAAATGGACCGAGCTCCGTAGGAGCGTCATGACGCCCCGCTGGACCTTGGAGGGTCCGGAGGGTAGGCGTCTTTCTACACAGATGCCGCCTCTACGAGGCTCCCTTCGCTCCAAGCGGCACAGGCCGGCATTTCGGGAAATAACCCAGAAATTGTCGCACACCCACCGATGACGAATGAATTGAATAATAGGAGAGGATGTGGTAAAAATCAGCCGCGGTGGCGCTATAGTGTAATTGGTTAACACGCCGCCCTCTCAAGGCGGAGAGTACGGGTTCGATCCCCGTTAGCGCTACCAAGTTCTTCGGTGACGGGCTGTTGTTGGGCAAGGGGGTCTTCGGGGATTTCCTCACCGTCTTTGAGCAAGCCGCGCAGGTGACAGAGGATGGCGTCGCGCGCCATTTCGCGGGCTTCGTCGAGGGTGCGTCCGTAAGTGATAATTTCGGGGAGGGCGGGCACGATGACTTG
>QHZP01000210.1:7287-8476 GCA_003224715.1 Acidobacteriota bacterium | reverse complement strand
GTCGTCACAGAGGCAACACCCATGTATGCCTGTAACAAGAGCAGAGACTCGTTCGGCATCTCCCGCGCGAAGGGGCCGAAACCCCGTATCGTTCCCCAGATGGCGCTCGCCGACAGCAGGAGGATGGCAGTCGCCGCCTCGCGTTGCCCGAACCGGAATGCCGTCCACAAGAGGAACGGGATGCAGAAGAACTCCAACGGATAGTCCTTGGTATCGGACGGAAACAGCCCGCCGAACACCACCTGGCTGGTGAGCAGGAGACATCCGAACAGCACGGCCGCTTCGGAAACATTCCCGCGCTGCCTTTCGACCTGTGGCCGCACGCTCCAGGCCAACAGTACCGGGGCGACGATGAGATCGCCCGCCACGTCCCCCAGCCACCACGTCAGCCAGATCGACCCGAACTCCTCCCAACGGGCAAAACCGGCCAAGGAGAGGCTGGCGACGCCGCAGCTAGCGCTCACGGTCGTGCTGACCAGAGCCGCGAGTACGGTGAACCGGAAGAGGCTCTCGGCGTGACTGAGAGCCTCGCAGCCCCCGGCGAACCGGTTAACGAGATAAGCACCGACCAGACCTTCCAGAGTGTTGCCGGCGCCGATGCCGATGGAGGTCGCCACGGAGCCCGCCGTCGTGAAGTTGACCAGGAAGGCGCTTACAAAGATGGCGGGCCAGACGCGATAGCCAAAGATCAGGAAGGCAGCCAGCGCGAGCCCGGTCGGCGGCCACACCGCTGTGGCATTGGGGTGCGCAAAGGCAAGGCGGAGTCCGAGCTTGCCCGCCACGAAGTAGATCGTGACCAGGATCGTGAATGTGAGGAGAGACTTGACAACTCGTGACTCGATCATCGCGCGTGAGCTCCATTTACATGCGACGGAAAGTGAGCCGGCCACTAACGACTCCGGGACTCGTCGAGCTTCATACATTACCCGAAGGCCACGCTTGATTCGCTCACGGAGAAAGGGGCTAATTGCAGCTTCTGTCAACAGGTCAACTTTCTTGCCGAGAGCCATGGAGAGTTGTCGCTCCAATGCTCACAACGGCAAGGAGACTCTTGTGCTTAGAGAATTCTATCAGTAAATCAATGTCACTCTGGTCGCCGGCCTCTCCTCGTGCCATCGAGCCGAACACACCCAACCTCCCCACATCATTTTGGCCGCATATATCAATCAACTTGCCAGATGTCCCAATA
>QHZP01000210.1:0-7108 GCA_003224715.1 Acidobacteriota bacterium | reverse complement strand
GAGCAAGCGGAGACCAACCTTGCCGCGGCGCTTCAAGTCGAGGCCACCTCCAAAGCCCATCGCAAAAAAAGTCTCGGGTGACAAAAAGTCCGAGCTACTCGGTGAGGTGGGAATTCCTACAGTAGGGTCGCCGCTACTCCTGAACATGCCAATCAAAGCGTGGGCGAAAAGAACTGTGCCTTCACTCTCGCGGATCATGAGCTGTGGCCCAAACAATGCAGAATGCAGGTTGACGCCAACTTTACCAGGCCTTCCCAGTCCGTTGAAGCTGGCATTGCCGTAGTGTCCGGCAACGTCCCCCTTAACGGCTAGCCACGAGTTGAGGTTCAGCGCCAGAGCAGCATTCCACCCGTTTAGACGGACCGAATTGATAGGACCTCCTCTAAAAAAACCGACGTTCTCATGAAAGTGCGAATAACCCGTGAAAAGCTCCACCTGCGGCACCCCCTGTCCGACAGCCCCTTTCCCCATCAGCATCAAGCAACTCAAGAAGTAGCAAACCCGTCGCATGTTCCACCTCCAGTTTTTCCCGGGCACCTTCCCCCCCATCCAGCAACAGGTCGCCAGTTGCGCAAGTTCGCTGACTTGCCACCCACCCTCCGTGGCTTTTGGTCCCTCAACTACAGTTTGCCGCCGAGCGGCGGAGTCTGTATCAAAAGCAGCGCACAAAAACGGCAGAGCGGTCCCAGCTGGCCTGTTGCCTAAGGGATGGATCTGCCCTCCAAACTAGTGGCGCGGTCGTCAAGTTGCAGAACAGCCACCTGAAGACCTGCAATCTTCTGATATAAGTACACCTCAGCATATTTGGACAAGCCCAAGCTGGGTGTGCGACAGATTTGTGGGTAACGATAGAATCAATGAGCCTCGTAGAGGCGAACTATTTATAGATCACAGACCCAAAAAATGGACGGAGCTCCGTAGGAGCGTCATGACGCCCCGCCCGGGCTCGGAGCTTCAGGTGGGTGGGCCTCTCTCTATAAAGATGCCGCCTCCACGAGGCTCCATTCGCGTCACGTGGCACGGGCGTGGATCTCAGGGAATAACCCACAAATTTGTCGTACCAAACTTGACAAACAATTCTCCTTCAAGATCCCCCCAAAGGCTGTGAGTCCTTCTTTGATAGGCTTGAAACACGACAGTATAGGTACCGAGGATAAGAATGCCGAAGCATTTCTTCGCTTGATGGCTTCGATGGTCAGCAGGGCTTGCTGGCGGATTCTGTCTGCCATGTGAGGGGCTCGGCCGGCAAAGCGTTCGATGTCGGGCAAGTCTTCGGACTGTCCCACCAGGTAAAGGGCGCGCAGGGCTTCCCAAACCTGCTCCTGGGCAGGAGAGAGAAGAATAATCTCTTCGCCAAACGAAACTTTTTTCCCGTCTTCGACTAATTTCCTGTCAAAAAATCCGGGAAGAGGAGAACGGACCTCAATAGGTTCTTTTTCGCCGGACTGGATGCGGGCCAGCAGCGTTCCCGTATTGACTGGATCCTCCTCTCTTAAACGAAAAGTCAAGGCGCCTTCCTCAGGAGCCCGAATTCGGTAGGGACGCAGCATCAACAGAATCTCTGCCCTACCACTGGTGTCTCCAAAACGAACCAGGGATAAGGCGGCATTGCGCCGGACCAGCGGATTGGGGTCCCGGACCAGCCCGGATAGGGCACGATGAAAAGATTGTGACTGGTTGTCTTGACCCATCAGCCAGGCTACAGTCACCCGAACTTCCGAGACAGGATGGTTGGCCAGGCCTTCAATGATGGGGTACCATTTCCGAACTGCATCAGTCTCACCCCGGGCGATTCTTTCCGAGATCTGCACCAGGGCATGCTGTGTCTTGCGGGGCTTCGCATCCCTGCCCAGGTAATTTTCGATTTCCCCGTCGGTCAGAGCTCTGCCAAACCAGGTTCCACGCCAAAACAAAAAGGGGATCAGAACGGTCAGTAACGTCACCAGCAGCAGCAGGAGCCTGGCACGCCATCCTGGGCGGGTGGATGAGGGGCTCGAGGGATTGGGATGAATGGACTCATTCATAGCTCATACAACATCCAATAGATGATTACTCCAGTAACCGAAACATAAAACCAGAGAGGCAAGGTCCAGCGGGCAATCCGTTTGTGTTTTTCAAAGCGGGCTTTCCAGGCGCGCGATAGCGTGATGATGGCCAGTGGGACGATGGTAGCAGCGAGAAGCGTATGTGAGGTCAGAATCGTGAAATAGAGTCCGCGAATCCATCCGGTACCAGTAAAGCGCACGGAACCTACCTGCGAATGATAGAACAAGTAAGAAGTCAAGAACAGCAGGGAAGCTCCAAAGGCTGCCAGCATGCAACGTTTATGGGCGGCTGTGTTCTTTCGCCGGATGAAATAATAACCCATTGAAAGCAGGATGGCGCTGGTCGCATTGAGCGTTGCATTCACAGCCGGAAGATCCCTAATAGGAATCATGCGGCCTTTTCTTGAAGAATTTTCTTCACGTCTGCCAGCAGTTTCTTCAGACTCTCCTCCTCATTGCTGTCATAGTAGCCGCGAACTCTGGCCCGGCGGTCCACCAGAATGAAACGAGTCGAGTGGGCCATGACGTCCTCAACGCCCCCCACCAAAAATCCATCCTTGGCCAGATGATGAATGGCGGCCTTATCACCGGTGAGGAAATACCAGCGGTCCTTTCTAGCCTGGAAGCGATCGGCATATTGGGACAGAACCTCAGGTGTATCCGTTTCCGGGTCAACCGTGATGGACACCAGCCGAACCGGACTCAGGTCTGGCAAGGCTCGCTGTAGCTCAGCCATCCGTGCACTCATGCGAGGGCACGGCCGTGGGCAGGTGGTGAAAATGAAGTCTGCAATCCAAACCTTTCCCTCGAGATCGGCTAATCCAAAAGCTGTTCCACTTTGCTCTGTTAGTGAGAAACTGGGCACCACAGCATAGACGGGAAGCGCGAAGGCATCCTGGCCGGCAGAGGTCCTTTCCTTCAACTCAAAATTCAGCCAGGCGAAACCGGCCAGGGAGCAGATAAAAAGGCTTATCGATGCCGCCAGTAATTGGTTTCGTATACTCAATCGGTCTACGCTCTCCTTCTTGCCTGGGTATACAATCCTGAACCGCCCGTGTGAAGGGGCGTTGGGGGGTCGAGGCGATTCAACTGTCTGCACGAACGATGAGAATTATTCCACTGCGCTGCACGAAGTGCAGGGGTCTGGAGTTTGGACACTTTGAGGAGCAATTCTTGTGGGTTGACCCTCACCCGGTCCGCCGGATGGCGGACCACCCTCTCCCCAAGGGCGAGGGAGACGGATTAGAGCGCTGATTTGCAGGCTAACAAACAGACCTTTCATGACACAGTGGTAAACGGCGTGGCAGGAAACGTCGATCTGAGCCACAACCCCATTTATTGTTCTCCCTCTCCTGGTGGGAGAGGGTGGAGCGAAGCGACGGGTGAGGGTCAACCGCGTTCTTCGCTGCCGCAAATGTCCAAACTCGAGTCCACTGCACGAAGTGCAGGCGTGGGTTGTCCCCAATGAAACGAGGACAGATCCCGAAGGCTACACCTTCTGCCTCTCGCGAGAGGGAATTTTCATAGGAGCCTCCCATGGCGCGGGGCCCCACTACCAACGATAGCCTCTGAGTCATGCCTCCCAAAACCTATCCTTTGAATGCCTGCCGTTGCGCCAGGTAACAGGCCGTTGTCATCATGACCAGCCCGAAAAAGCAGGTAACCGCCAGGGAAAGAATGAAAGAGCCGCTTTCAGAGACCATCTGACCAGTCTGCCAGTAGAAAGCTCGTCGCAAGGCTATCATGCTATAAGTCAGAGGATTCACTCGCATGATCCAGCGGACCCAGGTGGATGCCCCAGAAAGGGGAAAAAGCGCTCCCGAGAGCACCCACATAGGTACCAGCAGAAGATTCATGATGGAATGGAAACCCTGGATCGAGTCCAGTTGCCAGGCAAAAACAAACCCCAGGCTGTTCAGGGCGAAGGAAATCAGAAAAAAAACCGCTAGCAGGAAAGTTAATTGCCAGAAGCTCAAGGAAATCTTGATGACTGGGGCCAGGACAAGAAAAACTGCCGCTTGTAACGACGCCAGGGTCGTGCCTCCCAGCACTTTGCCCAAAACCAGGCTCAGTCGTGAGATGGGCGCCACCAGAACGGAAAGTAGAAACCCGTCTCCTCGCTCCTCAATGATTGAAATACTGGAAAAAATCGAAGAAAAGAAAAGGATCATCATCACGGTGCCAGGAAAGAAGTATTCCAGGTAACCCACGCCGGGTTCGGTCGAAGGCTGGCGAAAAGAACTTCCAAACCCTGAGCCAATCAACAGCCAAAAAACCAGCGGCGTCCCCAACGCACTAACCACGCGGCTACGCTGGCGATAAAATCTAACAAGCTCCCGCCACCATAAACTCGCGACAGGAAGGATGAAGCCTGGACTCACTGAAAGGGGTTCCATGATTCTGGAAACGGCAGTAACAGGTCGAGGATAGAGGATTAAAGATCGAAGATCGCAAATATGGGATCACATCGCGATCCTCGATCCTCCATTCTCGATCTTCGGTCTTCTCTACGGTTTGATTTTCGGTTGCAGCCTCTGGCCGTCACCGCGTCGCTATCCTTCGTCTTTTTTCATAGAGTTGTTAGGGAGGGAAGAGACACTGGGGGACCTCTTGGCCTCTGGGCTGGACTCTTTCCTTTCGCCTCCTTGCAGCCATTCTTTGAATTCTTGGCTGCGAATATTCCAGAGACAATTGATAAAAAAGACCAGGGCCAGGACCAGGCATACCAGAGTTAGAAACAGACCATCAAAGGTTTGAAATTGGCCTGCTAAAACCAACCAACCCGCCCATACGAGAGAACCGATCCCCAGCACGATGCTCAAGATCAGCAAGATAAGTGTTTCCAACATGACCAATCCTCTCTTAGAAATTATGTACTGGCTGCCGGATAATTACCGGACCAAAATCCATGCCCGGTCTGGTGAATGAATACATCTTCTAGTGTGGGCTTAGACAAGGTCACGGCTTCGATTCTTCCCGGGAAAGCTTCGACTAGCTCCGCAATGAACTCATGCCCGTTTGGACGCTCAATCCTGACTGTATTTTCAAAAACGCTAACGGATCCTTGAAATTTCTTCTCAATATCAACTGACAATGTTTGTGGATCCTTGGTGCGCAAAACGATAACGTCTCCTCCTACTTTTCCTTTGAGACTCTCAGGGGAGTCTAATGCCACCAAACGGCCTTTCTCTAAGATCCCTAGCCGACGGCATTTTTCGGCTTCGTCCATTAAATGTGTGGTCAGGAGAACAGAAACGCCTTCCTCCCCGTTGAGCTTGTCCAGATAATGCCAAAAATCCAGCCGGGCTGCTGGATCCAGGCCCGTACTGGGTTCATCGAGGAGAAGCAGCCTGGGATGATGAAGAAAGCCCTTGGCCAGCTCGACACGCCGTTTCAACCCTCCTGAAAGTGTTTCTACCAGGTGATCAGCTCGATCGCTCAAGCTGAACTGCTCCAGCAGCTGTTGACACCGGTCTCGCAGTTTTTTTCCACGGAGTCCATACAAATGCCCCTGATGCTTGAGATTTTCGGCTACGGTCAGCTTCTTATCCAGGCTCTGCGACTGAAATACGACTCCGACGGACCTTCTTACCCATTGGGCTGATCGTCTTACATCATAACCGAAAATGCGAGCGGATCCCGCCGACGGGACCAGAAGAGTTGCCAGAATGCGAAACAGAGTGGTCTTCCCACCACCGTTGGGACCCAGCAGTCCAAAAATTTCTCCCGCGGTAACCCTAAAACTCACGCCCTGCAGGGCGGCTAAACCCTGCCGGTAAGTGTGGCTCAAATCCTGGACATCAATAACCGGCTCAATGTTCACTTTTTGTAGAATAGGGTCCGAAACTCGGATTATACGAGATGTCTGGAACAGGCTTAGGAAGTCCGAAGGAATTCAGGTGTGGGTAGGAGGGTTTCGATACCTGAAAGCCCATATTAGAATGGCGCTCATAATTCCTACCGGTGGAATCAGCAAGAGGAGTATGCCGTGGTTGAGTGCCCTGGCTGCTCCCTCAGACTGGGCGGATGCCACGGCGTTGCACATGGAGCATTGAGCAAAGACACAGATAGAACCAACTGCCAGGAATGCCGCAATGACAAGGATCCTGAACATCCAACTGGCGATTAGGTGGTTACGCATATAAACCTGAATTCTGAAGTTGAATCGATATGCATTCTCGGATCTAACCTCAAACCCTCACCCCCGGCCCCTCTCCCAAAAGGCGAGGGGAGAGTTGTTCTAATTTTTTCCTCTCCTCTGGGGGAGAGGAGTGAAAGCTTGAGAAGCCGTCACGAGGGCGGGTGAGAGCGGCTCATGCGCAATGCGCGAAAAGTTTTTCATGTCTTCGACTCCGGCATGCTGGATTAAATGTATTTCCGAGACGGCCACCTGGGGGAATGTCCCGATTTGCAAATGTCCGTCCCAGGCCGCGAGAGAGGCGTCCCCAGCAAACTAAGACGGACGCATGTGCAATAGGCGCAGGCTGTCTGGAAAAAAGATGGCCAAAAGCGATATCACGATCACCATGGCGGGCACCAAAGTGAGAATGAGACTCATCTTCTCAAATTTCAAGTGCATAAAATACGCCATGATGAGGCCAGCCTTAACAATGGACAAGCTCATCAACAGGACGAGCATGACATGCAGGGCCAGCCTTTCATAAGCCAGAAATACCTCCACGCCAGTCAGGGCCAATAACCAGGCCCAAACCGACAAAACCAGCCGAATGGGCATGGGGCCATGCAGTTCAGTATGTGTGCTCAAAGCGACTTCCCTCCTCTTTATGGAGTGCGACGGACTCGACGCTGCTTTCAGATCAGTTAATTTGCTTGGCGGAAACCCTTCCTTACTACTCTTAACCTGTGCCGGGTGACCGCTCCAAGTAGCGGCCACGGAAAGCGGCGACGAGCTGACCGCACTCCAAATAATCAGTGCATCTGAACGGACAATAAATAAACCAGCGGGAAGATGAACATCCAAACCAGGTCCACAAAGTGCCAGTAAAGACCACAGACCTCCACGTGTTCTGCGCCGAAACGGCCTCTGGACACGCCTAACGCTA
>QHZP01000209.1 GCA_003224715.1 Acidobacteriota bacterium | reverse complement strand
AAGAACCCGACGCCGGGCTGGGTAACGGTGGACTCGGGCGCTTGGCGGCTTGCTTCCTCGACTCGATGGCGACGAGGCAACTCCCGGCCATGGGTTACGGTCTGCGGTACGAATACGGCATCTTCAAACAGGCGATCCGTGATGGCTGGCAACAGGAACAGCCGGACAACTGGCTCCGTCGTCAGGATCCCTGGGAGGTTGCCCGCCCGTACGAGAAGGTCGAAATCAAGCTCAATTGTTCCTTCGAAGTGCGCGGCGGGAGCTTGAGCGCGATTCCCGGACGCCCATCCAGTCTGATCGGTATGCCGTTCGATCGTCCCGTGGTGGGCTATGGCGGTAAAACGATCAACACGCTCCGACTCTGGACCGCAGCGGCGGCCGATTACTTCGACTTTCAGGCGTTCAGCCATGGGGAGTTCGTCGGCGCGGTGGCCGAGACGCTCGAGGCCGAATCCCTTACGCGGGTGCTGTATCCTGACGACTCCACCAGCATGGGGCAGGGACTCCGGTTCGTGCAGGAGTATTTTCTGGTGGCCTGCTCGCTGGCCGACCTCATACGGCGCTTCCGGCGCAGCAACACCGATTGGACTGCACTTCCTGAAAAAGTCGCCATCCAGCTCAACGATACGCACCCCACGATGGCAGTCCCCGAGTTGATGCGGATTCTGCTCGACGAAGTGCACCTGGAATGGGATAAGGCTTGGGACCTAACACAAAGGACTCTGGCGTATACGAACCACACCCTACTGCCCGAAGCCCTGGAGAAGTGGCCGGTAGAGTGGTTTGAGATGTTGTTGCCGCGTCACCTGGAGATTATCTATGAGATCAACCGGCGCTTGCTCGATTCGGTTCGGACCCGATTCCCGGGCGACGAGGGCCGCGTTCAGCGCGTGAGCCTGATTGAGGAAGGTCCAGCCAAGCACGTCCGCATGGCCAACCTCGCCATCGTCGGCTCACACAGCACCAACGGTGTCGCTGCGATTCATTCCGAGTTGCTGCGCACGATAACGGTCAAAGACCTGGCCGAGATGTTTCCCGAGCGTTTCAGCAACAAGACCAACGGCGTCACCCCCCGCCGCTGGTTGTTGCTGGCGAACCCGGCGCTGGCTCATGTGATCAAGCAGGCGATTGGCGACGGCTGGGTGACTGATCTTAGCCAACTGAGCAAGCTCAAGCCGCTTGCCGACGACAAGGGTTTTCGTGATAGCTTCAGGAAGGCTAAGCGTGAGGCCAAATCTCAGTTTGCCGCTTGGCTCAAATCGACATCCGGCCAGACGGTGGACCCGGACACCCTTTTTGATTGCCAGATCAAGCGCATTCACGAATACAAGCGGCAACTACTGAATGCCCTGCGCATTGTGGTGCTGTACAACCGGCTGCGGGAGAACCCGAACCTTGCGGTGGCGCCGCGGACGTTCTTTTTCGCCGGCAAGGCGGCCCCGGCCTACCAGCTCGCCAAGCTAATCATCAAATTCATTGAGAACCTGGCTGGCACCATCGACGGCGACCCGGCGATGCAAGGTCGACTCAAGGTTCTGTTTCTGCCCGAGTACGACGTTTCACTCGCGGAACGGCTCATCCCCGCCAGCGATGTCTCGAACCAGATCTCAACCGCCGGCTACGAAGCCAGCGGCACGAGCAACATGAAGTTCATGATGAACGGCGCCTTAACGATCGGCACGCGCGATGGCGCGACCATCGAGATGGCGCAGGAGGCGGGCGAGGAGAATTTCTTCCTCTTCGGCCTGACGGCGGAACAGGTGGCCGGCAGTCGCGGGTGGTACAACCCGCACTGGCACTATGAACACGAGCCAGAAACCCGCGCGGCATTGGACTTGATCTTCTCCGATTATTTCAGCCGCAATGAACCCGGTGTCTTCGCCCCGTTACACGGCACGTTGTTGAGACACGGGGACCACTACATGCACCTGGCCGACCTGAAGTCCTACCTCGAGGCGGACCAGCGGCTGGGCGAGTTATATGCCGACTCGGACGAGTGGGCGCGCCAGGCCGTTTTGAATGTGGCGGGCTCCGGGAAGTTCTCGAGCGACCGTACGATCGCCGAATACGCAACCCAGATCTGGGAGGTGAAGCCATGTCCCGTGCCGTAGACACTCACTCAGTCCCGAGGATCTCGCCGCTAGCTGGGCGACCTGCCCCAAAAGAGATGTTGGTCAACGTGGCCCGGCTCGACCGCGAGTATTTGGCGCGCCGGCCGGACCTGAGCGATCCCAACCAGATGGTGAGCTTCGGAACCAGCGGACACCGAGGCTCGCCGCTGCGCGGCACTTTCACCGAAGCACACATTCTGGCCATCACGCAGGCTATCTGTGACTACCGGCGCGGCCACGGAACTGACGGCCCGCTTTACATGGGCAAGGATACGCACGCTGTGTCCGACCCGGCCCAGCGCACTGCGCTCGAGGTCCTGGCGGCCAACAACGTGGAGGCTGTAATTCAACGAGACAACGGCGTGACGCCGACGCCGGTCATCTCGAGGGCCATCCTCGTCTACAACCGTGGCCGCAAGGAGCACCTCGCGGACGGCATCGTAATCACGCCGTCGCACAACCCGCCGGAGGATGGCGGCTTCAAGTACAACCCGAGTAACGGGGGGCCTGCCGACACCGACGTGACGCGGTGGGTGGAGGACCGAGCCAACGACCTGCTGCGAGGAAATAATGCGGGCGTGAAGCGCATGCCCTTCGAGGCAGCCATCAAGGCGGGGAGCACCCATCAGGAAGACTTCGTTCTGCCTTACGTCCGCGACCTGCGAAACGTCGTTGACATGGACGCCATTCGCGCCGCTGGCCTCAAGCTGGCCGTAGACCCGCTGGGAGGCGCTGCCAAACCGTACTGGGAGCCGATCAATGCCACATACCAACTGGACATCACCGTCGTCAACCCGACCATCGACCCGACGTTCTCGTTCATGACCGTTGATCACGACGGCTCGATCCGCATGGACTGCTCGAGCCCGTACGCGATGGCCCGGCTCGTGGGACTCAAAGACAAATACCGCGTCGCATTCGCCAACGACCCGGACTCCGACCGGCATGGGATCGTCACGCCGTCCGCGGGGTTGATGAACCCTAATCACTACCTCGCGGTGGCCATCCGCTATCTGCTCACGCACCGCCCCCTATGGCCGGCGCACGCCTCGGTGGGCAAGACCTTAGTCAGCAGCGGCATCATTGACAAGGTGGTGCAAAGGTTGGGCCGCCGGCTGTCCGAGGTTCCCGTGGGATTCAAGTGGTTCGTGCCGGGGTTGTTTGACGGCTCGTATTGCTTCGGCGGCGAAGAAAGTGCCGGAGCAAGTTTCCTGCGACATGACGGCACCGTGTGGACGACCGACAAAGACGGACCGATCATGGACCTGCTGGCGGCCGAGATCACCGCCCGTACGGGCAAAGACCCGGGCGAGCATTACCGTGAACTGACGGCCGAGTTCGGCACGCCCTACTACACACGCATCGACGCGCCCGCAACGCCCGAGCAGAAGGCGAGGCTGAGGGAGTTGTCGCCTGAGGCTGTCAGGGAGTCTAGCCTGGCTGGCGAGCCGATCATCGCCAAGCTGACGCGCGCCCCTGGCAACAACGCCCAGATAGGTGGTTTGAAAGTCGTGGCGGCCAGGGGCTGGTTTGCGGCACGACCTTCGGGCACAGAGAACATCTACAAGATCTACGCGGAAAGCTTCAAGGACCAGTCGCACCTGAACGCGATTGTGAGCGAGGCCGAGGCAATTGTGAATAACGCGCTGAACTTGTCGAAAGGACACGCATGAGCCGCAACAGTATCAGTCTGCCGCCGTTTCTCCGGAATACCGCGCCTCTGGCTTGCTGCTGCACGTCACGTCGCTGCCCTCGCCTTACGGCATTGGCGATTTGGGACCGGCTGCGTTATCGTGGATCGACCGCCTTGACCAAGCCGGCTGCCCAGCTTCAGGAAGAAGGGGCGAAGTCGTTCGTTAAGTCCTGGAACGACCTGATGGCGGTGATCACATCCAAGAGTGCCGCACTCAAGCAGGCCGTAGCCAGTTGAAGGCCAGGGTTGATCGTCCCGAGAATGACAGCTGTAAAATCTCGTAGGAGACGAAGAATATCGGAAGCTTCCCATTTGAACGTGCTGGTTGTTGACATAGGCGGGACGCATGTCAAAGTCCTCGCCACCGGACAAGCTCAAGTTCGGGAGTTTTCCTCCGGGCCGACCCTGACGCCCAAACGCATGGTCTCCGGAGTCAAGAAGCTCACGGCGGAATGGAAGTATGACGTCGTGTCCATTGGATACCCGGGTCCGGTTCTGCGGGACCGGCCGGTTGCAGAACCGCATAATCTCGCCGCCGGGTGGATCGGGTTTCACTTTGGAGAGGCGTTCGGGTGCCCTCTGAAGCTCATCAATGATGCGGCCATGCAAGCCTTGGGAAGCTATCAGGGCGGGAAGCTGCTCTTCCTGGGTTTGGGAACTGGTCTCGGCTCAGCGATGGTGGTGGATGGCATCGTCGAGCCAATGGAACTGGGTCACCTTCCTTACAAGAAGGCGACCTACGAAGATTACGTGGGCCTGCGGGGATTAGAGGAGTGGGGGAAAAAGAAATGGCGGCGCCACGTCGCGGACGTGGTTGCCCGCTTGATCACCGCCCTCCAGCCCGACGACGTCGTTCTGGGAGGAGGCAACGTCAAAAAATTGAAAGAGCTGCCTCGAGGATGCCGGGCGGGCGACAACGCCAATGCGTTCCTCGGAGGGTTTCGCCTGTGGGAGCAGGCCGGTGATCGGACGCTCCCGCCGCCAAGGCCCGTACTTAGAGAAGACAGGAGACGAAAGGAGTAAGAGCATGGCGACACCGGTAAGAACAGGTACCAAAAGCCGGGGTATCGAACCGCTGACCAAACGTAAGGCTTGGAAGGCTCTCCAAACCCACTACAAGAAGGTTCGGGAATTACATCTGCGAAACCTCTTCGCGGATGACCCCAAGCGCGGTGAGCGGATGACGGCCGAGGCTGTAGGCCTCTTCCTGGACTACTCAAAGAACCGCATCACCGACGAAACCGTCAAGCTTCTCATCGAACTGGCCGAGCAATCGGACCTGCAATCGCGGATCGATGCCATGTTTCGAGGGGAGAAGATCAACACCACGGAAAAGCGTGCGGTCCTGCACGTGGCCCTGCGCGCACCCAAGGGAACATCCCTCCTTGTTGAAGGCGAGGACGTAGTGCCCCAGGTCCACACCGTCCTCGATAAGATGATTGACTTCTCCAACCGTGTCCGGAACGGGGAGTGGAAAGGACACACCGGTAAGCGCATTCGCAATGTCATTAACATCGGCATTGGCGGCTCCGACCTCGGGCCCGTGATGGCCTACGAGGCGCTCAAGCATTACAGCGAGCGCGCCATGACGTTCCGGTTCGTTTCCAACATTGATGGCACGGACTTCGCGGAAGCTGTCCGCGATCTCGCCCCGTCGGAGACCCTCTTCATTGTCTCTTCGAAAACGTTCACGACGCTGGAAACAATGGCGAACGCTCACTCGGCTCGCGCCTGGTCACTGGAGGGTCTTGGGGGTGACGAGAAGTCGGTCGCCAAGCACTTTGTGGCTGTGTCGACGAACGCAACGGAAGTAGCGAAGTTCGGTATCGATACGGCCAACATGTTCGGTTTCTGGGACTGGGTTGGCGGGCGCTACTCCATGGGCTCGGCGATCGGTCTTTCGACGATGCTGGCCATCCGCCCGGATAATTTCCGAGCCCTGTTGGACGGCTTCCACCAGATGGATGAGCACTTCCGCACCACCCCGTTCGAGCGCAACCTGCCGGTGCTCATGGGCCTCCTGGCCCTCTGGTACAACGACTTCTTCGGTGCCCAGACGGTTGCCGTATTGCCGTACGAGCAGTACTTGAAGCGGTTTCCAGCCTATCTACAGCAGTTGACGATGGAGAGCAACGGCAAACATGTCACGCTCGATGGGACCGAGGTCACCTACGGGACTGGCCCTATCTACTGGGGTGAGCCGGGAACCAACGGGCAACATTCTTTTTACCAGTTGATTCACCAGGGCACCAGGCTCATCCCCTGTGACTTCGTCGCGTTTGTCCAACCGCTGACTCCGCTTGGCCGGCACCATGACATGCTCCTGGCGAACGTCTTCGCCCAGACTGAGGCGCTGGCGTTCGGGAAGACGCCCGAGCAAGTCAAGGCCGAGGGCACGCCGGATTGGCTCGTACCCCACCGTGTCTTCGAGGGCAACCGCCCGTCGAACACTATCCTCGCCGATCGGCTCACGCCGGAAATTCTTGGCAAGCTGGTCGCCCTTTACGAGCACAGCGTGTTCACCCAGGGCACCCTCTGGCAGATTAACTCGTTCGACCAGTGGGGCGTGGAACTTGGCAAGGCGCTGGCCCAGCGCATTATCCCGGAACTCGAG
>QHZP01000782.1 GCA_003224715.1 Acidobacteriota bacterium | reverse complement strand
CTCCCAAGGCGAGGTGACGATAGTGCATGGGAGTTCTCTTAATGGGATGATGCTCTGGTCCTGCCAGAAGCCCTATAGGAACAGGCTGAAGCGGAGGACGGGGAGTCGTGATTCCGGTTTCGGCAATTCCCTTTCCTGTCACGCGGGCGCAAGTTTCAATCGAGTTGAACGAACACATTTTCCCCTGGCATGGTCCCATGGAAATCGTGCTGTAGCGCTTCAAGGTCTCGATTTCATCAAAACCTTCATCCACGGCATAACTGAGATCATTCCCTGTAATATCCTCACACAGGCAAACGAACTGCTTTTTGGTTTCCCAGGGACCGCCTGAACTGAGTCCTGACCCTACAGATAGACCATTGCCGCGGTCACTTGACTCCACTAACCGTCTCCGACTACGGTCCAGGCGAGATTCTAAATCCGCTCTGGCTCCGGCCGTGATAGTTTTCACCGCCTCTAAGCCAGCGATCTGCCCGCTGAGCACCAGACTTTCCAGGAAGTCATGGCCCAGTACTTCACCGGCGATAAACACATCCTCGGGAATTTTCTGTGCCAGAAACATTTGCCGCGACTCGTCGAAACCAATCTGGCAGCCGCTTTGATAGAGCAAGCCCAACTGAGCTTGCCAGCCTTTGGCAAGGCAGATCACATCGCACTCGATTTCAACCCGACTGCGACCCTGAGTTGCACTCGCATGCACGGGTTCACTCAGATGGTTCTTTTCAAGGATGGCTCCAGTCACTCGTTTCTTACCCAAAGCTTTGACAAGCTGATAACCGCGATACGACGGGACGTTCCCAACCTGGTTTGCAGCCTGCTTTGCCTTAGTGCAGTTATCTACCAAGCCAACCAAGTGGACGCCTTGGCTCATTAACTCCCGTGCCAATTCGATGCCTTCGTCATTGCGAGCCACCACCAGAACACGCCCTCCCGGGTTAATTCCGTAAAGGTTGACCAAGCGCCGCACTCCGCGGGAAAGGAAAATTCCTGGCAGATCATTGTTCTCAAACAGCTCAGGGATTTCGTGTCTGCCGGGCGCCAGCAAGAGGCGCCTGGCACGAAGATGGATTAAGCGGTTTCCCTGCATGATCGCCAAAAGTCGCCCTTCATAGCAGCCAAAAACGGTTGCGCGGTTGAGTACCGTGACATTGTTCAAACTCTTGACCCGGTCCGCCATTTGCCGGACGATCTCACGCCCGCTCTTTCCGGTAAACTCAGCCGGTCCGGCAAGTTTAGAGATCGAATAGCGCAGGTGTCCGCCCAATTCCGGCTGATCATCAATCAAGAAAATCCGAATCGTTTCATCACCGCCGACGATGGCCACGTCACAATACTCATAGACATGCTCGCAGTGATGGCTGGACCTTGCCTGGATGTCAATCTTCCCCAGCCCAGCGGCCCGTCGCAGGAAAGGTTCGGCCACATGCCAGAAGCGGGGATTGATCATGGTCTTGTAATAAAAGCCCGGAGGCAAAAACCGATCCAATTTCTCTGTAATAGAGAGGAAATCCAATTCCAACGATGGCCAGGCGTTCTGGTGCCGGACTTTGTCGCCCTCATTGACAGGTTCAGTGCAAATCCTTACGTTGGGACAGCCATTGACGTTCATCAGGCAGTTGGGGCATTTTCCATCCACGCAGAAAAGCCCACGGGGCCGGTGATACTTAAAGCTCCGACTGAAAACGCGAACGCCTGCCGCATACAAGGCCGACCCGATTGTATCTCCCGCAAAGGCCGACACCGTCCGGTTGTCAAAGGTGAAGGTAATTGTTTTGTCAGTATCGATGGTTTGGGTTTCTCTGGGGGGTAGCCGCTGATTGGACATGGATTGTTTGCTAAATAGCGTGAAACGTGCTTCTATTCGGTGAAACGTAATACGTGATACGTGAGAAAAGCGGGGCTCACGTTTTACTTATCACGCATCACGGTTCCGCCATCCACGTTCTCAAAACCTGATTATTCCGCGTGTCCCTTTCTGCCAGAAACCACTGCCGGCAGCCTAGCCGGTGGTACCACCATTCCTGTTGGGCCGCCGCCTCATTTCGCTTGGCGTAAATGTAGCGGTACCATTCCTCTTCGGTACCACCGGGTTTTGGGCGGACCTTCAGTTCTCCGCCGTACCGAAACTCATAGGCAGAACGCTCACCACAGTTCGGACAATGAATGAGAAAGGACATGACTCAAGATGAACCCAACGGACGCTGAGGATGGAGGATCGAGGATAGCAACCGCTAGGTACGCGATCCTCTATCTTCCATCTTCCATCTTCCATCCTCTATCTTCCATCCTCTATCTTCGGCTTTTTCCATCCCGGCCCGCCTCCGAAAACCTTGTTGGTCCCCACAAGGGGGACTCCGGCAATCATCGAGGCTTCCAAAGTCAAGGCGCGCAGGTCTTCCGGTTCCAGGTCGTGGACATTGGCCTTGCCACAAGAGCGAGCCAGCATCTGGATTTCAGCAGTGAGTGCATTGAATAAGTTAATCACACGGTCCGTGGCAGCATTAATCTCCAAACGAGCCACCAGTTCCGGATCCTGAGTGGTAATGCCGACCGGGCAGCGGCCTGTGTGACAATGATGGCAGGCGTAAGGCTCCGTCCCCAGTTTGTGGTAATCCTCCACGTAAATTGGCTTGTTGCAATTCAATGCAATCAATGTGGCTGTCCCCAGATAAACGGCATCGGCTCCCAGAGAGAGGGCCTTAGCCGCATCGGCCCCACTGCGAATTCCACCCGCTATGATCAATTGTACTTGGCCGTACAGGCCGATGTCCTCGAGAGCGGCCCGGGCCTCGCAAACTGCTGCCAGAGTCGGAATCCCAGTATGATCCAGCAAAATGTCGGGAGAGGCTCCTGTTCCCCCCTCCATGCCATCCACCACGACGACATCGGCTCCAGCCTTGGCGGCCAGCTTGACATCATCGAACACGCGGGTAGCTCCCATCTTCACGAAAATGGGAACCTGCCAATCCGTGGCCTCACGCAATTCCTCAATTTTGATGACCATGTCATCCGGCCCCATCCAGTCGGGATGGCGACAAGGACTCCGCTGATCTACTCCCGGCGGCAGGTCTCT
>QHZP01000208.1 GCA_003224715.1 Acidobacteriota bacterium | reverse complement strand
TGCAGCAAGGTGGCAATCGAACGAGTCGAGCCCAGCTGGCAAACCAGATCAACCGACCCAATGTCAATGCCCAGTTCCAGCGAAGCTGTCGCTACCAGGGCCCGCAGCTCCCCGGCTTTGAGACGTTGCTCGGCTGCCAGACGTTGCAGGCGCGCCAGGCTGCCGTGGTGGGCCGTTACATTCTCATCACTGATGCGTTCGCCCAGATGACGCGCCACGCGCTCGGCCAGGCGACGGGTATTGACAAAAATCAGCGACGTACGGTGCTCCAGGATAAGATTCGCGAGCCGGTCATAAATCTCTTGCCAGACCTCGCCCGACATCACTGCTTCCAGCGGCGAACTGGGAACTTCAATGGCGAGATCAAACTCGCGTGCATGCCCGGCGTCGATAATCGCGCATTGCGGAGAGCCATCGACCGCCAGACCGCCCTTTCCAACCAGGAACCGAGCCACCTCTTCGATCGGCCGTTGCGTCGCCGAGAGACCAATACGCACCAGCTCGTCTCCGACCAGCGCCTGGAGACGCTCGACCGACAAAGCCAGGTGCGAGCCACGTTTGTTGCCAACCAGGGCATGAATCTCATCGATGATCAGGGTGCGTGTCGTTCGCAACATGGCTCTGCCACTCTCACTGGTAAGAAGAAGGTAGAGTGATTCCGGTGTGGTCACCACGATGTGCGGCGGCCGGCGAACCATGGCCGTGCGTTCTGCGGGGGGAGTATCTCCAGTCCGCACCAGTGTTCGAATCTTGACTTCGGCCAGCCGCATGGACTGCAATTCTTGTTGGATGCCCTCCAGGGGAAATTGGAGATTACGTTGGATGTCATTACTGAGGGCCTTCAAAGGAGAGACATAGACAACCTGGGTTGTGTTGCCAAGCCGGCCTTCAGCTCCTTGCCGTACCAGGTCATCGATGGCGGCCAGAAAAGCAGCTAATGTCTTCCCTGAGCCCGTGGGCGCCGCAATCAAGGTATGCTGCCGCTTCTGAATGGAAGGCCAAGCCTTGGCTTGGGGCTCGGTTGGAGCAGCAAACTGCTTTGTGAACCAATTGCCAACAGCGCTATGAAAGCGATCGAGACTCATCACGAAGGGATTATATCAGAAGGACGAAGTCTGGTGGCGATAAGCAATTCAGAGAGGAGTATGTTTCGGGAGGTGCTACCGCCGAGGCCTGAACGCCGGATGCTTGAGGTTGAACCGGGGACGGGAGACTCCTGGTGTGGAACGAGTGGAAAAGGCAGCCAGGGGGTCAGTGGGTCGAGACGGCAGTTCGGTGATTTCAGAAAGCAGTTCGACTCCCAGGAAGTTCCCAATCTTTGGCCATAATGCGAATCTGATTCCTGGTCCTACCACGCGGCAACCCACGGGGTCGCGACTCTGGTTTGAGCTCAGACCATTATGTAGACCGAAACGAGAATTTTCGGTCTCGTTTTGGGAAAGTCTGAAAGCCCGAAGCGCCAGCGAGGGTCGGCCGCGGCACCCTCGCTGGCGTTTCGGGCTCTTAACGGTGCTGCCCCAGGGATACCAAGGGCGACTGACGCTTAGCGTGCTCGCCGCAACTCGACGCTTCCGTTAACTGTCTTGAGTGTAAGCCCGTGCTCGCCGCTTCCAATGGTTCCCTCTATATGCTTCGGATTGAGTTTACCTTGAATAGTCAAAGGAAAGTCCGTTGATATGTTGCCGTTCACGGTTTCCGCTCGAAATTTGGTATTGGTCTCGGCGGGCAGATCAACTTGGATAGATCCGTTAACCGTCTCAAATTCGAGCGTGTTTGTCCAGTTGGCACTTCCCAGCGAGGCCGTAATGGAGCCGTTAACCGTTTTTCCTTGAGCAATGCCCGAGGTGGTGATGTGGACATTGCCATTTACAGTATGAGCCTCCACGCCGCTCTTGAGTGAGGCTGCCTCAACCTGGCCGTTGACAGTGCGGCCGATGAAGCGGACTCCCGCCGGCACACGAACTCGAAATTCCACAGTGACGTCATTATTGTGAACGTTCATCCGTCCTCCCTCGCCGGGGCGGCACTCGTTGGGCTGTCCCGAATGGCCACTTGGATACACGGCGCAAATCGTAACCCCATCGTTGTGATCCACCACCTTAATTTCCACGTCCTTCGGGTCACTGCGGCGACCGTGCTTGGTGGCGATGACCTCAGCTTCACCATCGGAGGAAAGCTCCGCGCGGACACTGCCGTTCACACCCTTGATCTCCAGGGTCTTTCCGGAAGGCATTTGGCCGTGCCAGCGGAATTCGTCCTGGGACGGGCCGAGCTTGGCGGCCTCCCCCAATCTGACCGTACCAGCGAGTGCTATAGCAATGAGCTGGAAGATGAAAAAACGATATTTCATTCTTGTGACTCCTCTGAAAATCCCCCCTATCAAGGGGTGTAGGGGGGGTCCTTCGGCTTTCCAGTGACACGTTCGCCACAGGACATCCCCCTGCACCCCCTTCGAAGGGGGAATACTTTTCATTCTTGGTGGTGCCGCTGTGCGGCATGGATGACTCACGTGAAAATAGCAGAAATCCGAGCCCCGACCGTGAGGGAGGGGTAGACCCGGCAGATTGCCCCAACCGCTCCCTTACGGTCGCGGCTCGGTCCTCGTTCTGCCTACTTTGTTCAAGAAAGGTTGATATACCCAAATCATGCACGACAGGAGCGATCCCCTCACCCCCGTCCCCTCTCCCCCAACACTGGGGCGAGGGGAGAGTATTTCTTTTTTGATAACCGCCTTCTCCCAACGGGAGACGGGTGAACGCTTGATAAGCGTTCACAAGGGCGGGTGAGGGGGCCGCTCAAAAGGGCTCTACAGCCAATTTCTGCACAGCTTCCCTCCTGTGGAGGGGAATAAGGTTCATCACTCGGGGTGATCCGCAGGCTCATGACAAGGTTATTTGCAATCTTTGAGCGTGCCAGCCGAGGCTTTGCTGAGCTTAACCCCTTGGCTGAAGGAATCCAGCGTGATTTGCGCCTGTCCATCACCGTAACGCCCGATGATACGACGATTGATCGGGCCTCGCTGCAAGGGTGACTCTACGTTGAGAGGAAAATCGGTCTCAATTTCCCCGCCATAGGACGAAAGCGTGGCCGTGAAACCAGGGACGTCTGCGGGGATCGTCATCTGCACCTGACCCGAGGTCGATTTCATCCGGTAACGCCCACCGGGACGCATTTTGCCGGTATACTGGATATCGCCGCTGGTTGTGCTTGCCTCGACGTCATTACCGATGCCCGTCAGTGACATGGAGCCGCTGGCGCTGCTGAGTTCAACGTGACCTTTAGCACACTGGATGGTCATGTCACCGCTGATTGTGCTGACACGCACATCGCTTTCTGAGTCGTGTACCTTCACCCCGCCGCTGGTAACCGTCACGTTAACCAAACCGGTCACATTTTCCAGCGTCAGGTCGCCGCTCGTCAACTTGGCGATGAAATCGCCATTGATGTCTCTGCCAGATATATCGCCGCTACCCGTCTGGACTTTTGCCGAGCCTTTCACCGCATTCATAGAGATATCGCCACTCCCGGCCCGAGCTTCCACCGAGCCCACGCTACTCAGGCTGATGTCGCCACTACCGGTCGACACGTTGGTTTGTCCCGCCACGTCTTCAACCTTAACGTCTCCGCTTCCGGTGTGAGCGGTGAGCGGACCAACCTTTCTGATGACTAGATTACCACTCCCACTGCTGACGTTAACGGAACCCTCAATGCCGCTAATTTCAACGTCTCCGCCGTGGGCATTGGCAGACTCAATTTGAGCATAACGCGGCAATTTCACCTGCAGGTGGATTTCGTGGCCGCCGTGACGGCCCTCCAGCGCCGGTGTGATTGACACAACACCGGGGTGCTGTGAGTCTTCTGTTATATTGATACGCACCGTCTCTTCCTGATCAGTCTTGACCGCGGTCGCTTGAATCGTGTCGTGATCCCATCCCGTGATGCTGATGGGGCCGGCAGGGTTTCGTACAGCGACTTTGCCGCCGCGCTGGAGCTTGCGCTCCTGCTCGCCTGCGACCTGGGTGGTCGCCTTGTGACCCAGGACTGGCATAGTGGGGCAGGGAAGTGTAGCCAGGGTCAGAATCAAAACGTAGACAAATTTTCGGATCATATTAGTAGCTCGCCATTTCCTGCAACACTTCCACCTTCTTGGCATAGGCCGTCAGCATGTACTGCACAACCTGCGGATCGCTAGGACGCTGGCGCACCGCCTGTCGCGTTTCGGCGATGGTCCGGTCGATGGCGACCAGAGCTCCCTCGAACTGTGCTCGCAGACGCGGATCAAGCTGAGAACCACGAATCTTGAGATCGCGTGACAGGATTGCGATTGCCGCCACGTATTTTTGTTCTGCCTCGCGCACCAGTTCCTCCGCGGTAGGCTTGTGAGACGGTTTTGCTCTCAAAGGCTGCGTCAACCTTGGGATTGAACCCTGCGAGTCTTTGCCTCTCCCTCTCACATCATCGCTTTCCTTCAAAGCCCTTTCCGGGCTATTGGGGTTGGAGCTGGATGGCGCGCCATGTCTGCTGGAAGCACCAGCCGGGACTGAATTGCCTGAATCAGGCGCAGGCAGCTCGCTTTGAATCTTGTGTCCTTGGAGAACTATCTCAGTTTCCGGCGCGTGGCTACGCGACTTGACATAATTCACCACCACCGTCGTGATCCCCACTGCGATAAGCACCAACGTAAGCGTGAAGGCTGGAGTAAAGCGGGGAACAGCCAGCCTGCTGATAAGCCATTGCCGCAGTCGCCCCAGGCCTCGCATGGGTGGGCGCGGCTCGTTTTTGATTCTCTTCCTTAGCGCAGCCCAGAGCGCCGGTGTCAGCTCAATCTCGCGTTGGTAGTGCGCATAGATTTGTTGTTCGCGCTGTTGTTGCTGATATTCCCTAGAGCACGTGACGCAGACAGCCAGGTGGGAGGTCAAGCGATGTGATGCCTGCTCATCCAACTCACCCTCGAGATAATCTTCAATTAATGGCAAATATTCTTCACATCTCATGGCTTAGCTCCAGGTATGGGCGAATTCGACGACGCATTTCGGCTTTAGCTCGGTGGAGATCCGTCTTGAGCTTGGGTATGGAAAAGCCGGTGATCTCGGCGATTTCTTCATAGCTGTGCTGCTGGAAAATCTTGAGCGCAAAGACCAGCCGTTTGTCTTCGTCCAGCTTTTCCAGTGCCTCATGAATCACACCATTCAATTCCTGGTTCAACAACTCGCCATCGGGTAAAAGTTTGTCATCTTTCAACTCGGTGACCTGATCATTGTCCATTTCAACCTTCCGATCGTCCTTCGAGCGGGAACGAAACGACTCGCGAGCTACGTTTCTAGCTATTCCAAAAAGCCAGGTGGACAACCTCGCCTGGTCCCGAAGCGTGTTAAGAGCCCGGTAGGCCCGCACAAATGTTTCTTGCGTCAGGTCTTCAGCCAACTCGCGTTGACCAACCAAGTCGTAGATGAAACTGAGAATGGGACGAGCATATCTCTCGAAGATAAGACGAAAGGCTTCCGGGTCGCCATGGCTGGCGCGCGCGATCACGTCCTCGGTGTTTTTCGTCAGAGCCATAGCGTGCCCGACTGGTTGGCCAGCCAGCATCATAGTATCCAGCACCTGTTCACCTGCCGCTCGATTCGTCAGTCCGTCCGGTGAGTTAGTGGCACGAAGGAGCGGAAGGTTACACCTTTGGCGGAAATTTTCAAAAATTGTTGCGCCAGGAATGTGGGAGGCAGCTTTCGGCGATCATCTAAAGGCCTCAGGGGAACATTCCCAACCTTGGAATCTGAATTAAGCATACCATTGCCAAAAGAGGCTGCTGTAGAGATAATGTCGAAGCTTCCGATTTCCTTGGAAGGTTTTTTGGCTTCGGTCCGTCAGGCTTCATTTCCGAAACCTTATTTGGTTAGTCGTCCGAAAAACGAGCAAGAGCGGCGGTCCTGTGGTGTGCGCTGGCTCGACAGCGCTTTGGAGCAGCCTGCGGCTTGACGCAGGCAAAGGCCGGCGGTGATCGCCGGCCAACGGTGGCGTCAAGCCGCCACCAAAGAAAGCGGTGTCAAGCCCCACCGCACTCCAAAATAATGCCGGTTTTAGGGGGTCGTCGGCAAAGTGAATGAGCATCACTAAATTCTGCAAGACTTAATAGCTTTGGATCATCTCGTGAAAACACAAATTAGCGACTCGATAATTCTCTCACTCGCACTGGTTCTTTTGACAGCAGGACCGATCCGAGCGCAATCTGGCGAGGATCTTAACGTGTTGAAGGGGTCGGCGGAGTTCTCCGCCTCACGCGAAATGCTTTCCCGATACCTGATGAAACTAGCACTCCATCAACTGGAAGAGCGTGAAAGGCGCATCACCCAACTGTCCACTAAGGAAGAGGTGACTCGCCGCCAGGCCGAAGTCCGCGAGCGCATTCTCACGTCCATCGGGCGCCTGCCTGAACGAACGCCCCTCAATCCCAAAGTGGTCGGCACTCTTGAGCGCGAGGGATACAAGATCGAAAAGGTGATCTTCGAAAGCCAACCCGGGCTGTTTGTTACCGCCAATCTATACCTGCCTAAGACGGGCGCACCCCCTTACCCGGCCATCCTGTTCCCGCTGGGTCATGAGCAGGGCTCTAAATCGCACCACGCCTGGCAACGACTCTTGATCACCTTTGCCAGGAATGGATTTGTGGTATTGACTTACGACCCGATTGGGCAGGGCGAAAGAATTCAGAACTACGATCCGGATTTCAAGCAATGGAAGGCGGGATCCTCAACCACCGAACACACGGTCATAGGCGTTCAGTGCCTGTTGACGGGCGAAAACCTGGCCCGTTATACCGTCTGGGACGGAATGCGGGCTCTGGACTACTTGCTATCCCGAAAGGAGGTGGATTCGACGAAGATTGGCTGCACAGGCAATTCCGGGGGCGGCACCATGACGGCCTATTTGTCTGCTCTCGATGACCGTATCAAAGTGGCAGCACCGTCCTGTTATATCACCTCCTGGCGCTGGCTGCTCAAAACGATCGGGCCGCAGGATGCGGAGCAGTGCATGCCCCCATTCTTGCTCGACGGATTGGATCAGCCCGATTTCGTTGAAGCGTTTG
>QHZP01000035.1:25907-27087 GCA_003224715.1 Acidobacteriota bacterium | reverse complement strand
AAAGATCGACCGCCACGATCCTGAGAATTTACGCCATGTATAACCCGTTGCGGGTTTTCTTTTGCATCGGGGGATTTGGCTTTCTGCTGGGGTTCCTTTTGGGGCTGCGTTATCTCTATTTTTACTTGGCTGTGGCCGCCGGTGGACACATCCAGTCGTTGATTCTGTCCGCTATTCTGATGATCGTGGGATTTCAGATTATGGTCATAGGCCTGGTTGCAGATCTAATCAGCGCCAATCGCCGGCTGAGCGAAGATATCCTCTATCGTGTTCGGAAACTGGAATTAGCTAAAGAGCCTAACTCTTCCGTTGTTTCTCAAAAAACGGCGACAAAGGCTTCCTTCGTACAATCGCAGCGTTGATGAAGCTCTCGGTTGTCGGCCCCACCTATCCCTTTCGAGGAGGCATCTCTCACTACACATCTCTGCTGGTGCGGACCTTGCGGAGCCGCTATGATGTCCAGTTCATTTCTTACTCTCGTCAGTACCCGGCGTGGCTCTATCCGGGGAATAACGATCGTGATCCCAGCTCTAGCTTATTGGTTCACGAATCGCCAGATCGAGAATTTGATGCCTTGAATCCCCATGAGTCCCAGCTCGTCATCCTGCCTTGGTCTGTGTTTTATTGGACCCCTTATTACTTCCTTTTTTTAAAAGCTCTTAGAAAGGTGACTGAGGCTACCGCATTATTCATCTGTCACAACGTGGTAGAACATGAATCCTCCTGGCTAAAATCTTCGGTATCCAAAAGGGTTCTCAAAATGGGAGATGTGTTCATTACCCATTCGCAATGGGACAAGGCTAATCTTCAAAGGTGGATTGGAGATTCTCGGTCGGACCAGATCTGGGTTAATCCCCATCCGGTCTATCAGCACCTGTGCCAACAGGTTTTACTAACAAAAGCTGAGGCTCGGGAAAGATTGGGTCTCCGGACAGAACGAGTCCTATTGTTCTTCGGGTTCATCCGAGAATATAAAGGATTGCGCTACCTTCTGGAAAGTTTACCCTATATTTTGAAGCATTACCCGGTGCATCTTATAATTGCCGGCGAAGTCTGGGAGCAGAAGAAAATCTACAACAACCTCATTCGAGATCTGAATTTGCAAAATAACGTGACCTTCGCCCACCACTACATTCCCAATGAAGAGGTGGAGTCTTATTTTGCCGCAGCCGACCTGGTA
>QHZP01000035.1:22578-25902 GCA_003224715.1 Acidobacteriota bacterium | reverse complement strand
GTTGGCCTTTGGTTTCGGAAAACCGGTCGTCGTCGGTAAAGTAGGGGGCTTGATGGAAGTGGTGGAAGACCAAAGGAACGGCTATCTAGTGCGGCCTCGCGACCCGAGGGCCATTGCCGATGCGGTTCTCGACTTCTACGACCAAAATCGCGAGAATGAAATGATTCAAAATATCACATCCGGTTTGTCCCGTTTTTCGTGGCAGAGAATGGTCGAAACGATTCAAAAGGTCATGGTGCAATGTCGCAAGGATGACAGCCGAGAAGACGTAATCAGCAGCATGGATTGGTCCGGTAGGTGATATGACCATGAAACAATCAAGTCAATTCTTAGACCGCTTTGATTTTCGGGTTGATTACTTAGCCTCGCGCGGGGCCAAAGCTGAAAAGATTTTGAAAGTGCTACGGAGAGAATTTCAAGATATCGCTCATGTTTCGTTGCTTGATGTTGGTTGCAGTCAGGGGCAGATCACCGGGCGGTTATCGAAGGACTTCGGATTCGTCGTAGGGATAGACATTGATCCTGAAAGGACTCGCGCGTTTCATTTCGTTCAAGCCGACGGCTGCCGGCTACCCATTGTCTCTTCAAGGTTCGACGTTGTTTTGCTCAATCATGTCTTGGAACACGTGTCCTGGCCAGAAAGGTTGCTAACCGAGGTTTGGCGCGTGCTCAAGCCGGGAGGATTATGTTACTTGGCATGCCCTAACCGCTACGCTCTGCTGGAACCCCATTATCGCTTGCCCTTGCTTTCCTGGCTGGCGCGACCCATGGCAGATACTTATGTTCGACTGGCAGGCCGGGGCAGGGCCTACGTGGATAATCTTCCTAGTTATTGGAAACTCATTAAATGGACTCGACGCTTTAAAGTGCAAGATTTAACACTGGTAGTCTTGAAGAATCCAAAGCAGTTCTTTCCTGATGATCCTGCTCTCATCGCCCGGGCCCGCTGGGTAGGTTGGCTTCCTGTTTGGCTACTCAAACCCTTTGTACCGTGGTTTCCAGTCTGGATTTTGCTTATAAGGAAACCTGAATTTGCAGACCCTCGGAGGGTTTCACAGTTTTCGCCAGCTCACGAGGTCAGTCTTGCCGCACCCAAGTAATCCCACCTTGGCTTATTTATATCGCCGCTTCTTGACAAGGCGCCTGTTGCACCAGATTCCCGCCGGAAAATTCTTGGAAATAGGAGTCGGAAGCGGAAGGTTTTACGAAGAATTGGAGGAACGGGGATTTTCGGGACTCTGCCTAGATCTCAATCCTGATCTCATTCGCCAACATCAGACCTGGAGAAAAACGACTCGGAACCTTATTGAATTTCGCTCTTTCGATTTCTTTGCCTTACGGGAGAAATTCGATCTAATCCTCGCCTTTGAAGTCTTGGAACATTACCAGGACGATGAGATTTGTTTGAGAAAATGGGAAAGTCTGCTCGGACCAAAAGGGACCTTGATTTTTTCCGTCCCCGCACACATGCGTCAATGGACCCGCAATGACGCTCGAGCAGGTCATGCCCGACGCTACGAAAAAAATGAACTGCTCAGTAAACTCGCAGCGACGAGTTTTCACACCGAAGTTATTTGGTGCTACGGATTTCCAATATTGAATTGGACCTACCCTTTATCTTCGCTCGTTTTCAAAAACGAGCCGGCAGCACTTGAACAAATAGAGCGTCGATGTCCTGCCCTTGCGCAGTCTATTCAGCCATCGATTTCTATGCCAGCGGACCAAATTGATTGCGATTACAAGGGTGCCCAGGCCCACGCAGCAGATTTTGAGAGGACGTCTCAAAGCGGTAACAGAGGACTTCCGGGTTGGTCAAATTGGATTTTCCATGAATGGCTCTGGTTCCCCTGGCTGCAGTTGCAAAGGCCTTTCTTGGAGGGAAACCGAGGGATTGGCTTCATCGTGAAATGTCGGAAGAATTAACGGCGGAAATGTCCTGCAATTCTCCTGAGACTGTTGAAGGCTAGATATCTTAAGCGCTTTCTCTTCGAGATTGTCCTTGCCTGGTGATGATCCCAATCGTCTCATCAAAACAGCGGCAACGATCAAGCCAAGACCAAATACAAGATGAGTTTGGACCTCCATAAGAATGTTCTGAGATAAATGGTTCATCTGGACTGGTTGCTCCTGACAGCAAATCTTGACTGGCATCTTTGTTCAAAGCAATCGAGATGCCTTTATGCCCGATCGCATCTCCTTTAAAATGAGGATGAAATCCTGAGGTCAAAAACGGCACGTTCTAAAAATGGAAGAGTTTTGCCAAAAGAGGAAACCCAACTTCCGATTGACGGTCATGTCTCAGCCCGTCAATTTCCTCATGAGGATCACGACAAAAATCTGTTGGAATTGTCTTCTATTCCTACGGTGGTGTGAGTTTCAGGATGGAAACCCTGCGGTTAAACCTTACATGAAGCGGAACGAGAATCTTCCCCGGTTCTCCAGGCCTGTTTGGGCCTCTTCGAGCCCGGCTTTTCTCTTCGAGTTTACAGACTTCTCGGGGCGTAACTGTTGCCTGGTAAATTAAACGGGTTTGGTGATTTGGTGAAGAGTAAAAATACTGCAATGTTGGCAAAATTGTCTGCTTGAGGGGGAGACTTTGGTCGCCGATTCCCAGCACGGGATACTCCTCTTAAGGTAGGCGGTACAGTTACAGCAGTCTTCGCACGGACTAATCTCGTAGCAGGGCACAAACTTCATCAGTTTTTCTATACCCTTCAGATTAATTCCTTCTTCCTTAATAAATCTCCGCAAACATTTCAGCCACACAATGTCGTTGGTGGAATAATAACGATCTTGGTTGCGCCTCGACGGAGTGATTAGACCCTTTTTTTCGTATACCCTTAAGGTTTGATCAGTAACATTTAAGAGGTCCGCAACTACCCCGATTGTGAATAGCGGAGCTTCTGGATTCTCAATTTCTTTTGGAAGAGTAGACATTTAAAGGTCACCCATGAATAGAGTTCTGGTCTTTCCCGGCTACCTGCAAAACCCGCCATCTGCAATTTCCGTATGCCTGAGCAGCTGCATTATTTTACCCCGGATGCGATTATTTTCAAATCCGTATGCACGAATCCAAAAACTCGCCTTAGACCTCGTTTCGTCCCTCTCCCAGTCTCATTGAACTCGAGGGTAGGTTTTGATTAATCGATTTTGAGCTGAGTACTTGAGTTTACTTAAAGCCTCCTTCTCAATCTGTCGAATCCTCTCACGCGTCAGGGTAAATCTCTTCCCAATCTCCTCCAGCGTATATTCACCGCCATCGCCGAATCCATAGCGCAATTTTAGGATTTCCCTCTCTCTTTGAGTAAGATTCTGGAACAGATC
>QHZP01000035.1:0-22508 GCA_003224715.1 Acidobacteriota bacterium | reverse complement strand
TTTTGAAGCTCCAGCGGACCAACCGGGGAATCTAAAGAAACAGAGTCCTGAGACATTTTCATTATGGTGAGCACTTTGGAGAAGGGTACATTGGCCTCTTTGGCAATTTCCTCGGCTGATGGCTCCCTTTCCAGTTTTTCGACTAACCTTTTTTTAATTTTAGCCAGCTTTTGAGCGGTCAAGGAAAGATGCTCAGGAATGCGCACAGTCTTCCCCTGGGTAAAAATCGCTCTCATGATCGATTGCCGAATCCACCAGGTTGCGTAGGTCGAAAACTTGATTCCTCGTCGATAATCGAATTTCTCTACGGCTCGCATCAGGCCCAGGTTTCCCTCTTGGATCAGATCAAGAAAATTTAAGTTGTTATGATAGTACTTCTTGGCAATAGAAACGACCAGGCGCAAATTGGCTTCAATAATCGCATTGCGATATTTGTTCTTCCGCAGGTTCAAAGCTTGATAGGCTTCGACTGTTCTTAAGAGCTGGTCGATGTCTGTGCTAATTTCAAGCTGTCTTCCCTTTAATTGGTTTCTTAGTTTACCGATTTCCTGTCTTAGGTTTCTTGTGCGGTGGTTTTTGCTTAGCGCAAGCTGTTGTTTGCAATCGTCGATTGACCTAATCAGTCCCTGAATCTCTTCTGAAAGATTTCGCACCCGTTCAAAAATAAGGGCCTGTGTCTTTTCGCTGGGTTTGAAATTGGCCCATATTTTACCAAGTAATGCGAGGTGGCGTAGATATTCATTGCATAAACGCTTTCTGGCTTTGTTCTGACTACCGGAAGGCGAATGAGCATAAATCTTCAGGAAAAGGCGACGAATTCTTGGAATAGCACGGGCAATTTCTTTCTGAAATCTCAACAACTCCCTTTTTTGGAAGTCTGAAGAATTATCTGGCTCGTTTTCCCCGGCCCCGCCAAAAAGCTCATACTCGCCATTCTTCATCAATTCATCAGCAACCATTTGAAATTGATCTGAACTATATACTAAGCGTCCTAGTATTCTTAACTGACGAAGTCTTGAACTCTCCAGATTCCTAAAGAGAAAGACCTCGCTCCTTCGGTTGAGCAATGGAACTGACCCCATTTCATGCAGGTATTGAGATACCGAATCCACCCATTGAGAAGATAATTCGTCTTCTTCATTCACCCGCTGGAAAGAGTTCGGATGCGGAAGTGGGCCCTCCCCATCCTCTGACGATAAATCTTCCGGACTTCGGCCATCCATCCCAGCGTTTCCGAATACTGAAGGTTGATCCTCAACGAGAAAGGCAGAGTCGTAGTACGACCCATTCTCTTGCCAGTCATCGTAAGATAGACCGGTCCTGTCTTGTTCAAAAACTAGTTCTCTTTCGTTTTTGTTGGCGATCATTTGTGTTCCCCGATCTCCTCTTCTAAAATCTAGGCCATAGGATAGCTAAATTTGAAATTTTAGTCAACCAACAAATGGGCTTCCCTCTTTACCGCTGGGTTAAATACAAGTCTATTGGAATGCCAGGGAAGACTTAGTCCAGAAAGTGGACTGCAATGGGCAATCTTGCCACAAGGGAATCGTTCGGAACTAAAAGCCGCAGAGCTGGCTCTAGCCGCATAATCCTTTGACTTGTGTAGTCAATGTGAGAGGTTAACCTGGAGCAGCCTCCCGAGAGGTCTTGGGGGGGAAGGCCTATTATTTGTCAAGAAGGTTTACGTGGGGTGTCCTCGCAGCCAACAAATTCTTCCAATACCGTGTTACCCTTGTATTGTAATTCTTCCAGGATCCCAATCTTCGATGTGTAATATCCATCCACCGTCATGGTCTTCAATGCGTTGAAAAATCTCACTTCAGGAAGCTCTGACGCCTCTGCGTTGTCAGAAAGAACCTGCAGAACTCCCGTTCTTTCTCCCGCGCTCGATTCTAGAAAACTCTTTCCGCATTGTCGCTCGCTCATTGCATCTATAAGCCTGAGCCCTTCATACCAAGTTTTCCTTTCTTCCTCATTACCGGTTTCTCGAAGGATTCGATCGATATAGTCAGCCACTTTGGCGGCTTTCGCACCGCCCGAATGGCTATCAGCCGGAATTATGGCTTCAGTTAATTCCTCGACCAATGTGAATTGCTGTGGCGTAAAAAATCTATTGGCACGTTTGGGCTCGATAGATTTGAGACTGCGCGAAGACGGGCTTTTCACCTGTTTAGCCAGCATTGGCTGGGGTACGATGGCCGCACTTACAGCCAGCTGTAAGAGCTTCCGTCTAGTTTTGGAGACTCTGCGATTGTTTATTCCCTTCCTTTTCATAAGAATTCTCCCAGTCATTCCGGATTACAACCATCTCACAAAAGCGGCATTTTTTGCAACATCGACTGCACCCCGGACAGTTTAGATGGATTCGCCCTATCATAGGACAGATTTACCCCTTGAAAGAAGCGGGTCAAGCGCTAAAAGCGTTGGAATCTCGAAGCACCTATGGCAAGCTGCTGCTGCATCCGTAAACTTGAGCTGCCCCTACTTTCCGGTATCACTCGATTTGAGCCTATGAAACAGTGCAGCTGTGCAAAATCGAATGATCTGGAAGGCAGAAAGATGATTAAAAGTAAGCTGGCACCAGGGACTCATCGAGAGAAAAGTTTTACTTGATTTCTACCTCAATGATCCTCATGGGCGAACTGCCCACATTCACCACTTCATGGGTGACCTTGGCGTCGCGCCAGCCGACATCGCCTGATTTAAAAGTTCTCTTATCGCTTTTGCCATCAGGGTCATTGAATTGCAGCGTTCCGGCATCAAGAATCACGCCAACATGGGCATAGGGGTGCGTGTGCGGGCCAGGTTTCACGCCCGGCTCAAAGCGGACTTCTCGAACTCGCACTCGCTCATTTTCCAACAAGACTTTTGCAGCATTCTCTGCCGCGCCGGCAGAATGAAAATAGAAGGAAAAACCCATCACCAGCACTCCGCCAGAGAACCCAGCTATGAAGTTACAATTTAGTCTCATATCTTCTCCTTTTCAGGAATGTCAATCATTCAAAGACATGTGCTACCTTTCGGAATTTCGATAATCGCAGTCACCATTTCCGGCGCCTTGGTGCCGTAGGGGACATCGCGCCAGGTGTTCTTCATCGGCCTCCTTCGGGTGTTGACCTTCTCAGCGCGTTAGATTCTCTCTCCTAGCAAAATCGTTCTCGTTCTCGTCCTCTTGTACTCGTGAACCGACGACGAGAGCAACAAGAAGCATGATTGGGAAGCATGATTGGCGCCATGGGGCACCGGAAACTCTATTGAAACGTTTGCAATCAGATCACGAAGATCACCTTCATCAGAGAGGTATTTGCGCTGACAAGGTCTTCGAAAACCTGCTGGCCCTGTTCCATCTTTGCTTCGGTAACGAGCGGCTTCAAGGGAAGGAGTCCCTGCTCGAGCAGCGAAATGGCGCGAGCGAAGTCTTTCCTGCCATACGCGTACGAACCCTTGATTTCGACTTCCCGAGTGACAACGGCGCGACCATCGATCTCACACACATCTCCAGCCAGTCCAATCCAAATCACGGTTCCACCGGCAGCCGTGCAAGCAATGGCGTTCTGGCGACACATGGAATGCCCAACTGCATCAACAGAAAAATCGACACCGCGCCCTTCGGTCCAGGCCAGAATCGCCTCAACGGGGTTCTGTTCTGAGGAATCCACAACCAGGTTGGCGCCTAAGCTCTTAAGAATCGCGAGACGTCGTGGATTGCGATCCACTACTGCCACCAGGCGAGCACCAGAGTGCCTGGCAGCCAAGTAAACCAGCACCCCAATATGCCCGACGCCATAAACAAGCCCTGTTTGACCTGGAACAGACGGGCATTTTGCCAAAACGTGGACAGCATTAGCCAGCGGTTCAATCAGGGTGCCCTCTAAAAAGGACAGTCCACTCGGGATTCGGAACAGACATTGTTGAGGCACCGAAACGTATTCAGACAATCCTCCGTGAAAGTCCAGGCCAAATACCTTTCTCCGTGGGCAGATGTGGTAGCGATGGGTCCGACAATAGTCGCACTCTCCACAGCTCACCAGGGGATAGACCGCTACGGCCTCTCCTGCCCGAAAAGCGGAGACTCCCCTGCCAATCTCCACGATCTCGCCGCTAAACTCATGACCCAACACCAAGGGGGGAATCCTCTTCTTGCTCTTGCCCAGAAATCCATCCAGATCCGAACCGCAGATCCCGACCGCTCGAACTCTGATAAGCACTTCCTCAGGCTTGATTGACGGATCGGGCAACTCTTGTAATTCCACCCGATGCGGCTGTGTGTACACTAGGGCTTTCACGATCAAAACCAACCTTCAGTCTGTTGCTCAAAGACCAGGATCACACCGGCTCAGCCGCCGTCCTGCTCATCGATCCTGGTGCCCTTTCTTGCGGTTGGGGAGTTCGAATCACGTGGGGTTGCCACTAGAGCAAGATCAAGAGCCCGATTCATGCCTGCCCTCGCGCAGATAACGAGCCCCGGCTACCAAGGCTCGCAACTTACCACGAGTGATGCCCAACGGAACATGCTGAAATCCGCATTCTGAAGCCAGTAGCAGCCGTTCGGGTTCGAAGTAATCCAGCACCGGTTGAGTCCGTTTGGCCACCAGTTCAGGCGATTCCATAGCGTCGCTACGCTGGTCGATGACTCCCACAGCGAACTCGCCCTCAAAGTCCCACTTGTCCCAAAGCGTGAGCATGTTGTAGCTCAGGGTGCAATGTTCCAATGAAACCTGATCAATCTTGGCTGTGCCGAAAGCTTCCGCCAAGTCATCGTACTTAGTAAAGTAAACTCTTTTCCGCTGGGGGTTGCCCCCGCACACGTGAAGACCGATTTTGACGTTCAGTCCCTCGGCGGCCCGATTCAATGCTTGGGCTCCCCATATTGCTTCCTCTGGAAAGGCCGTCCAGGCAGGCTCGTCGAACTGGACGAACTGGCAGCCGGTAGCAACCAGTTCCCGCAGTTCCACGTTCAGCACGTCGGCGTAAGAGAAAGCCAGATCGCGATCCGTGGGATAGAGATCGGGACGCTTGTTGTTGGAGAACTTGGCTAACATGTGCGGTCCGGTACAGGTGATCTTAACTTCAACGTGAGCTGGCGCGACGTCCCGAGCGACCTTCCAGTCTCGAGCCAGTTCGAAGCGAGGGTTACCAATCCGGTCGACCACAGCAGCAATCTCAATCCCAAATCCAGCCGTGCCGTAGGTTCGGTATTCCATCTCCTCGAACGAGAGGCCATCCATGCGCTGTTGGAAGAAGTAATACATATTCTCGCGCCGGCCTTCCCCGTCCGTCACAATATCCAAACCGGCATCCACTTGGTCTCGCACCGCCCAGCGGATGATTTCGTCGGCTTCCTGACGAGAGAGGGTTGGTTTTTTCAGGGTGTCTGCTGGTTGAACGGGGCGTGGGTAACTACCCGTGACGGTAGTACGGAAAGCTCTCGACATTTCTTTTCCCAAATCCTTTCACAGTGAACTCCCGAGGGCTCGATTAAAGCTGACGATGACCTGGAGCCGCCAAAAAACATGATATATAATTTCCCGTACTCCACAAATAGTTTCCTCTGAAACAGGCTGTCCGGGTTTTTGTGGCTTGAAGATTGAAAGCCGGCTGAATCTTAGGGTCAGTCTCTGACGAAAATAAAGATGTGTTGCCAGGGCAAGAATTCAAGGGTCTCTTTTAGTCGGAAACCCATGGGTTCAATTTCAAAGAGGACCTGTTTGACCGTCATCTTGTGCTCCGGTTTGATCGGAACATTGGGGTCTTCCCCTCGATATTCGATCAGTACCAGCCTGCCGTCAGATTTTAGTGAGCTTCGAATCCTGCTCATCATTTCTTCGGGGGTTTGAAACTCGTGGTAGACATCTACCAGCAAGGCAAGATCAACTGAGTTCTCCGGTAAATGCGGATCCACGGGACTCCCCTGAATAAGATCAATATTGGAGACTCGTTGCTTCTCCATATTTTTCTTCAGTAGTTCTAACATCTCGGATTGCACATCCACAGCCAGGACCCGGCCGTTATTGCTCACTCTCCTGGCCAGACGTAGGCTGAAATAGCCCACACCGGCCCCAATATCAGCTACGGTCATCCCTTCTCTTATGTTCAAAGCATCCAAGACCTTTTCCGGCTGTTCATTTCGCTCACGGTCTTCACGGGTCAGCCAGTCAGCCCCAGCCGCACTCATCACGGGCGCAATCGTGCGCCCCTTATAGGTTCCCGTAGTTTGGCCCGACAGTGCGTGCCTTAGTTGCGACAAATGCACCGGCGGGTTCAAGTCAAGCAAGCTGCTTTGAGAACGAAAGAGGCCAGACACCTCAGTCGCAACGACTGCGCTACAGTCTGGCGTGTGAGCGGGGTTCCAGAATAGCAAAAGCAACCATGAATATTTCATAGAGGACTGGAGAACCTTCATGAATTTCCAACCAGTTGAATCATTGCTTACCCGCCGCTCCTGGAATTAATTTCAAGGCGTTCTTGAAATAGAGCTTCTGTAATACCTGATCCGGTAGGTTCAAGCCATAGACCATCCACCGCCCTTGAAAATGGTGACTTTTGGAGATGTCAAAATATTCATCCTCTGTTTCCAGAAAACGCCAATGCAGCCGATAGGCTTCAGTGTCAGGCGGAGTGTCAGTTCCAAAGAGCACCCGGTCCTGGTACTTGATGAGGAACTTGCGAGCACTGTAAGGCTGGCGACCCAACTCACTCAGACGAGCATCAATATCCACGTAATAGTTACGATACTTATCCAGCCGAGCTGCCACAGCTTTCAGGTTCTCCGCCTGACTTCCAACGTGGGCACCGATGAAAGTTGTTCTAGGATGACGTGCGTAAACATTTTCTCCCTGTCTAAGGATTTCTTCCAAGGCCGGATAATTAGGGTAGAAGAGCCAATCGGGATGGAACTCCAGTTCCTCGTAGCGTTCATTGAATTTGTCCAGGGGAGTGAAAAAGGCGGCGGGATCCCCAATGTGAATTTCGACCGGAATTTTCAGCTCAGCGCACTTGGCCCAGATCGGATCAATACGAACGTCATCGACTGGAACTATCTTTCCGCTTTTGTCTTTAATGGTTAGTCCCAGAGTTTTGTGAATCTTTAAGCCATGAGCGCCGGCTTTCACATCAGCTTCCAATTGTGCGGCGGCTTTTATACCAAAATCGGGTTCGTCAATCTTGCTCCAATCCACTAGAGCATAAGTTAGAAAACGTCCAGGATACTTTTTCTCGAATTTCTCGATATTTTCCTTCAGCTTATCTCCCCAATCTCCGTCCAGGTTGACCACTTGGGCCACACCCGTGGCATTCATCGCCTTGAGACATTGCTCTGGGTCTGATTCTCTCAAGTGATTATGATCGTCAATGACCGGATACTTAGCCTTTTCCAAATAATGTTGCTCAGTTACCAGCATCGATTTCGGTTGATAATCCCGCAGCAATAATCCCGGAGGCTTTGACTCTTCCTTAGGCGCAGGTGACGGCGTGGGCTTTGAACAACCGTTGAAAGAGAATGTCACTGTTAAGGGAAGAAGTAACAGTACAACTGAGTAATTCCAACAGGTTCGAAGTTCGACCATGAGCTTCTCCATTCGACAAGAATCTTTTTTCAGGCGAGCAAAATCGCCAACAGAAGCATAACAAAGTTGACCCAAGTTCCTGAGATAAAAAATGGAAAAAGAGGCCTGCCAATAACCACTATATCGACAATGCCGGATGGCCCTCGAGAGTCTGTTGGTTTTCATTAGCCCCATGCTTTAGCGCGAGGCGTTCGAGTCTGGACACTCTCGATTCGATGCAACTCAAGACATTTCTTGATTTCTTGGGGCCTGTTCTGGTCGCACACTCGAAAAAGATAGTTCATTTGGAATCCTCGAGATTTGTCAACGAAGCGTCTCTTTCCCCGAAGGGGATTAGTAATGCAGCCCAGGGTTGCGGCGCAGCCGCCACCCTGGGTTAGGGTTCATGATGAATTGCCATCCCTGAAGGGGATGAATACGCCAAGGGGCTAGTTACCTATCCCCTTCAGGGATGGGGGACCGGAAAGGTTCTGATTCCCAGGGTAGTGCGCTACCGCACAACCCTGGGCTGGATTATTGATCCCCTTCGGGGAATAACGTGTCCCGTGCTTTAGCGCGGGCCGGGCGGAGTGCGAAGATTTTACTCGTCTCGGCGTTGAAGCATGGGGCTAATAAGAACCGAGCCTGCAGTCACACGTCTCCGGCGAACTGGGATTCAGATAAATACGTCAGCGTAATTGCGGAAGACCGTGCTTAGTGACAGAATTTTGCACCCGCGCGGGCAACATTTGGTTTTGAATTGCCTTCGAAAGAAGATGGATGCAAGATAGGAGCCGGTAGAACTCATTCTGAGGCGGCAAGCAGGAGCTGCCTGGCGACAGAGACACAGAGGATGAAGGTCATTCACAAGCGATCCCTTTCTTATTCCCGGCCGCTGCCTCTTTCTAGTATCACAATCTTTCTTCTGTTCTGCTATTTCTCTTCCTCAGCCGAGGTTTTGGCCGCCAGGATTTTGGACTATCAGGATCATCTCAATCCCCGATTCTCCAAAGAAATTCGCGAAGAAACGCGATTTATTATCATTCATTCCACGGAGAGCAGCCTGCCCAGCGCCCTACGAACACTTTCCCGGGGAAAGGTCCGGTATGGTCGATACATCAGTCGAGGAGGTCATGCGCACTATCTGGTAGCCAAGGATGGAAGAATTTATCGGATCCTGGATCCCAAATATTGGGCCAATCACGCGGGAGTCAGCATGTGGAACGGACTCCAGGATATAAGCGATTACTCCATTGGTATCGAGCTAGAGGGCTACCACAATGTTCCCTTTGAACCAGAACAATACCGCTCGTTGGGCTGGTTATTGGATGTTTTGAAGAAACGGTATCGAATCAAAGATCGCAATGTCCTGGAGCATTTCCGGATTGCCTTTTCCCAACCCAACCATTATCACAAAGATCGGCTACGAGGTCGAAAGAGTGATCCCGGCATTGACAATTTCGAGCGTTTGAAGGCTGGCCTCAAGGACGAATATCCAGAAGATCCCGATGTCATCGCGGGCCGCGTCATTGGCCCCCCAATGTTGTTGCGAGCCGGAGGGCACCCCAGTATTCAGGCTGAGGATGAAGAAGAGGAGGCTGCTGAGCCTGGCGCAGCTAACATTATTTCAGCTACTCAGACAGCCTGGAAGATCGCCGGCAGTCAATATAGAGGCGCGACAACGGTTTATAAATTCCCCGATGGAACTTCTCTCCGCGGCGATCAGATTGAAGACTGGTCCAACATCCCGGCAGGCACGCAAGTGAAACTCCGTGTGATTGAAGAGAAGGAAAAGAAAGTGGTGACCACCGACCATGCGGAGGTTGTACTTCCTGAAATTACTTCCTCGCTTTCTCCCCGGAAAATTGCCAATGTCTTGTTCAATTCCTCCTTTACCTTTTATGTTTATCCGGACGGGAGTCTTCATGCCGGAAATACCATCTCGGATTGGCCTAACGTTCCACTGGGAACCAAGGTCCTCATCGCCTATCGACAGATTCCCCGGCCCCAAACCAAAATTGGGATCGGGGAGGATCTGGAAGACATCTATTTAGATCCTCGCACTATTTATCTCTTTCCAAACCGGACTCTCAAAGCCGGCGATCAAATCGAAAATTTTACCAAGATTCCCCCTGGTACGCGGGTGTTTGCCAAGATGGAATAAGGAACTGGCGGATAGCCAGCAGCCTCAGAAGCGGTCGAAGATAGAAGATAGAGAATCGAGGATCGCGGGGTCAAATCTTGCGATCTTCGATCCTCATCCCCGACAGGATGCGATCAATTGAAAGCCTTTGCGTCTCGGCGGCGGAAGAAATCATGATTCCGGGGCCGGCTGGGAACGGTTTATGAGATTGTCCTGGAGCATGAATTGAATCGCCGGGGAAAATCTGGCCTTTGCATTTCTGCGCGAGCGAATTCCCAGCGGCAGGTGGAAACTTGACCACTTGTGAAATTCATCATCGCTAGCCCTAACCCTTAGAAGGTGTGAGAAAAGGAGGTGTGAAAAAATTCGGGAGTCCTCGCAAAAAGTTCGTTCGCCTCAGATCGTCCCCCCTTTTTCCAAGGGTGGACTTGAGGGGGGTAGTCACTGTTCAATCAAGACTTCGTCCGGATTCCCGGCGACCCCTTGAAGCCCCCCCTCGTTCGAGGGGGACATGCTCCAGGCGCTGGCTCAATTTCTTCACACCTTCTTAGCACCTAACCCCTAACCCCTAACCATGGTATAGTTCCCCTCTGAACAGCAAGCAACCAACTTTTTAGAAAAGGCGAGTTTCATAATGTTTAAAGAGCGATTATTCACACCGGGCCCGACGCCATTGTTGCCCCAGGTCCAGACCGCCATGGCCCAGCCCATCCTGCATCATCGCACCGAAGAGTTTCGTGGCGTCTTTAAAGACGTCTTGGAGGGCCTGCGTTATCTCTATAACACGGAAAACGATGTCTTGCTATTCACCTCCTCCGGGAGCGGGGCCATGGAAGGAGCGGTGGTCAATCTCTTGAACCCCGGAGACCGGGCCCTTGTGGTCAGCGCAGGGAAGTTCGGTGAACGCTGGGTCCAGCTCTGCAAGACCTTCGGGATAAACACCGAGGTCATCTCTATCCCCTATGGCCAGTCGGTTGAGCCTGAGCAAGTAGCGGCCTGGCTGGAAGGACATCCGGAAACACGGGCCGTGTTTGTCCAGTACACCTAGAGCTCCACAGGGGCCTGTCACGATGTAAAGGCTTTGGGACAGATCATTCATCAACATCCCAAGACCGCGCTGGTGGTGGATGCCATTACTGGCTTGGGAGTAATGGAGATGCCGGTCGACCAGTGGCATCTGGACATCGTGATTGGTGGGTCGCAAAAGGCTTTGATGATTCCGCCGGGGCTGGCCTTTGCCAGCGTCAGCCCCAAAGCCTGGAACTTGATTGGAAGTACGAAATCTTTCAAGTTTTATTTCGACTTTCAGAAAGAACGACAGAATAACACCAAAGGGGAATCGTCTTATACTCCGGCGATCACGCTGGTGGTTGCCTTGCGAGAAGCCCTGAGATATATCCGGCAACTGGGAAGAGAAAATCTCATTGAGAATGCCGGGTTGCTGGCCCGGTCCACTCGGGCCGCGGCCAGGGCTTTAGGATTGAAGCTATTTGCTGAAAGCTCTCCCAGTGATGCACTCACGGCTCTCTGTGCACCCGCAGGAATCGACTCCGGGACCTTGATTAAGGAATTCAAGAAGAACTTTGGCGCCGTTGTCGCCAATGGCCAGGGCGAAATGAAGGGAAGGATCTTTCGCATTGCCCACTTAGGTTATTATGATTTTGCTGATACAGTGGCCTTCATCGCCTGTCTGGAGATCATTTTGAAGAAGTTGGGTCTGCCAGTGGAGTTGGGCAGCGGGGTCAAGGCAGCCCAAGAAGAATATCTGAAGGGATAGAGGGAGATTCCTCGATCATAAAACCGTAATGCACCACAAAGACACAAAGAGCACAAAGAAGGGAAGCAACAACAAGAAAGACTAGACAAGGCAATGATTCTAACCACCACGAAAGACACCAGGATAATGGCAAACTTTTCTCAAACAAAATCATTGGAGCGGCTATCGAGGAACGAGGCACAACTCTTGAACTATCTGCGCTTGGTCGATCTGTGGCTGGGTTTGCTCATCAACTCTAACGTTCCAATACTGAAACATGGAACCAGAAGAATCGTTAATGGGTGAAAATATCTTTGTGTCCTTTGTGTCTTTGTGGTGGAATTCGGTTCCTAATTCCAATGTTCAATAATGAGAATTCTCATCGCCGACAAACTGTCTCAGCAGGGAATTGAATTGCTCCGGCAAGAGCCCAGTTGGCAGGTGGATGTGAAAACCGATCTCACTGCGACTCAACTGGTAAACGAAATTCAGCAGTATGACGGCCTGCTGGTGCGGAGCAACACTCAGGTGACAGCCGATGTGATCAAAGCCGGGCAAAACTTGAAAGTGATAGGGCGGGCGGGAACCGGAGTGGACAACATTGACCTTGAAGCCGCCACCACCAAAGGCATCGTAGTGATGAACACTCCCGGCGGCAATAGCATCAGTGTGACTGAACACACCATCGGCCTGCTGCTTTCCCTGGCACGATACCTGCCCCAGGCCAGTTCCTCTGCTAAAGAGGGCAAGTGGGAAAAGAAACAGTTCACCGGTTTCGAGCTGAAAGACAAGACTGTGGGCGTAGTTGGCCTGGGAAGAGTTGGGATCGAAGTGGTCAAGCGAGCCAAGGCTTTTCAAATGCACATCGTGGTCCACGACCCCTTCGTCTCAGAACGCCTGGCCCAGGATTTGAACATCAGGATGGTTTCCCTGGACCAGTTGTTTGCTTCCGCTGACATTATTACTCTTCATGTCCCATTAGTCGAGGCGACCCGTAATCTGATTAATGCCCAATCGATCTCCAAAATGAAAAACGGGGTTCGCATTATCAATACCGCCCGCGGGGAACTCATCAATGAACAGGATCTGGTGGCAGCTCTGGACAGCGGCAAGGTCGCGGCTGCGGCGCTCGATGTGTTCAGTATCGAGCCGCCGGCTCCTGAAAGTCCGTTGCTGAAACATCCCCATGTCATTGTCACCCCGCACATTGCCGCTTCGACTCTGGAGGCGCAAGAAGTTGTCGGCGTGGAGATTGCGGAACAGGTAAGGAGCTTCTTGAAGGAAGGAATCATCCGCAATGCGGTGAATTTCCCGTCGGTCTCCTTTGAAGAATACAAAAAGCTGGGGCCCTTCCTGCGTTTAGGGGAAAACCTGGGATCCTTCATTTCCCAGATGTCTGAAGGTCGAATGAATGAGATCGGGATACGCTACTATGGCGAGACCATGGACATCAATACCAACCTGGTTGCTAATTCCATCATCGTGGGAATTCTCAAACCCATCCTTTGCGAAGGAGTCAACATTATCAATGCGCGCAAAATTCTGGAGGAAAGAGGGATTCTCCTCATCGAGTCTCGTAGCAATCGAGTGCGCAGTTACTCCAATTTGATTTCGGTACGACTGAAAACTAATCTAAGAGAAGAGTGGATTGAGGGAACCATCCTTTCTCGCGACAATATCCGCCTGGTCTCCGTGGACGGCATTGATATTGAGGCGCCGTTATACGGGACCATCCTTTTCATTCGTAACAGCGATACACCGGGAGTGATTGGTCAGATCGGGACTCTGCTAGGCAATCACAACATCAACATCGCCAACTTTGCCCTGGGGCGATCCGAAGGGGATCATCATGCGGTAGGGGTGGTGAACGTTGACAGCGAAATTAGTGAAGAGGTCTTGCGCCAAATCCATGCCTGCCCCAGTATTCAATTCGCCCGGGTGGTGAAACTGTGAAACGATAATTCACCACAAAGGCACGAAGAACACAAAGAGAGAAGAACGCATAAGTGAGTTGTGGGCTGGTTGTGGTCCAACGATGGATCGTTCCAATGGGAGGGAGAGGTGGAATTTAAGGCGGTGGAAAAGATTGAGCCCATCCACGAAGCACAGCTACTGACCTACTTACGCTTAACAAACCTTTGGCTGGGTTTGCTTATTAATTTCAATGTTCCCATCCTCAAAGATGGCATCCGGAGGATCGTCAACGGATGAATTAACTTTGTGCCCTTTGTGTCTTTGTGGTGGTTCCCCCCGCGCCTTTGGGGTGAATGAGGTGTGTTGAAAGTCAAATGGCCGTCCCCTGTGCTTCTCGTTTTGGTTTCCCTAATTCTAGGGATTGGCCTCTTTGAGATATCCGTTCGAATACTGAAGGTCCATCACAATATCAATCCGTTCTGGAGATACCACCCAATCATCGGGTGGAGTCAAGTGCCCAATCTCAGGTACGAGTACCTGTTGAATGGCGAAAAGGTTCGTGTCGTATTCAATTCGAAGGGATTTCATGACGTTGAACATTCTCTCGAAAAACCTCTCGGAACCAGGCGCATCGTGCTGGTTGGCGATTCTTTTTCTGAGGCCCTCCAGGTCAATTTAGAGGAAACCTTTTTTCGCCGGCTGGAAAAAAAGTTAAATCAACGGGGAACAGACAAATGGGAAGTGATTAATCTGGGAGTGGGCGACTTTGGGACTACACAGGAATGGGTGGCAATGACACAGCTAGGTCTTAAGTACTCTCCAGATGTAGTCATTTGTCAAATCTTCCCGTTGAATGATATCTGCAACAACACAATCGAACTGTGCGATCTTTGCAAAAGCTATAACGACCATTATCGACCGTATTTCGTCATTTCGAACGGGGAGCTGCGTTTGACCTCGGCCCAGCCGCTTCGTAACCTTCTACGTCGTTATTTCGCTGCCTATGGAGTTGTCGAACACGCCATTTTGAAAGGTAAGGGGCGAAAGCTGGAAACCGATTTCGAGCGGCGGTACACTGAGGGGATTCAAAAGATGGGGTTGGCTCCCTTAGGACCGTCACTCTATACCTACGTACCTGACCAGGAGCAGCCCGAAGTTGTTGCAAAGGGATGGCGGGTTACGGAGAAGATTCTGGAAAAGATGAACTCCTGGTGTAAAGAAAGAAATATTCAGTTCATCCCGGTGGTCATCCCTTTTGAGGCTTGTGTGGGCGCCAAAAATTGGAGGTCATTCGCTTCGGGGTCTTCTCCTCCAATGATTCAGGATTATCCAGAAAAGAGGCTGGGTCGTCTATTCGATCGTCTCGGCCTGCCTGCTGTCCTGTTGAAGGAGCCGTTTGAACGGAATATAGACCTTGTGCTTCCCTACGTTGGCGGGCACTTCAATGCCGAGGGGCACAGAGTCACTGCCGAAGCGATCTACTCGAAGATGGTGGAGATTGGCTTGGTCACCACAAAGACATAGAGGGCACAAAGAGCAACCATTCAAGGGGTAAAACTGGACTGTGGCTATCGGTTGGATCGTGTTGTCGGCAAGCTTGTTGTCGTTGAATTCAAGGCTATTGAAATGATTGTGCTCATCCACGAAGGACAGCGACATATTTGAGGCTATCAGACCTTTGGCTTGGTCTGCTTATCAATTTTAATGTTCCCGCACTCAAGACCGGCATTAAGAGAATTGTCACCGGGTAAATAATCTTTGTGTCCTTTGTGCCTTTGTGGTGATTTCTTTTTTCTCCGAGGGCTGAGCAACCCGTTACTTTGTCACACAATAAATTCTGCTTCGAATTGACGAGACAAAATTTGGATCCACTTCAACCCTCAAGACCTTTGCTCCTGTCTTATTCAAGAGGGCAAGTACGTCATCAGGACAGATGAAGTTTATTCCTAGAGGGTGTAATCCAAGACGTTCATAAAGAAATCTCTCATTTATCCCCAAGGTCCTCAGTAGAGCATAAAGTCTTCTGCGCGGCTGTAGTCTGTTTCTAACCGGAATGTAACTGAGTAGCTGAAAGATCAACAACCCATTTTGCTTTAGGGTACGCACGAATTCAGAAATATAAGACCTAATCGTGGATTTGCGAGGAAGATGCTGAAGAACAAGATTGGTATAAATCATATCGAAGCAATTGTCAGGAAATAAATGCAGGTTTTCTTCGGCATTGACAAAGAAGGTACAGTTTGGAAAGGAGCCATTAAGCTCTCTGGCTTTGGCAACCATGCTTTCCGAAATATCCACGCCGTAACATTGCCGGAAATGCATTGCCAAGGCCCTAGTCAGTCTTCCAACACCACATCCAAAGTCGAGGGCCAATTCTCTGCCCAAGGGGTACCCAAGGTGCATGGTCGATTCCATCACCTTTCTAATTTCTTGATCCCCAACCGTGAAGAACTCACCTATGTTCCACTTGCCAAACTTGCGCTTTGGATCGGCTAAAATGGCCCAGTATGGGTCCATGTTCCCAAGTTCTTCCCACTCCGCCTTTTGTCTTCGTAAGGACATGGCTTCACCTGCCACGAAAACGCACCGCCAAGGCTCCACTCGGCTGTGGCGCCGTACTCTTTTAGGTTCTCTTGGGCAATGAGAACTTAGCCCTCAAAGTGCAAGAAGCCCTAATCGCGGTCCTCTTAACAGGAGCAACAAGTGGTTTAATGAGGTTCACCATGCTATATCGATTACTTGCTTCCCTGAGTCTAGATTGACGCGCCAGGTTCAACCAATGGACAGGATCATGCATTTGTGGCCCAGGGAAGGTTGGTCCGCCTCTTTTACCATATCCAGGAAAAACTAACTTCGGAAAGATCACTTTACCCCGGTAGATTTCAGGCTCAGCAATGATGAGATGAGGGTGGGGGCGATCGATGATCCTAAGCCCTGCGCTCCTTATCATGGCCTCAAGTGCCGTGAAATTTGGCATCCACCAGTTCGTCAAATCATGATTGTAAGAATTTTCGATGAAAGCCAATTTGGGAAACGCGGGGTGTTTTAACAGCCGGTCGTCCTTGTGCGGTTCGTAGTCATCCTTGCGCTCATAAGTCTCCCTTTCCAAACCAACAATGGCCGAAAGTACAAAGATTCTTTCCTTGGTCATTTCTGCGAGTCTATCTAGGACGATGCCAGGGTACTTCAAATGATAGAATAGCCCCAAAAACAACACGTAATCAAACCGCTCTTCAGTGGTCAAGCAGTACGTATGGGCATCATGATTTATTAACTCCAACTCCACTTCAAACTGTTCGGACGCAAACGTGGCTTGTCGCAGGCACTCAACATAAGGATCAACCAGCACGCATCGGGAAGCACCTTTAAGTTTCGTTTGAATCGAAAAGAACCCCGCATTACCGCCAGATCAAGAACTGTTTTCCCTTCTAAACTCTTGGGCAAGTAAGGCTCGATAGGCGCCCATCTCGACTCTACGTCATACCCTAGTCTTGGGTCCGTTCCTGTTCGTACCCCGTTTGGAAGTCTGAAATGTTGATGCCACACTCCTAGCGCTTCCACCTCCTTTTCAAGTTCGTCCTTCGATTTTCTCATCCCACTCCTCCAAAAATCAACAGTGTCAGATCAACAAGGCAAATAACATTTAAGCCAATCTCCTCCGGCTAATCCAGCTCCTTAAGGCTCGATGCAAGTATGCTCGCGCGCAATAATCGGGATGTTCGAGAGAATTTTTTTCAATCGCGTTTCCAGCCGTCAGAGCCGAGAACCCGCGCACAATTTAGATGATTTTCGACGCCTTATAAAGTCTAATGATATTGTACAAATCTTCGGCCTTTCCAGATTCAAGAACTTTTCGAGGCTAAGTTCAGCTCAGGTTCCGAAAATGAGGCTTTTTTTACATTCCTGTGTGTTTTGCTTTTGATCCAACAAGAGAAGTGAAAGAAACACCAAATTGCCTTTCCAAGAAGATCATCGGGGCAGCTATTGGTTCATCGTATTCTTGGACCTGGACTGTTCGAGTCGAACCTTTGGCTTGGTCTGCCTATCAATTTCAAGGTTCCCGCACTTAAGGATGGCATCAAGAGGTGTCAATGGGTGAATGACCTGCAATAGCCTTTGTGCCTTTGTGGTGATTCTTTTTCTCGTTCTCGACGGATAAAATAGTCTTTGTGTTCTTAGTGTCTTGGTGGTGAGACATTTTTTGAGGCACTCTTTTACACTCCCCCACTGGAATTCTCCAGAAGTCAAAGAAGCAGCCAATCGCCTTCAGTCTTTTTCTACTGGTAACAGTCGCCTTGCTGCCTTTTTGCGGGAGTATTTTGTCAGCAGCCTTACCCGGATTGCGATGAACCTCATCCTCGTACGAAGACTGGTCAGGCCTGGCGATTGTTATCTGGACGTGGGCAGCCTAGGCATAGAACCTGCTCTCATTAAGAGCCAATTTCCTTCCTGTACAGTGAAGGCCCTGACCTACGAAGGAAATCGAATTGGAATTGGGCCCGACGGCTTTTATGAGACCAATGATCCCGATGAGTTGAGTTGTGTCTGCATCGAACAAGTGGATGTCGAACGACAACGGTTCCCGTACGAGGACAACACATTCGATTTAGTGACGTGTTTTGAGGTATTGGAGCACCTGAAATATAGCCCCGTTCCCATGTTGAAGGAGATCAAACGCGTCCTCAAGCCCGAAGGGCATCTCATTCTAACTACTCCCAATATCAACTCTGCCAGATCGATGATCAAAATGCTCTGCGGCCGCCCCCCTCAAGAGTGCCCTTATTTTCATCATTCTCTAGACTACGGGATCGTCCATCCCAAGGAATATACCCTGCAGGAAGTTCAAGAACTATTCAGCAGCCTGGGATTTGAACTGGTGGTCCTCGATACAGTCGACATGCGTCGGACCGATTCGATCCAAAGGTTCATCGTGACGACGCTCTCCCTGGGCATTGCTCTCGTGCGCCATCTCTTGAGTTCGGTTGCTTATAGAAGCGGTCTTCATGAGAAAATATTCGTTGTTGCGAAGAAAGGGGGCGCCATCGTTTCCGAAGTGCCCACAAGCCTTTTCGCGCCGAAATTCATAAAGGATGAAGCTTGACACTCGACTCAGGGCCAATTTTGAATGCACAATATTCTGAGTATCCTTGGAGAATCGCAAATAGTGGTGGACTTGGGCTGTGGAGAGGGAAGCTTCAATTACGCTTCTTACAGGTGCAAGATCATTGGAGTAGATATCAACTTAAGAAACAAGGTTCTCCGGAAGGAGCGTAATGGCATCCAGTATGTTGAGTCGGATGCAACGCACATTCCGCTTAGAACTGGTTCGATAGATGCTGTTATCTGCAACAACGCGTTTGAGCATTTCATTAGCTACGAAGAGACGCTCGCGGAAATTAACCGCATTCTCAACCGAACTGGACTGATCTGGATTTCAATTCCCAACGGGCACGGGTTCAGCGACGCATTATACCGTTGGCTTTTCCTGTCGGGCGGTCATATCAACTTGTTTTCCTTTCACCACTTTGTGGATGAAGTTCATTCTCATACAGGTCTCAGATTGGCTCAGTCATCACTCTTGTTTAGCAGTTTTATCTACTTGAAGAGGCCGACGGCTGATCAGTTCCGTAATCATCCAGAGGTCTGCCAGTTGCTCTCCCGTATTCCTGATTGGTTCTACCAGGCGGTCATGATCTCGATCAATGGATTGACCAGATGGATAGACAAGCGAACCGGATCTGGAACTAGCCAATACGGCTGGGGCTTCGTCTTTGCCCGGTCTGAGGTTCAACTCGCCCCTCTGCCCTCCTATTTCAATGTTTGCTGGAACTGTGGCGCCGGCAATGATGCCGCCTTCTTGAAATCCGCCGGCCGTTTGAAATCAACTCTTGGATTACCGTTCTATTCTTGCACCAATTGCGGAGCCAAGTGCCTATTCGTAGATCCACCAGAAGGCCTGGAGTAGCGCCTGTGTGGTTTTTATGATAAATGTCATCTCTATGGCCAAACTGTAGCGAGCCGTCTCATACAGCAGACGAGAGCGAAGACAATTCTCGCGCAGAGACGCGGAAGCGCAGAGAAGAGCCGAGGATTGAGGTTAGAGGATCGATGAGAGGCTCGATCGGCGATCTTCGATCCTCTATCCTCGACTGGTTGAGGGCCACAGCCTGCGTTAAGTCTTGGCGGTTTGATTTTTGGTTTGCGGCCCCGCCTCTGCCTCTGTGGGTCTGCGCACGAAAGAGCTTGACCGATTTTTGAACTTGCTGGCAACCCAGTAGCCCTAAAACAGATTAAATCCAATGGAATTCAGGCAGACGATCAGTCGTGTTTGGGCCGGCCTGGGCAACAGGCTGAGAGGGCATTCCAGTGACAAAACAGATCAGACGAGGGAATACCAGGAGCGAATGGCGAAAGAAGTTGAGTTCTTCAAGTCTTACGAAAACGTCCATGATTTGCCTGGCATTTTTCACTATTGGTCTAACAAGTATCTGGTTCCCAAGTACCGCCAATTTGGTTTCGACAATCCCAAACAATTCTTTGCAATGTACATGCAACGGGCCTGCCGGAATTTTCAGAATGAGACTTGCCACTTCCTGAGCGTGGGGTCGGGAAATTGCGATGTCGAGGTGGAACTGGTTGAGGTGCTGCTTCAATCCGGCGTGGATAACTTCGTTCTGGAGTGCCTTGATATCAACCAGGCCATGCTGGACCGTGGCCGGGCTCTGGCCCAGGAAAGGACGGTTGCTGAGAACATGTCGTTCTCTAACTCCGATATTAACTCCTGGCGGCCCAAGCATAAATACCACATCGTGATGGCCAATCAGTCGTTGCATCACTTTGTCGAATTGGAGGTACTTTTCGACAAGATTTACCAGACTCTTCATCCGCACGGGTATTTTGTGACAGACGACATGATCGGCAGGAATGGCCATATGAGATGGCCGGAGGCGCTCGCTGTCTTCCATCCACTCTGGAAGGAGTTGCCGGAAAGGTACAAATATAACCATCAACTGAGGCGCGTCGAGATCGAATTCGACAACTGGGACTGCTCCAAAGAAGCTTTCGAGGGAATCCGCTCCCAAGATATCCTCCCCCTCCTGATTAAGAAATTCCATTTTGATTTGTTTGTCGCCTTTGCCAACATCGTGGATGTCTTTGTAGATCGAAGTTTCGGGCATAACTTTGATCCGAATAATGAATGGGACAGGAACTTCATTGATAGAGTCTACGCCCTTGATGAATTGAACATCGAGAACGGAACCGTCAAGCCCACCCATATGACGGCGGCAATGACAAAGCAGGCACGGAGTCAAACGATCATCTACAAACACCTGTCGCCGGAGTTTTGCGTGAGATGGCCAGAAGAGAAACAAGCGTAGGGTGCGTTCGCTTTTCAAACGCACCTTCTCGTGGTGCGTTACAAAAGCGACGCACCCCACGCTCTAGGCAAGATGGAAATGGAGAGCCCACGAATCACACGAATAGACACGAATCCGGACCGAGTGGGCCTTCGGGCGGCGAGCCTGCGTAGGCTGCCTTTGCTTTCAAACGCACCTTCTCGTGGTGCGCAACGCACCCTACCCTATAGACCATGAGATTTCGTTGGTCAGCGAAGTTCGTTCTCGTGCTGGTAGCGGTCGGAATTTACCTCTGTTGTTCCCTGGTCCACCTGGAGCTTCCCGGACTTCACTATGATGAAGTGTTGTTTGCCAATGCCGCCATGGGAAACGTTGATGGGTCCTTCGTGGCTTGGGAGATCCACATAGGGCGCTCGAAACTCCCGGTGATGTTGATGCCTTATATCGGGGCGCTCAAGGCGTATCTCTACGCCCCGATCTTTGCTATCTTCAAACCGGGCGTTATCGCTGTTCGTTTGCCGACCGTCATCCTAGGGCTTCTCACCTTAATATTGACGTTTGTTGTCGTCAAGCCGTGGCTCGGGGAAAAGGTGGCTCTGGTTACCCTGTTTTTATTAGCCTCGGATCCGACATTCATTTTTACTAACAAACTAGACTGGGGCCCGGCGGCATTAATGATGGTACTCCGGATGGCTTCGCTCTACTTGCTGCAGCGCTGGCTGGTGGCAGCAAAGCCCTGGTTGCTGGCACTGGCCGGACTACTTCTGGGGCTGGGGATTTACGAGAAAGTCATTTTCATTTGGTTTGTGGCAGCCCTATTGATCGCCTTCCCAATCTGTTTTTGGCAGAGAGTCAAATCGCCAATGAGCTTGAGAGCCCTTTCTCTGTTTCTCGGTTGCTTTGTTCTCGGCTGTTGCCCCCTCATTGCCTACAACCTGCAATTTCACTGGATGACCTTTAACAATCCCAATAAGCTGAACCTGTCTCCCGGCCAGGAAAGCTTCCTCAGAACCATCATCCTGATGAAAACGCTTAACGGGACCGCGATAAATGAGTTCACGAGCAATGAAGAGTTTCAGCGGCTCCCGTTGTTGCTTCAACGCGAGGGTAGTGCAGCTTTAGGGCGGCTGATTAACCCATGGTACGGCCAAAGGAGCCAATCACCCAGCACCTTGACGGTCCCGGCTTTACTTATGGCAGTCGGGCTGATCCTGATTTTGTGGAAAATGGGGCGACTGCAAGCCGGGGCCAGAGTGCACTTCTTTCTCCTTCTTTGTGTTTTCATGACTGCTTTCATTTATCTGACTCCCGGATCGACAGGCATTCAGCACTTTGCCATGCTTTACCCCTTCCCAACGACACTGATTGGCTTTGCTGCTTGCAGTCTGGGGAAGGAAGGCGAGATTCGTAGCCGAAAATGGCTTGCCAGCCTGGGTGACCTTGCCGGCCTAGCCTGGGTGGGAATCCTCCTGCTGGCACAGCTTTCTGTGGACGTTGACACCCTGAAGTTGTTTGTGCGCCAGGGTGGCGTTGGCATTTGGACTGATGCGATCTACAAACTCGCCGACTATGCAAACGAACACGGGGAGAGTTCTTTTACATTGATGGATTGGGGATTCAATAACCAGCTCTTGGTGCTCACCCAGGGTCGGATTCAGAAAGAGGAAGTGTTTGCCAAAGTGAGCGCTGCTCCGGGAGACGAAGAACGGATTCGCGCCATGCATGCTTATCTTACCCGCCCCAAGAGCCTCCTTGTCTTCCACGCCCCAGGCTATGAGGTCGTCCCCATGCTG
>QHZP01000781.1:2170-3139 GCA_003224715.1 Acidobacteriota bacterium | reverse complement strand
TCCAATTGGCAACAAGCATTCTCTTTCCCTAGAAAATGAAAAACAGGCAATGGCGGATGGCAAATGTCTTAAATTTTTTTCTCTGTGTGGCACTCTGTATTCTCTGCCGTGAATCCCTTTCCCTCGAGAACCGATCTTGCAGAGGTCCGGTCGAACTCGAAGAAGCCGTCGCCAACCAGCCCTCGGCTGGAGCGTACAACGCTTTGGGGGCCTATTTCGCACAGCAGAGTCAAATCTCTTGTGCCATCTCTGCCTTCGAAAAAGCCCTCCGACTAGATACAAACTCCTGGGAGACTCGCTACAACCTGGGACTGGCGTTCATGCAGAAAGGGGACTCAAAAAGGGCCGCCAAGGAACTGCAGGGGGTCGTCGCACAAAAGCCCGATCTTCTCAACGCCCATAATGCCCTGGCCTCTGTGCTACAAGATGTGGGGGAATTAGACGCCGCCGCCAACGAATTCAAAGCGGCATTGAAAATAGATCCTCGTTCCGTTTATGCGCTTCACAACCTGGGCCAGGTATTGATGTCTCAGAAAAGATTTGGGGTGGCGATTACTTACCTGCAGCAGGCCGCAACCCTGGAGCCGAACGTCTTTGACCACCGGTTAGCCCTGGCAGTGGCCTACTCGCAGAACGGTAATGCCGAGGAAGCCATCTCCGTTTTAAGAAAGTTAGCGTCGTCCTACCCCCAGTCTGCAATCGCCCACTTTAACCTTGCCACCGTATACGCCAACCAGCACCGCTTTCAGGAAGCAGCCGAGGCTTATAGAGAAGCTTTGAAACTCGACCCAAAGAACGACGTGGCCCGACTTTCGCTAGTCAAAGCGTTAGTCTCACTCAACCAGTTCGAGCCGGCTCTCCCTGAAATTGCGGACTACGCCAAGCGAAATCCGAACGACTTTGAGTCTCATTACCTGCAAGGCCTGGCTCTTCGCGGCTTGGGAAAGTACGACCAGGCCGAAGTGGAGC
>QHZP01000781.1:0-2078 GCA_003224715.1 Acidobacteriota bacterium | reverse complement strand
TTGAATCCAGAATCGCAGGACGTGCGCTATCAACTTGCCTCTGTGCTGGGTAAGCTCAAGCAAACAGAGGGAGCCAAAAAAGAATTCGAGGAATTTGAAGAGAGAGAAAAACTTAGCCAGCAGGAGAATGTTGCTGGTGGGATCGGGAGCAAAGCCAACAAGCTGCTGGAAGATGGAGATGCGCAGGGCGCGGCTCAGCTCTACAGAGAAGCTCTAAAGCTGGATCCAAACAATTCAAAAACTCACTACAATCTGGCACTGGCGCTGAATAAGCTGGGAGATCGCCCAGAAGAGGAGAAGGCTCTCGAGGCAGCAGTCCGCCTCGATCCCAAGTTCGCCTTGGCCCACAATCAACTCGGGCTTCTGCTTCTTTCGGAGGGAAGACTTCCTGAAGCGGAGAAGCAGTTGCAGGCAGCCCTGGCTATCGACCCACAGTTCGCCGAGGCGCAAAATAACCTGGGTACTCTCTATGGACAGCAAGGACGAAATGAACTGGCCGAGAAATTGTTCCGGCTGGCAGTAGAGACCAATCCACAGTATAGCCAAGCCTACCTAAACCTGGGACTAACCCTGGCAGCAGAGGGACGATTCGCAGAAGCCCGGAAGGAGATCGAGCGCGCCCTGGCGCTTGCTCCCGACCACGTCGCCGCCCTCACCGCTCTGGGTATGGTGCAGGGCCGGTTGGGGAAGTGGCAGGAATCCGTGGAAAGTTTTCGGAAGGTGATTGGCCTGCAACCGAATTCAGCCGAAGCTCATTTGAACCTCGGTATTGCCCTGGCTGACGGATTTGACCTGGAAGGGGCGCTCAGGGAGTTTTCCAAAGCCGTGCGCGTGGCGCCAGCTGCAGGCCCAGCCCACTATAACAGGGGGCGCTCCCTGTTCGATTTGCACCGTTATGAAGAAGCTAAGGACGAGCTTGAGACCGCCTGCCGCCTTGAAGCCAATCTTTCTTCTGCCCTCTACGTGCTGGCTCTGATCGAGAGACACCAGAATAACGACGCCCGTTGTGTCGAGCTCTTGCAAAAGGTCGTTGCTTTGGAACCGACCAATACCAATGCCCTCTCATTGCTTGGTCAGAGCCTGGCTCGAACTGGCAACACCAAGGGAGCCATCGCCCACTGGGAGAAAGCGGTCAAGGTTGACCCGGAGTACGGTGAAGCCCTCTATAACCTATCCCGCGCCCTGACCAAGGAAGATCCCGAGAAGGCCCAAATGTATCAGCAGCGTTTTGTGACTTTTCAAAAAAAGCGGCAAATCACCGATCGGGCTGAAACCCTAAACAACTTCGCATTGACCTCAGCTAGCGCCCGCGACTGGCCCCAGGCTGTCGCCCAGCTCAAAGAAGCTCTGGAGGTTTGCCAGGATTGCCGTTCCCGGGGTGACTTGCGTAAAAACCTAGGGTTGATTTATTGCCGCTCGGGTGACCTGAACAATGGAGAGGAGCAGCTCCGTCTGGCTTTAAAGCTAAAGCCGAATGACGCAGACGTGTTGCAGGCGTTGCAGGTGATTGACGCATTGCAACAGAAGGATTCACCACAGAGGACACAGAGAACGCAGAGATGAACTGGAAGAAGGGGATTCACCACAGAGGACACAGAGAACGCAGAGATGAACTGGAAGAAGGGGATTCACCACAGAGGACACAGAGAACGCAGAGAACGCAAAGGAAAGGTAAGAGGCAAAAGGTAAAAAATTCCTTGTCTTCTTAGACTCGAAAAGCGAATCACGCAGAGGAAAGACAAACGATGAAATATCCTTGCCGTCAATTTTCTTTCGATCTTGTCTTTTTTCGGCAAAAATCACAGAAAAAAGATTCATTAGTTTCCCTTTTCTTCTTACTTTTGTTTTAGTCAATCGTTTTCTCTGTGTTCTCTGCGTTCTCTGTGGTGAGTCCCCCTTTTTCAGTTTCTCCTCATTAACTTTAATCACGGTCCTGAAAGACGGTATTCGCCGCCTTCGGAACAATTCCCCTCTTCCCTTATATCCGCCCCGTTAAGTTCACGGGTTTTTCCTTTATCTTTTATCTCTGTGTTCTCTGCGTCCTCTGTGGTGAGTCCCGCCTGGGTTCCACGACCTTT
>QHZP01000780.1:1097-2861 GCA_003224715.1 Acidobacteriota bacterium | reverse complement strand
GTGGAGAACTTCGCCTTGTGGCGAAAACGCCGGATGTTCTTGAAGGCGCACAGAAAAACTTCCTGCGAAGCCTCGGCAGCTTCATCCGGGTCTTGCAGCATTCTCAAGCTCAAGTTGTATATGGATTTCTCCCATTTGAGGACTAGCCGGTTGAAAGCTACGGCGTCGCCCCGCTGGCTGGCCGTCACCCAGTGGGCTTCCTGAATGCTTTCGAATGGCTTTACGTCTGCAGTCTGGTCTTTTGAAAGCGGAGAATCCAAGGTTTCTTCCATAGTTCCGGATCAACAGCTCCATCTTGTTAGCCAGTCATAGCCCTTTAGACTACTCCTGGCTTGAAAAAGTCGAAAGTTTTTTGACAATAACCCGGGGCCGCAACCAAGTATTTGACCGTTGTTTGTGATCCGCCAAGAGCGCGAAGAGCGTGAGCACCAAATTAGGCAAGGGCTGTCGCCCTTGATATCCCAACCCGCCTGGAGCTTGCTGGGATAAGAGAAGTCAGGGGTCAGGAGCCACGGAGTCAGAAGGGCTGAGTGTTTTGTCCAAGCCCCGCTAGGGGGCGAAATATGGGTAGCCCAGGGTGCAGCGCCAGCGGAACCCTGGGTTTGCAGCCCCATTCCCAGTCTTCTCCCTCTCCTCGCCCAGGCGGGAGCAACCCATGTCATAGGATACGATGAAACTGTCAATTGTGCGAAATCCGAACGGAACTTATGATTTCGCGGTTGGACTCTATGCGGAGGGCGAGCGGTGCTATTACGCAGAATATCACGAAGAATTTTCTCCTTATCAAGAAGCGCTCGACTATGCCAGGGAGAAGACTGTGGAGTATCAGCAGACCATCCAATTCCACGGACTCAATATCGCAGTGGTTTACGATTGCAGAATCCACCAATACGATTGTCCGAATTCTGAAAAGGCTGTTCCGGAATTGGTAGCGGCTTAAGGAAGAGTTTTTTCGTTAGCTGACGCGTTAGCTGACGATGGAGCGGCATTGAGATCGTATGTCCTTAGTAGTAGGGCGGTCGACTTGGCCTCAACACAGCGCGCCACTAACGAGATTCTCCCTGCCTGGGGCGTAGCCATGAAAATAAAGGTACCAATCCCGCTATTATTTACTTTTGACATTGGCATTTTTTTGCTTGACTTTTCGCTCCGTGCCGGAATAGGATCAGGGCGTTTTTGCTTTCCCGATAAGAAAGAGGATCTCCCTCACACAACGTAAACCTTCACCAAAAGTGGCTCTACAGTTTGCCTGAGGGCTTCTCTCCCTACCTTTTGAAGGGAATTCTTCTCGAGATCTCATGCGGGAACAATTGTCGAGTTAGTCAGACTCATACGATGCGGCTGGCAGTACGGACCGCTGGCGAGTGTTCCTCGAACGGCTCGGGCTGGTGAGTTTACTCGATCAGCAAAGAATAGTAGTGAAAAAGAGAGGGTCTCTCTCAGGGGGTTCGTATGCCAAGGGCTCCGGCTCTGGAAAGAGATGGTTTCCAGGTTACAAACAAAATATTTATAAATCCGTCCAATACTACCCTATTGGATCCAGCCATGAAGCGGAAAGTGACGATTTCTAATCTTTTTGCCAATCACCGCCAATCGATAGGCGATATTGCTCGTATCCTGGACGAGAAATACAACCATGTCATCAATGTGCTCATTGAGCAAGGGATGATTTATGAGCGACGCAAGAACCGCCAAGAGGTCAAGATAGAGCGCAGGGGCTCCTTATTTAGAAGACATTAGCTCCGAAGAAGAAGACCACATCCA
>QHZP01000780.1:0-1056 GCA_003224715.1 Acidobacteriota bacterium | reverse complement strand
AGCTCGGTATCGTTTGCTTCTGACAGGTCTAAATTTGACAGCCACTCTGAGTGTTTGTGATTTTTTAGCAAATTCTACTCGAGTGACGAATCCAACTGTTTTATAGACCGCCTTGGGAACCACACTCCTTTGCATGTGTTTGGGGAGTGGCAGGGAAACTTCTAATATTGAGCCCGGCTTGATGTTGCTTTTAAGCACGAAGCAAGCTCCATCCGAGCTTACATTGACCGATCTGGTAATTTCCTCAAAACGATTCCCCCAAATATCCGCGCCTTTAACCCTGATCGGAATCTTCACTTCCACTCTTTTTTTTCGCCGCCGGTCCTCAAACATTCTCCTTTGACTGACTGGGACTCGTTTGATCGCGCTTGCCTCATCCTGCTTGGCGAAGCAAATACATATTTCAAGAAAATATGAATTTCAACCGCAGATAATCAATGGAAGCGACATTCCGCTGTCAAGCCCGGATCATTTGTCACCTGGTCACTTCCAGCACGGGCTTGTTAAGGCTATTCTTCCGGCTATTAACCTGGACCAGCTTTATCGCTTGAGTGGTGTCCCACAACATGAACGAAACCTTTTTGTCGCCCGCTAGCTGTGAGTTGACGAACGAGGTAACATTGAAGCTTACCCATCCAGTAGATGACAGGTTCGTCGAACCCAGTTGTGAACCGAAAGCAGGCTGATTGTTCCAAGTGATGCTAGTTTCCGTCCAGGTATCCGAAGTGGCCGCAAAGAGTGCAATTGGTGACGCCCCCTCTGGCAGAGAGCTGACGTATAGCTTGAGTATCGCGCTAGCTATGCTGGTGCTAGTAATGCTGCTCAAGTCGAAGCGCAGAAAGGCTCGGCGGTCGTAGGAGTCAAGATTGCTGTTTTTTTCGAACAGCGAAATAGACGTGCCGAAGTTCTGAGAGGCGTACGTTCCTCCGCGTATATAGGCATCTGCCACCGGATGGAAGATGCTGAGTGGTGTTGTACTGTAAACAACCAGCCGATACGAAAAGGTGCCCAGGTAGACCTTTCCGTTGGCAATGGTTGGGGGACAAAACTTGCCAA
>QHZP01000152.1 GCA_003224715.1 Acidobacteriota bacterium | reverse complement strand
TCAAGACCACCGCCCTTGATGGCATCATGGTTTCACTTGCCGCCATAGCCATTAGTTTTCTGGCGACTCTTTATCCTTCCAAGAGCGCTGCCAGACTGGATCCTGTGGTAGCCTTGAGGTACGAATAGCTCGAGGCGCGTAATACCGAGTTTATGGTCCATAGCCAAGTTAGGCGTAAAATGGGCCGTGAAGAAAAATCGCTGTTAGCAAGGCGTTTAGCGGGAGAATGAGTAACTACGACGGCTCCGCACAACGAGCCACTAATGACTAACGGCCATCAGCAAGTGGGTCAGCCAGCTATCAGGGCGGCTGAGATTACTAAGTCTTACAGTACTGTCCGTGGACCCTTGGAGATTCTTAGGGGTGTCAACTTAACCATCTCTCCAGGGGAAATAGTTGCCATTGTGGGACAATCGGGTTCCGGAAAGAGTACTTTGTTGCACATCTTGGGAGCGTTGGACCGGCCGACGAGTGGCACCGTTCATTTCGGGGGCCTCAACATTTTTGATCTTGTGGATGGGGAACTGGCCAAATTCCGCCGTTACTCAATAGGTTTCATTTTTCAGTTTCACAATTTACTACCCGAATTTACGGCTCTGGAAAACGTGCTGATGCCGAGGCTAATTGCAGGAAATCATTTAGACGAAAGAGTGGGTATAGACTTGCTTGACATGGTAGGGTTGGGAAAAAGGCTGCAGCATCGTCCCGGGGAATTGTCGGGAGGAGAGCAGCAACGCGTGGCTCTTGCCAGGGCCCTGGTGAATCAGCCCAAATTGGTTTTGGCCGACGAGCCCACCGGCAGCCTGGATAATCAGACTGGAGAACTGGTGTTCGACGTTTTTCAAAAAATTCAGCAGGAGAAAAATCTCACTTCCCTATTAGCAACTCATAATGGTAAAATAGCGCGCAGGTGTAATAGAATATTCAGATTAGAGAACGGCATTTTGCAAGAAACCACCAAAGACCATGTTTGAGCGATACACTGAAAAAGCCCGCAGAGTCATCTTCTTTGCCCGTTACGAAGCCAGTCAATTTGGCAGCCCCTCTATTGAGACCGAGCATCTCCTTTTAGGATTGATGCGGGAAGACAAGGGTCTGACTAATCGCTTCTTGCGTTCCCATTCGTCGATCGAGTCCATTCGCAAGGAAATCGAGGGCAGAACTCTTATTCGTGAGAAGGTGTCCACCTCGATTGACCTGCCTTTAAGTGCAGAGTGTAAACGCATCCTGGCTTTTGCTGCGGAGGAGTCGGAACGGTTGCGTCATCGTCACATTGGCACCGAACATCTGCTTTTAGGAATATTGCGTGAAGATAAGTGTGTCGCTGCAGAAATTTTACACGATCGAGGATTGAGGCTGAATGTCATTCGGGAAGAATTGAGTAAGACGCAAGCGGAGAAGCCCTCCAGCAGTAGATCCAAGGAGACACCGCTCCTGGCTGAATTCAGTCGGGATCTCACCCAGCTGGCAGCGGAAAATGCCTTGGATCCCTTGGTGGGCCGGGATGCCGAAGTGGAGCGTCTGACTCAGATCTTGTGCCGACGAACCAAGAATAATCCCGTGCTTATTGGCGAGCCGGGCGTGGGAAAAACTGCCATTGTGGAAGGCTTGGCACAGAAGATTGTGGAGGGCGATGTCCCCAGTTATCTGGCCGACAAACGGATTCTGGCTTTGGACCTCTCTCTCATTGTGGCCGGAACCAAATACCGCGGGCAGTTCGAAGAGCGCTTGAAAACCATCATGAAAGAGCTCATCGAAAATCCCAATGCGATCGTTTTCATCGATGAGCTGCATACTTTGGTAGGAGCCGGATCGGCGGAAGGTTCTCTGGACGCAGCCAATATCCTGAAGCCAGCCCTGAGTAGAGGTGAAATTCAATGCATTGGAGCAACGACTCCCGCAGAATATCGCAAGTACATTGAAAAGGACCGCTCGCTGGAACGAAGGTTCCAGGCGGTGAAGGTTCCTCCTCCTTCAGAAAAAGAAGCGATTCAGATCTTGAATGGGATCAAAGATCGTTACGAAAAGTTTCATATGGTGACCTACAATCCGGGAGCCATTGATACCGCAGTCTACCAGGCCAACCGTTATATTCCAGACCGATTTTTGCCAGACAAAGCTATCGACCTGATAGATGAAGCGGGGGCCCGTGTCAAGTTGCGTCAGGACAGCCTTCCCAAGGAAATGACTGAAATTCAAAAGAAGATCAAGGTCATTGTGGCCCACATGGAATCGGCCATTTCCAACCATGAATTCGAGAAAGCTGAAATCTATCGCAATGAGGAACGCATTGCTCTGGAAAATCTAAGGTCGGTTAAAGAAAAATTTAATCTCGATGATAGCTGCATTGGAGTTGTGACCAAAGAAGACATCGAAAATGTCGTTTCCAAATGGACGGGGATTCCTGCTTCGTCTATTAAAGAAGAAGAGATGACCAAGTTGCTGCGCATCGAAGAGGAATTGCATAAACGGGTCATCAGCCAGGATAAGGCTATCGGCGCTCTCGCTCGCTCGATTCGACGATCTCGGGCCGGATTGAAAAACCCCAACCGGCCCGTCGGATCCTTCCTGTTCTTAGGGCCGACCGGAGTTGGAAAAACCGAAATGGCCAGGTCCCTGGCCCATTTTCTTTTCGGAACCGAAAAGGCCCTGATTCGCTTCGACATGTCGGAGTACATGGAAAAACATTCGGTTTCGAAATTCATCGGTTCGCCGCCAGGATACGTGGGATATGAAGAGGGAGGTCAACTTACCGAAAAAGTAAAACGTTCGCCTTATTCGGTGATTCTCTTGGATGAAATTGAGAAATCGCATCATGATGTGTTCAATATTCTTCTCCAGGTTTTTGAAGACGGGCAATTGACGGATGGCCTGGGAAATACCGTTGATTTCAAAAACACGATCATTATCATGACCTCCAATATAGGGGCGCGGTTTTTGGAAAAAAAGCATCAGCTTGGATTTCATGGGTCCAGTGAAGAAGTGGCAGCCCAGAAGATGGAAGATTTGGTCCTGGCCGAAGTCAAGAAAATCTTCAATCCGGAGTTTATCAACCGACTGGACGAAATTATAGTTTTCAATTCCTTAAACGATGGAGATCTAGAGAAAATCATTGAACTTCTAGTCAACCAGATTAACCAAAGCTTGATCGCAAAGAAGATCAAGATTTCCCTCACACCCGATGCCAAACGCTGGATACTCACAAAAACCTGCCAAGACAGATCTTATGGTGCGCGACCCTTGCGTAGGGCCCTGCAACGGTATGTAGAGGATCCTTTATCCGAGGCGCTGATTCAGGGCGATATCGAACCCGGCTCTGAAATAGAGGTATACGAAGTGGATAAAGGTCTTTACTATCGAAATCTGAAAAAATCTATTATTGAGACCTCTCTGTTATACAAATAGTTTCCCGAAAATTGCATCTATTAGGTTCCATTGTAGAAGGCTTACACTTTCCATGCCCAGGGGCAGGATTGCGTGGAGGACCTAATGTTTAAGAAGGAGTTATACGCTCCCCTCTTACTGGTCGGCCTAATTCTTGTTATTCCCTTGACGGGTGCTTTCACGGTTATCGCCCAGGAAGAAGATGTCATTGAGAACATTGAGATTCGCGGTACTCGCAGAGTTCCACAGGACACGGTGAAATTTCACATTCTCTCTCAGAAAAACGCCAAGCTGGATCCCAACGTTTTGCGTAGAGATTTCAAGAATCTCTGGGCCCAGGGTTTCTTCGACGATCTGAAAATAGAAATCGAAGAAGGTAAAACTGGCAAAATTGTCATTTTTTGGGTCAAGGAAAAACCCCTTATCCGGGACATCAAATACCCAGGGTTGAAATCAGCGACAAACAGTGAAGTGCTGGATAAGTTTAAAGAAAAAAAAGTAGGTTTGGGCATAGAAACGCCTTTCGACCCTAACAAAATCCAACGCGCGATCACCGTCCTGACGGACCTGCTGGCAGAGAAGGGGCATCAATACGCTGAAGTCAATTATGAAACAACGGATGTCCCCCCAAATTCAAAACTGCTCACTTTTATCATCAACGAAGGCCCCAAAGTCAAAGTATCTAAGATTAATTTTCATGGGAACACTCTGTTTTCCGGCAGGGAATTGCGAAAATCCATGAAGTACATTAAACAGAAAGGGCTTATTTCCACTTTTACGGGGAAATCCACCTTCGACCGGCAAAAACTGGAGGCTTCCCTGGAACTAGGGGTTCGTGCCAAATATAACGAGAAGGGCTATATCAAGCTGCTTATCGAAGACCCCAAAGTTGACGTCAGAGATGTTGGAGGCATTTCCTTTTTCCCAATTCCGTTCAAGCCCTGGAAAGGCAAACGAGTTTTCATTGATGTCAACCTGGAAGAAGGCAACCAGTATCGAGTTGGAGAGGTCAATTTCACGGGCAATACCCAGTTCAGTAAAGAACAACTGATGCGGGTCTTTGGCATGCAGCAAGGGGAAATATTTAATGGAGAGTTGATCCGAAAGGGATTTGAAAACCTGAAGAAAATATATGGCGCCCGCGGTTACATCAACTGGACGCCGATTCCGCGACAAGACATTGACGACGAAACGAAATTGGTCAACATCGTTTTCGATTTTGACGAGGGCCGCCAGTTTAAGTTGAGACGGTTGGAGTTTGTAGGCAATACCACCACTCGCGACAAGGTGATTCGTCGCGAGATGCTGGTGAATGAGGGGGAGATTTTTAGTACCGCGCTATTCGATATCAGCTTGCTGCGCCTCAACCAATTGGGCTTCTTCGATGTGCTCAAACAAGAGGACGCCGATATCAAACCCGATCCGAAAGACCCGTGGGTGGATGTGAACTTAAAGGTTAAGGAAAAGGGAAAGAATTCCATCGGTTTCACTGGCGGGGTCAGCGGGTATGCCGGCAGTTTCCTGGGGCTGAACTATTCGACCAACAATTTCATGGGCTTTGGCGAAACTCTGTCGGTCTCTCTTCAAGGAGGCAGTCGGATGTCCGCCTATATCTTTAGTTTCACAGAACCTTATTTCAGGGATCGTCCCCTCACAACGGGTTTCAGCGTGTTTCACACGAAATACAGTTATCGTGAAGGCGATTATTTCAATCCGCTTGGGAGTTACTATGGAACCACGCCTCTTGGAAACGAGCTATTTGGCCAGAAAAGCACTGGGTTCACCTTGTTTGGCAGCTATCCGATCCGGCCGTTTACACGTTTTGGACTGAATTACTCTCTCGCCAGATCTTCCACGGACTTTGCTTCTTCGGCAAATCAGGCTTTCTTCAGCGCCTTCCAGTTTACCGACACCTTTACCGGGTTCGGCAGTTATTCGGGTCTTCTGACCAGCAAGATCACGCCTTCTCTGACCTACAATACCGTCAACAATCCTTATTCTCCGACCTCGGGAAAGAGCTTTCAGGCAGCCGTGGAATTCACGGGTGGACCTTTGGGAGGAAACGTCAAGTACATCAGGCCTCTGCTCGATGCCACCTGGTACAAACCGGTTAACAAGCGGCGAAATACCATTGGAATGCACCTTCAGTTTGCCTATCTGACAGGATTCGGCGGCCTGCAGGCCCCTATCTTTGACCGATTCTTCAGCGGGGGCGAATACTCAGTCCGTGGTTTTGACTTTCGGTTAGTCAGCCCTCTGACCATGTATACCACGAAAACTTTTACGCAAGTGACCAGGTTGGACCCCACGGGCAGACCCGTCATTGACCCGGTGACCGGAGGAGTCATCGTGGACAGCGTCCCGAGATTTGCGTCCTACATTACACCCGTGGGTGGGGATACTCAGGCGATCTACAATCTTGAATACCGCATTCCTATCGTTGGCCCGGTCACACTCGCTCCGTTCCTCGACATCGGGCGCTCCTGGGTTTTGAATCACAATCAGCTCAACATAGCATCGGGTGCGGTGACTAATCTTTACACCCTTGAAAACGGCACCTTCCGTCCCATCAAGCCGGGCGAGGAAATCCAGGTCATCCCCGGAACCAGCAAGTTCAGGTCCAGCACTGGCGTTGAAATTCAAGTGATCATGCCGGTCATCAATGCCCCATTCCGTTTGATCTTTGCCTACAATCCATGGCGGCTTGAAACCTTGATCCCGCGGCCCGAAGGAGGCATTCCGTTTATTTATCGAGAACGGGATCATGACATCAAATTTTCTGTCGGAAGAACGTTTTAAAACAATTCTCAAGAATCTAAGGCTGTGTCTCTGAAATAGCTTGCCAATTGGGCAAGGTTCCCCTTACTCCCCGGCTCCCTCTGCCCAAAGGCGGGTGGAGAGTTATTTAAGTCTTCCTCTCCCACGAGGAGAAGACACCCCCGCATCGACAAGCGGTCGGGGAGGCCCGGTGATCGGGTACTGATCAAGCTGGGAATGGTAAATGTAAATCTGATGCACGCACTAGGGGCACGACAAGAGGCAGAAGCATGAAAAGGATAATTTCATTTCTTTTGGGTCTGATTTCCATTGGCTCATGGCAGGTCTTCGGGCAAACCATTCTGTTTCCGGTTGGAAGCGGGCCCTTTGCTTCCGACATTAACCTCCAGACAAACACTCTGGTGGTGGTGAACCGAAACAGTAATTCGGTTTCGATTGTGGATCTAGCTAGCAACACGATTAAGAAAACGGTCACTGTGGGCACCGGACCGACGAGTGTGGCTATTAATCCAACCACCAACCGAGCTGTCGTGACTAATTTTGGAAGCAACAATGTTTCAATCGTCGATCTGGCTGGTGCGGCCGTTCTGGCTACCGTTGCAGTCGGCAACAGTCCCAGGGCCGTGGCCATTGACACCCAGCATAACGTGGCCATCGTCGCGAATTTAAATGGAAACAACATTTCACTAGTCGACTTGAACAACAATACCAGCATACTGCCCCAACCTGTTGCGGTTGGAACACATCCCATCGCCGTAGCGTATAATCCCGTCAACAAGACGGCTCTGGTGG
>QHZP01000151.1 GCA_003224715.1 Acidobacteriota bacterium | reverse complement strand
ACGCTGAACCTCGGGGTGCGTTATGAGTTGGACATTCCGATGACCGAGCGCGACAACAAGGTGGTGATTGGCTTCGACAGAACGACACCACTCGATATCGAAGCGGCCGCCCGGGCTGCTTACGCACTAAATCCGATACCGGAACTTCCCGTCGATCAGTTCATGGTGCGCGGCGGCTACCAGTATGCAACTTCCAGCAACCGCGGCGCGTGGAAACGAGATCCACACAACATCATGCCGCGTTTTGGTCTGGCCTATCGGCTCGGTGACAAAACAGTGTTGCGTGGTGGCTTTGGCCTCTACTTCGACCAGCTTGGCGTGGGCCGCAACAATTACTTGAGCCAGCCGGGTTTCACACGGACTACCCCGGTGATTCCAACCAACGATTTTGGTCAGAATTTCATAGCCGCGCTGTCCAACCCGTTTCCCGGCGGCAGCTTGTTGCAGCCGGTAGGAAGCTCTCTAGGTGTCAATCTGGATGCGGGCAATTCCCTGAGCTATGTGGGCTACGAAAACGCACGAAATCCGTACACTATGCAATGGTCCTTCGGGTTCCAGCGCGAGTTGCCCGGTGGGTTTCTCCTGGATACCGCCTATGTGGGAAGCAAGAGCGTGGGGCTACCTGTGGATTTGGGAACGTTGGGGACCGACCTCAACACCGTACCCCGGCAATATTTATCGACTTTGCCCACCCGTGATCAAGCCAACCTGGACTTTCTTCTCCAGCCGGTGGCCAACCCCTTCGCCGGCCTGTTGCCTGGAACAGATCTGGATGGGGCGGAAATCCCACGCATGTCTCTGTTGGTGCCCTACCCGCAGTATCAAAGCATTTTAGCGATAAAAACAGGGGGGATGTCCTGGTTCCATTCCTGGCAAACACGTGTTGAGCGGCGCATGCGAGGTGGTTTTACCTTCCTGGCCAACTACACATGGTCCAAGAACATGAAGGCCAACAGCTACCTGAATCCTACCGATACAAGGCCGGAACACGTCATCGAATACACTGACCCCGGCCACGTATTTACACTCAGTGGTGTTTACGAACTTCCCTTCGGACGGGGCCGACACTGGGGTACATCTTGGCATCCGGTGGTCAATCACATCCTTGGCGGATGGCAGCTAAGCTCGATTTTCAAGGCCCAGCGCGGCATTCCCGCTTACATTGGAGACGGTGTTTTGCTCCCCGGAAAGACGATGTATGACGCCGTCTTGCCAAAGAGCCAGCGAACCTGGGACGGGGGCTGGTTCAGTCTCGCGCCGTTCGATACCAACTTTGATATCCAGCCGGATTTTAACCACATCCGGACGCTGTCCTCCGCGTTCGATTACCTGCGAGGTCCGGGCTACTGGACGCTGGACGGAGGCGTGAACAAGAATTTTGCAATTAGTGAGCGGATTAAATTGCAGTTCCGGGGAGAATTTTACAACCTGACGAATAATGTGAACCAGGGACAATGGGTGAGCCTCGTGCCGGGCGATAACTGGCCCGGCTATGTTGAAGGTTATCTAAACGGGACCGCCAGAGTGATCCAACTGGGGCTCCGGCTGAGTTTTTGACCGACTACTTGTAGAAGTGTCAACTGAGTAAACGACTGAGAGCCCGAAGCGCCAGCGAGGGACAGCCACGATTACCCTCGCTGGCGATTTGGGCTCTCAGTCCGTCGTCTTAACTCTTTGCCTTGGCCTCAGCGTTCATTTTATTCTTCTCGCCACTAACCTCGGGATTCGTGATTTGGGCTTCGTGCTTCGTGGACGAGTCCCGAGCCCCGAATCCCGAACCCCGGCTTTCCGAATCCCGAACCCCGGCTTTCATTCATATCGCAGCGCTACCATCGGGTCGACTTTGGTTGCCCGACGAGCGGGCACGACGCCGGACAGAAGTGTCACAAAGATCAGCAGAGCGGGTGCGATCGTTAGAGTGAGCGGATCATACGGAGTCAGTCCGAAGAGCCAGGACCGGGCCACCTGGTTTAATGCAAGAGCTGCGGGCAGTCCGATGGCCACTCCGAGACCTGTCATGAGAGCCACTTCGCGCATCACCAGCCGCAGCACATCGCTGCCGGTTGCCCCCAGCGCCACTCGAATGCCGATCTCGCGCGTTCTGCGCACGACGCTGTAGACCGTAACGCCATACAAACCGATCGCAGCCAGCAAGGTCGCAAGCAGTCCAAAAGACAGCGACAGCATGACGACCATCCTGTCGATAAACAAAGACTCGCTGATCTGCAGTTGCACAGATTTCAGCGCGAAGACTGGCGGGCTTGGGTCCAACTCCCGCACCACCCGCAGCAGGGTAGGCCCCACCTCTTCCGGGCGCTGGGTCGTGCGGGCGTAAAAGGTCATGATGTCCAGCCCTTCGTCCTGCCAGTACGGAAAATACATACACTGGGCGACCTCATCCCTCACCGTAATTGTCTTGCTATCCTTCACCACTCCGACAATCTCGATGTCGATCGGATCCCGCACCCCGGCATGTCCAATGTAGCGGCCCACCGGGGTTTCGCCGCCGAAAAAGTGGCGCGACATCTTTTCGTTGATGATTACCACCTTCGGCGAGCTTGTCCCATCTCGCGCCGTAAATTCGCGGCCGGCGATCAGCGGGATTCCCATGGTGGAGAAATATCTCTGGCCCACGAAGTTCAACACAGGGCTCATCGCTTCGCCCTCTTGCGGACGGTAGCCTTCCACTTTGATGGTCATGCGGGGCTCGCTTCCTGTCAGGGCGGGCCACTTCGCCAGAGAGACCGCACGGACGCCCGGCAGGATGGACAGTTTCTCCTGCAAGTTTTGGAATAGCGACCGAATGCGGACCTGGCTGTACCCGCTGAGGGAAGGATCGATGGTGAAGCTTATCAAATGGTCGGTCTTCAGGCCTGGATCGAGATTCTGAAGGTTATAAAGGCTGTGGGCAAACAGGCCGCTGCCGACCAGCAGCACCAGGGACAGCGCGACCTGCCCGACTATGAGCGCCTTGCGAAACCGAACCTGGTGACCGGTTCCAGAAAGTGTGCTTGCAACGCCGGCACAACGCTAAAAAGCACCCCGGTGAGCAGGGACAGGACGGCTGTGAAGGAGAGGATTCGCCAGTCCGGTTCAGCTGTGAATTGCCGTGTCACACCCTCCAGTGGCAAGGTGTTCAAAAGGGCGCTGCCGGTCCAGTTCGCAACCAGCAAGCCCAACGCCCCGCCGGAGACCGCCAGAAGCAAGCCCTCAGCCAGGAGTTGCCGGATGACGCGTCCACGGCTGGCTCCCAGCGAGAACCGGACCGCAATCTCTTTTTGCCGTGCCGCTCCTCGCGCTACGAGAAGCCCCGCCAGATTAGCGCAGGCGATGAGCAGAACCAACGCAACCATACCCATCAACACGAACAGCGGCTCCGAGAACTGCTCGCGCAGCGTTGACTGGCCCTTTTCGCCGGACAGGAGCCGCAGATGTTGGTCCACAAACTGTGTACGAAACTGTTCCGACTGCCCCTCGATATCCTTGATTTCCATCTGTAGCATCTGGCGATGAAGGACATTGACGGCAGCCTCCGCCTGGGCGCGCGTCACCCCGGGTTTTAGGCGAGCGATCACATTGAGCCACCACGCCTTCCGATTCTCCAACCCGTTCCAGGTCGGCGTCATTTGCGCTTTCATCATCATGGGGACAAACATGTCCACGGGCTGTCCGACCTCGTAGCCGTGAAAGCCGCGCGCCGCCACACCGATGACCGTCATCGGGTGATTGTTAATGGTCAAAGTCTGACTCAATATGGCGGGATCGGCTCCAAAGCTGCGCCGCCAATAGTCGAACGATAAGACGACGAGTGGGTGAGCGCCGGGCATGGCATCATCTTCCTGCGTGAAGGTTCTCCCCAGCACGGGTTGCACCCCGAGGACTTCAAAATAGTTGCCGGAGACAAGTTCGCCGTGGCCACGTTCGTTCTGCCCGCGATAACTGAAGTTAATGTCGATCGCATAGCGCGCTGCAACACCACTGAAGACTTCGTTGTGATCCCGGATGTCGCGATACATCGGGTAGGAGAACGTATTGGGTCCGAGGTTCAAGCCCCAGTAAGGTCCCTGGCTACCTAGCAACACCAGTTGCTCAGGGCTCCTCACGGGGAGCGACCGCAAGATGACCTGGTCGATCAGACTAAAGATGGCGGTGTTGGCGCCGATGCCAAGAGCCAGGGAAAAGATAGCCACCAAGGCGAAGGCGGGGCTATTACGCAACATGCGAAGACCGAAACGCAGCTCTTGCCATAAAGTTTCCATCACTAAATCTCCATCTTTCCGAGGATCGCAGATTCTTGACGATTGTGTGAACCGTCTTTTTACACTATACTTCTCAATATGAAAACTATTGCAATCACTATTGATGAAAACACTCTCAAACGCATTAATCAACTGATGGCCAACGAGCAGGGGCCGTACACAAGCCGGTCTGAACTGATACGGCAGGCCGTCCAGGAGTTTATCGACCGCTTGGAGCGGCTTGCCGAAGAAGAACGGGAGCGCCGTCTTTTTCGCAAGCATCGGAAACGGCTGCACCACGAGTCAGTAGCCTTGGTCAAGGAGCAGGCCAAACTGTGAAGCGTGGCGAAATCTACCGCACCAGCCAAAAAATTCCGGAGCGCGGGCACAAACCCGGGTTTTATGTCATTGTGTCGCGCAACTTCATCGCCTCGAACCAAGATGTGGCTACAGTGATTTGTGCACCTGTGTATACGGAGATCCTGGGTCTTCGAAGCGAGGTTGTCCTTGACGCTAACACCGGGTTGCCACATATTTGTGCGATTCGCTGTGACTTCCTGATGCTGATGTTCAAGAAGAAACTGACTCATTTGGCCGGTTCCCTCCCCACCCACAAAGTGAGGGAATTGGATGCAGCTCTTCGTTATGCTTTGGAACTTGGGAGTTAGCATTGTTGCCAATTCCTGGCTTTGATCGAATCGCAGGATGCCGCAAGCGTCCTGCACTCGTCACTTCCTTCAGCCCCTGGCACCTGAAACCTGGCAACTATTCGTATCGTAGCGCCACCATGGGATCCACCTTGGTCGCCCGGCGGGCCGGGATGTAGCTGGCCAGGAACGCGACCGCCGCCATTAACAGCGCTGCCCCAAGGAAAGTCATCGGGTCAGTTGCTCTCACTCCAAAAAGAAAGCTGGCCAGCAGGCGCGTCGCGACCATAGCGCCGCCCAGGCCGATGACGATACCCACAAGAGTCACGGCCATCCCTTGCCTAACAACTAATCTGAGAACATCCTGTGGCTGCGCCCCTAACGCCATGCGGATGCCGATCTCGCTGGTTCTGCGGGCCACGGCATAAGACATGACCCCGTACAGACCGACCCAGGCTAACACCAGCGCCAGCAGGCCGAAGCAGGCCGAAAGGCGCGCGATCCACCGTTCCTGAAACAAGGACTGGTCGATCTGTTCCGTTTGAGTCGTGACCCCAAAGAGCGGCAGGTTGACGTCAACCTCCTCGACCGTACGGCGGACGGCAGGAATCAAGCTGGCCGGATTCCCGGCGGTCCTCAGCTCGAAGCATACGGCACTGCCATCGCCCATGACTTGAAGATAAGGGAGGTAAACCGTGGGCGAGATTTCCCTTCGTAGCTCATCGTACTTGGCGTCGGCTACCACACCCACGATTTCCGTGTCGAGAGTGTTCTCCCGGCCCAATCGCCGTCCGATAGGATTTTGACCGGAGAAGTAACGGCGAGCCAGCGTCTGGTTGACCAGGGCCACCTTAGGGCCGGCTTGCGAGTTGTCTCCGGAGCCAAAGGTGCGGCCCAGAACTAAGGGAATCCCCATCGTCTCGAAAAAATGTGGCCCAACCCTGAGCCTGTTGACTATTCCAGACTTCGGCGTCCCTTCCAGAAAAATATCGCCGCTCTCCAGGCCTCCACTGATGAGCGAGTCCATGGAGAAACTGGCTGTGAGCACACCCGGCAGCACCTTGAGTTTGGCCAACAGCTCACTGTAGAGAGGCGCTATCCGGTTGGCCTGGTAGCCATTGAGTGTCGGGTCAACACTGAAAAGCAGAATGCGGCGAGGATTGAATCCCACGTCCAGGTTACTCAGATTCCTGAGTGTCCGAACCAGCAGAGTGGCGCCGATCAACAGAATTAGAGTCATCGCAACCTGGGAGGCCACCAATATCCCTCCCAGCTCGAGCCGCGACCTGCCCCGCTGCTGGAACTTGGTCGAAAGCGTACTCGGGTTCACTTTTAAGGCCGGGGCCAGATCAACCCGTGTGGCTCGCAACGCCGGTGCCAGTCCGAACAGGACCCCGGTGAGCAAGGACGCGGCTGCTGTGAAGCCCAGCACGCGAAGGTTGGGCTGAACGTCGAGATGGCTCGGGATCATCCAACCTGTGGCTATATCCGCCGCCCAATACGCGAGCAGTACCCCGGCGCTTCCACCAGCCGCGGCGAGCAGCAGGCTTTCGGTAAGGAGTTGTCGCAGCAACCGGGCACGTCCTGCGCCCAGAGCCAACTTCAAGGCAATCTCCTTCTGCCGCGCGGCTGCACGAGCGAGCAGCAAATTAGCCACGTTTCCGCAAGCGATCAAGAGAACCACTCCCACGGCCGCCATTAAGACGAGAAGGGGCTGAAAGAACATCTTTCGCAGGAAAAAGAGACCTGTGCTGATGCTCGTCAGCTCAAGCCGGGGATCATCATCTGGCTCAAAGGCTGGCTTTGGAGCTGCTGTCAGGGATTGACGGAAGATCACGTCCAGGTCGGCCCGCGCCTGCTGCTCGGTGACGCCCTGTCTGAGGCGGCCAATGATCCACAGCCACCAGGAGTCACCCTCAAATGAGGCACCCCACTGGTGAGCGAACAGTTGGGGCTGAGTCGATAGGGGTAGCCAGATGTCGGGTTTCTGTCCCGGCTGCAGTCCATAGAAGGTGGGTGGACTTATACCGATCACCGTAAAAGGGAAGCGGTTCAGGACCAACGATTTCCCTACGATCGACGGATCACTCCGGAACTGTCGCTCCCAATAGCCATAGCTAATCACTGCCACCGGCGGGGCGGCAACCTGATCATCTTCTTTGCCGATCGCTCGCCCCAGCCATGGGGCGACACCCAAAGTCGAGAAGAAGTCCCCCGATACACATAGACCGCTAGCCAGGCTCGCCTGTCCGCTAACGCTAACATTGAGCTGACCCGGACCGGCGATTGCGAAGAGCCCCGAAAGCACCCGGTTCTCCGCGCGCATTTGCTCGAAGGCGGGATAAGGGAAGGAGCAAGTGTGAATGAGTCCCTCGGGATTAGGGCATCCCGCCCAACCGCTGGCACCTCCACTGGGCCCATGGCGCGCGACCCAACGGAGGACCACCAACTGCTCCGGATCCTTTACCGGCAGCTTCTTGAGCATGACGGCATCGATCAGGCTAAAGATCGCCGTGTTGGCGCCGATGCCCAAAGCCAGCGTGGTCACTGCCACCGCCGTGAAGCTTGGATTTTTCAGTAGCGTTCGAATGCCGTAACGAAGATCATTGAGCATAGTGGTTCGTGATTAGTGTTCGTGATTAGTTCGATTGCCGATTTCCGATTGGCGATCGCCGATTGAGGAACCTCTTTACGCGTCCCCCACTCGTCACTTCCTTCAGCCCCTGGCACCTGAAACCTGGCACCTCAAACCTACTCATATCTCAGTGCCACCAGTGGATCCACCTTTGCGGCTTTGCGAGCGGGTATGTAGCAAGCCAGCAGCGCCACTGCCGTTAGCAGCAGTGAAACGCCCACAAACGTGGCAGGATCGGTAGCTTTCACCCCGTAAAGGAAGCTGGAGAGGAGCCGAGTCAAAGCGAAAGCTGAAGCTATGCCGATTCCTACACCGATCAGAGCCAACTTGATTCCTTGACCCACTACCAGCTTGATGATGTCTCCAAAATGAGCACCAAGGGCCAGACGAATGCCGAGCTCATGAGTCCGCTGAGTCACAGAATAAGACATGACACCATAGATTCCCACGGCTGCCAGAGTCAATGCAATCGAGGAGAAAACACCTAGTAGTAACAGGTAAACGCGCGGCTGAGCCACCGACGTTGACAGAATTTGCTCCATGGTTGTGACATTGGCGATGGGTTGATCCTTATCCACGGCCCACACGACCCCTTGAACCGCGGGAGCCAGTTTCAGTGCATCCGATTCAGTGCGGACTACCAGGCTCAGGTAGGGCCAGAGTACCGGATCTTGGAGATAGCAGATATAGGCTTCCGGTCTTGGTGGCGTGTCCAATCCCAGGTGTCTCACGTCACCCACGGCTCCAATGATCGAATACCAGCGATCGCCGTCCATCGTAATCCGCCTGTCGATGGGATCTTCGTTAGGCCAGAAGCGGCGAGCCATCGTTTGATTGATAATGATAACGGGAAGCGCGTTTTCAGCATCTCGCTCGTTGAAGTCACGGCCCCTCAACAGGGGAATGCTCATCGTGTGGAAGTAATTGGGGCTGACGACATTGAAGCCGGCACTGAGCCACTCGCCTGGAGCCAGATCAACACGCCCTTCAATTCGGAAGCCAAGAGAGTCAACATATCCGCTCAATGGAATATCTGCCACGACTGCAGCAGACTGCAACCCAGGAAGGGCCTCAAGGCGTTCAAGGACTTGTTGAAAGAAGGCTGCCCGTGTGCGAGTCTGGGAGTACTTGGACTCAAAGAGGGAAAACTCCAGCGTCAATATGTTTTCCGGGTGCAAACCGGGATCGACCCGCCGGAGGAGCAGAAAACTCTTGAGCATCAGACCACAGCCAATTAGAAGGACCAAGGCAAGAGCGATCTCCGAAACTACCAACAGGCTGCGGATGCGGGTGTGACGCAAACTCCCCGCCAAACTGCGGCTTCCCTCCTTGAGCGACTCGTTCAAGTCTGGCTTCGAGGCCCCCAAGGCCGGAGCCAACCCGAAGGATAAACCTGTCAACAGCGAGATCAGCAACGTAAAGCCAAGCACTCGGGCATCAATACTGACCGCTTCTAGACGGGGCATCGGAAGGATTTTATGGAGCAGAGCTACCAGAAGATCAATTCCCCACACAGCCAGCAGCACGCCCACGGAGCCACCCAGAAGGGCTAGGAGCACGCTCTCGCTAAGCAGCTGACGGATCAGGCGCCACCGGCTGGCTCCAAGAGTGGTCCGAACCGCCAGCTCCTTTTGCCGAACGGCTGTTCGTGCCAGCAGCAGATTGGCTACGTTGGCGCAAGCAATCAGCAACACGAAGCCTACTGCGCCAGTGAGGGTGAGTAGAGCAGGGCGAAACTTTCCGACAACGGAGTCCTGTAAAGGCACGAGATTTATCCCCCGACCTTTACTCGTTTTGGGGAACTGTTGCTCAAGACGGCGGGCGATGAGGTCCATCTCCGCCTGAGCCTCGCTAAGCTTGATGTCCGACTTGAGTCTAGCAACCGCATCAAGATAGCCGTGACCTCGATTTGGGTCCGGCACTAAGGGCACGTACAAACTGGGAGGCCTCGAAAGGGGGAAATTCAAAGTCAGAAGGCAAAATCCCGATGACCGTGTAGCTCTCATCGTTAAGCCTCAGTGTCTGGCCCAAGAGACTGGGATCCCTTCCAAAGCGACGCCGCCACAAGCCGTGGCCCACCAGGACGACATGATCTTTGCCGGGTTCCTGTTCTTCAGGCAGGAACGTTCGTCCCTGGACCATTCTGGCACCTAACAATGGGAAGAGGTCGGCAGAAACACGCAGCCCCAGAATCCTCTCGGGCAAGTTCCCTCCCTTGAGGTTAAAGTATTGATGGGTAAAAGCTGCCATCTGCTGGAACGCGCTGTTTTGAGTTTTCCAATCCATGAAGTCGGCGTAAGAAGTAACGTCCTGGGTCACACCTTTAGAGGGATAGGTAGCCCAAACCCTTACAAGCTCCCCTGGATCTTTATATGGGAGCGAACGCAGCAGCAGAAAATTGACAACACTGAAGATGGAAGTGTTGGCCCCGATTCCCAACCCCAAGGCAAGCACAGCCATGATTATCACTCCACGGCTAGTTAGGGTTCGTGGTTAGTTCGATTGCCGATTTCCGATTGGGCGATTGAGGGATCTCTTTACGCGTCACTCACTCTTCACTTCCTTCTGTCCCTGGCACCTGAAACCTGGCGCCTATAACCTATTCCCAGCGCACCGCCACAATTGGATCGACGCGAGACGCTTTTCTGGCTGGCAGGTAGCCCGCCAACACCCCAGCGGCTGCCATCACCAACACTGCAAGAAAAATCGTCATCGGGTCGCTGGGTGTCAATCCGAAAAGCAGACTCGAAACCAGCCGTGCGGCTGCCAGAGCAACGGGAACACCAATCCCAACGCCAACCAGCACCAAGAGCACGGTTTCCCGCAACACCATCCAGAGCACATCCGTCTGTTGGGCGCCCAGCGCCATCCGAATGCCAATTTCATTAGTTCTCCGGACCACGGCGTAAGACATGATGCCGTACAGGCCGACGCAAGCTAACCCCAGCGCCAAGAGGCCGAAAAAGCCGAGCACTTTGGTAAAGAGTCGTTCCTGCACCAACGTGTCATCGATCTGGTCTTCCAGCGTCTTGATGCTGCGCAAGATGATGTTCGGATTGACCTGAGTCAGAATCTGACGAATTTGTGGGACGACTCCGGTCGGTTGACCCGCCGTCCGAATCTCGATAGAGGAAGGAAGGCCTTCAACCGGGGAAATAGGTAAATAGGCCATGCTGGGGGTAGCCTCTCGCAGGTCATCGTATTTCGCATCCTGGACCAAACCCACCACCTCCACTCCTAGACTTTTGTCCAACTGCGATCCGAAGGGGATGTAGCGGCCTTGCGCGTCTACCTTCGGGAAGTAGATAGTCTTCCCGATGGGATCTTCCTGCCCGAAGTAGTGCCGAGCCATGCTTTCGTTAATCACTACCACTTTGGGTTCTACCCAGGTATCCTCAACCGTGAAAGTCCGCCCCAACAGCAGTTTTATTCCCAAGGTCCGGAAGTATTCGGACGAGACCCAGTTTTCTCTCACCTCAACGTTTTTTTCGGGATTGATGTGGGAGCTGGGAACGCGCACCGGCGCGGTGGACATTGAGCCGCTAAACAGCCTGTAAGCGGAGAAACTGACCGACCGCACACCCGGAACTGACTTCAATCGTTCCAGTAATTGCCCTTGCAGATCAGGGTAGCGACTGCTTTTGGTTGCCATCTCATCCGCGAATACGTCGAGCATCAAGACATTATCGCGGGTCACTCCAATGTCCTGGCCTCTCAGGTTCTCTACACTGCGAATCAGCAAGCCTGCTCCAATCAGCAAACACAGCGAAAGCGCCACCTGCGAGATGACCAAGGCCCGGCTGAAGCGCTGCTTGGGCCGGCTGCCGCTGTGATAAGT
>QHZP01000779.1:538-2825 GCA_003224715.1 Acidobacteriota bacterium | reverse complement strand
GAAGTTTCCTTCACTCGTCAGCAATCCTTCACCCAGCAGGAGCTTGGCCATTTGGAGCCCGCGCCCTTTGACGAACTTCTGCGAGTGACTCACCAAAACTTCTTTGATTGTATCGGGGTGATTGAGCAGAAAAATACGTTGCGGGCCGACCTTGAAATAAACGATGTCACCATAGTCACGGGCGAGCTGGGTGAGGAAGGCCAGCGGGTCACGTCGAATAGCCAGGAAAATCCTTCCCGGGAGTCTGCTCTTAGGTCCGGGAGGATAACCAGCCATTGTCATATCACCGCCTTTCGGGCATAGCCGTAAAACAAGGCTGGCTGCGCGGTCAGGGCCAGCGCACTGAGAAGGATGCCGAATCCAAAAGTGAAGCGGATCTCAAAGTGCTGAGCCAGGAGTCCGAAGAGAAGGGATCCAATCACGATGCCTCCCAGCATGGAGGACTCGTGGAGACCAATGCGTTGTCCGGCCCGCAGAGGATTCTTGAGGCATAGATACTGGCTGAAAGAGAAGGTCCCTGCAGCCACCAGCCCGAGAAGGGCAAAGCCTATCATAAACACAGGAGACGAGTCGGCCAGGAAAAAGACCACCAGGGCAACCCCCAGCACCAGCTTGATAAAACCCAACGGCTTGGAGATGTTCTCTTGAACCTTCCACCTTCCTGATAAGCCAAATCCCAGGGTTCGAGCCAGCGGCAGGAATCCCATGGTCAGGCCAATCAGCATCGTATTGTAGCCGAGCTGCGTTGCCAGTTTGGGAAATTGAGTATTCACTCCTCCTATGACCAGGAAGGCAAGGAAAATGGAAACCAGGGCAGCGCGGCGCTGAGCATGATCCCAATCGGATTCTGTTACCATTTGAGCTGAGCTTTCAGTAGTGAGGCGGACCGGAACAATGCGCCCTTTGTGTGAGGTTCTGGTCAGGATCAGGCCAATGGTCGCAGCCACTCCGGCAGCCACATAAAAAGGAAGCTTGCCGGAGAAGCTTATCAGTACTCCGGCCAAGATCATGCCCAGCATCGAACCGGTGCTCCAAAACAGATTAAACAGACTGGTGGAATGACTTAAGACACGATTCTCCCCCTGGTCGCTCAGCCAACCCTGCAGAGCGGGCCAGAACAGCCCGAGGGTTAAGCCAATGCCTGGAACGGCCCAGAAAATCGACTGCATGCCGCTGGCCCAAGCCAGCCTAAGACAAACCCCGGCAAACAGCATTGTTCCCGAAAGGGCAAGTCCCTTGCGACCCCACCGGTCGGAGAGACGACCCGAAACTGGGCAAACAAAAATATAAAGAATCCGTTGCAATGCGCCCAGCAAGCCCAGTTGAAGAGACGAGGCTCCGAACGAAATGGCAAGCAGGGGAATGGCCAGGTTGACCAGGTCAAAGTTGAAATCCATCTGCAGAGCAGCCACAAACAAGCCAGAATGAAGCCAAATCCAGCCCGGCAATGTTTGTTTCTCTTTGAAAGTGAAATTGCTGTCTTTCATGACTCCCATGAAAATCCCCTCCTTCGGGATAACCCACCCCTGCGCCCCTCCCGTGGAGGGGAATGATTTTCATCCTTGGTGGTGCCGCCGTGCGGCATGGATGACTCTCCTGAAAATAGCACAAATCCGAGTCCTGATCGTCAGGGAGGGGTGGGCCCGGCTGATTGCTTCAACCGCTCCCTCACGGTTGCGGCTCGGTACCGCATTTTCATGCTCAATGGCGCCGCCGTGGCGGCATGGGCAACTCCTCTGAAAATCCCCCCTTCAGGGGGGCAGCCCTTGGGCTGCGGAGGTTTCCTGTTGGAAGGTTCCGTCCGGCTCGCGACAGAGACATCCCCTGCACCCCTCCGGTGGAGGGGAATAATTTTCATGCTTCGTGGCGCCGCCCCTGAGGCCGGCATGGGCGGCTCCTATGAAATGGCAGAAATCCGAGCCCCGACCGTCAGGGAGGGGCAGACCCGGCCGATCGCCTCAACCGCTCCCTTACGGTCACGGCAACTTCTTCATGCCTCGTGGTGTTCGCCAAGTCGCCGTGGATGACGGTGGTCGTCCCAAGATGGTACGAAGCGCTCCCTTCATCAAGCCGAAGACGTGCATGATAATAATGTAGTAGGATAATCGAACAAAATGGTTTTTGCCGGGCAAACTCTTCTGAACCCTGGCAACGGCGGGGTTTCTTTATGATTGTGGTCATGGCGGTCTCCGCTGTCGAGGCCGAAATTCAACAGGTGGTTAGGGCGATCGAGGCGCAATCCCTGCACGCATTGATCATGCCAGGCGGCGAGCGCGTGGCCATTGGA
>QHZP01000779.1:0-434 GCA_003224715.1 Acidobacteriota bacterium | reverse complement strand
TTCACCGCGCCGACACGATAGTGGAGGTGAAGGGCGTGCGTTTTGGAGGCCCGCAGATCCAGGTGATGAGCGGACCCTGTTCCGTGGAAAGCTACGAGCAGATAGCCACTGCCGCCAAAGCCGCGAAGGAGGCAGGAGCTACAGTACTTCGGGGAGGCGCCTTTAAGCCCCGCACTTCCCCCTACTCGTTCCAAGGGCTTCAAGAAGAAGGTCTAAAAATTCTCAAACAGGTAGGCGAAGAGACGGGGCTGATAACGATCTCGGAAGTGATGCAACCCGATCTGGTGGAGTTGATCGCCGGCTACGTTGATATTCTGCAGATAGGAGCCCGCAACATGCAAAACTTTCCGCTGCTGGTTGAAGCAGGCCGCTCCGGTCATCCGGTGATGCTCAAACGCGGGCCCAGCGCCACGCTCGACGAATTCCTGCTGGCT
>QHZP01000150.1:28839-35658 GCA_003224715.1 Acidobacteriota bacterium | reverse complement strand
AGCTGCTTCAGAGACGAGTTTGACAGGCAGGAATGCCTGTCGCTACCCCTTTTTGCCGCTGAAATCACAAAATGTCGAGTCTCTAATGCCCTGCGCTGAAGCGCGGGGCTAAAGCCGAGCAGGAGCAAGAGTAGGAGTAGGAGCAAGAGCAAGAATGGGAACAAGAGCAGGAGCACGAATGGGAACGAAAAACTTTCTGATGGCGGACTTAAGTCTTGACCGTCTCCTTGGCAAAATCCCAGTGCACCATTTTCTTTTGCTTGTAGGAAAGGTTGACCAGGTGAGCTACCGCGGCGGCGCGGTGACCGGTCAAAGCATCTTCTACAGGCTGTTTGCGGGTGCGCACACAATCAAAGAAATGCTCGACATGCTGGAGGGTAGACTCCTTTCCTTCTTGTTCCCATCGCTCCATGCCTTGGTTCACTCTCGGTTCCCAACTGGAAGGTAGTTCTGTTTTGCGAACCTTGGGATCTTTGTAGTAAGCTTCTTCCAGAGCTCTGGGCCAGCTCTCGACAATCCAGCGATTGTCTTCATGGATATTTTCAGGCTGGAAGGTGAGAGTGCTATCGCCCAGAATCAAGCTCCCCTCAGTCCCGAGAATTTGAAAACCTCCTTCGCTGGTACCCTGGTTGTTGAAAGTCGAGCTCAGGGTCACCATGAATCCTTCAGGATATTCCAGAATGGCATTAATGGTGTCCGGCACGTCCCGACTATCTTTCCAACGATAAAGAGCTCCATTAGCGACCGTGGTCTGGGGTGCTTTTGCATTCATCAAAAAATGAATGGTGGTCATAAGGTGGACGAAAAGATCTGTTGAGTTGCCGCCAGAGTAGTCCCAGTAACAACGCCAGCGGAAGAAGCGAGCCGGGTCATAGGGCCGTTTAGGTGCTGAGCCCAGGAACTTTTCCCAATCGACAGTTTGAGGAGAGGCATCCGGGGGAATTGGATAAATCCAGGCACCGCTGGCGCTGTTTCGATTATAGGAAGCCCGGATCATGGTTACCTGCCCCAGCTTACCAGACTGAATGACCTCCTTGGCTTTATGTTGAATCTTGGTGCTAATGCCCTGGCTGCCGACTTGAAGAATCCGATTGGTTTTCCGGACCGCGGCAATGATAGCAGGCCCTTCTTCAATGGCGTAGGTCAAAGGCTTCTCGATGTAAACATCTTTGCCGGCCTCGAGAGCCTCAATGGCCATGGTCTTGTGCCAGTGGTCGGGAGTAGCGATGAAGACAGTGTCGATACGCTTGTCAGCCAGAATCTCCCGATAATCAGGATATATCCTGGCTCGCCCGCTTGTTCTTTCCGCGGCCCGCTCCAGGCGGCCCTTGTAAGCATCGCAGACTCCCACAATCTCTGCGCCCGAGGCAGCCTGAATGGCCTGTAGAAGCTCATGGGCACGAGCACCCACACCAATCATCCCCACGTTAATCTTGTCATTGACTGACCTGGGTTCTTCTGCGAAGGCCAAGTCTGAGGCTCCGACTGCCAATCCCATGGCCGTAGTCCTCTGCATGAATTCACGACGATTGATCCCTTGACGATTTCTCATAACGAAACTCCCTCCCATTTTAGGGCTGGCCGGCACAACAGCCCTACTAAAGCGACTTTAAAAAAGTGCTCATAAGGTTATTGAACTTCTTGGGGTCCTCCAAGAAAAGGGCGTGGCCGAGTCCTTCAAAGACCGCCAGCTTCGCCCCGGGTATTTTATTCTTTATGGCCTCGCCCATCTCCTTATGTTCCCCTGCCATGACGATGAGGGTCGGCACAGCAATTTTGGCGAGATAAGGGCGACGATCGAAGGCGGCCAAATCATAAAACAGAACGGTGGCGATGGTGGCGGGCGTCCGAGAACATTCCTTAGCAATCCATTCTAATTCCGACTCGGATCTGTCCGTCTTGAACATCTCGTCCACAAATCGATTCAGTTGCATGGATCGATCATTTTCAAAATCCGTTAACCATTCGTGCAATTCCTCCTGGGTAAGCCCGTAGGGCCAGTCTTCCTTCTTAAGCACTAAAGGACTTCCATCCACAAGGACCAGGCCCTTTAATCGATCATTCCCGAACTGGTTCACGTATTCGAGCAGAACCGAAACAGCCATTGACCAGCCAACCACAGTGACGCGATCCAATTGCAGACCTTCGATCAGTTTTCGAAGGTCTCTGGCCTGCTGGTTCAGGCTGTTGCCTGCCAGCACTTTGGTTGAATTCCCCTGGCTTCGCGGATCCATGACGATGACGCGGTGAGTCTTGGAAAACTCGGCGACCTGTTCCTTCCAAATCCCAGAAGTCATTGTCCATCCCGGGATGAAAAGCAATGGCTCTCCTTGTCCCGAGGATTCATAATAGATTTCTACTTGCGGTGCCACTTCGATGAGCTCAGCTCGAGCCCTGGAAGCCAGAACCAGCCACACAAAAATCAAAAACAAAAATGCTTTGAGCGAGCGCGTTTCAATCATTGCAGGTCCCTTTGGCTTGCATAGACTCCAGGCCTAGCGTGAATGACTTTTCTAATTCAGTGCCTAGGAAAGAAAGCTCTCCTTTTTCTCTATCCCTTCTTCTTCGTGTTCTTGGTGTCTTGGTGGTGATTGCAATTTCGGATGCTGGAATTAGCTTTGATACCAACGGCAATCCCCGGTCCAACACGGGCTGGATTAGGCAGGGAAAAGGGAAACCCGATCACTTCTTCTCGATCTTCTCCAGTTGGATGGAAACCGAGTCTTGCACGCGCAGTGAGACTTCGTAGGCAGATTGGATCTGTTGTCGCAAGTTTTCGGGAACTTTCTCCAAGGCTTGCAAGAGGGAAAAGTTGAATTTCCTGGTGGCCTTTTGAAGTGACATCAACGCCTTCTTCATATTCTTTCCCGCAGCCTGTCCCTTAGCAACGCTATCCTCGGCAGCGCTGACCGCTGTTCGGTATGCCGTAACCGCCTTTGCCGTTCCCTCCTCATCTCCCTTGCGGGCTAAAGAGAGAATGGCTTTCAACCGCTCACTGGCAATCTCTAAATAGATCTTTAACTGCTCTTCTGAGCCCTTGGCCTTTTTTACGGCCTCCTTCTCTTCAGCTGTCAACCCCTCTGAAGCATCCGAAGCCTGGGCCAGAAGTCGGGCAGGATCATTCCAGCGCTGGAATGCCAAGAAGCCTGCCAGCATCAAGGTGATCTTAGCCAGGAGGACGGGTCGCATCGATAACTCCTCGGAGCTTTATCTGGCAGGCACTGGGAGATAAGGAGCGGGGTACTTTGGTCCTGTATATTCGGCTCGAGGGCGGATCAGGCGATTATTCTCCAGTTGCTCCAAGATGTGCGCCGTCCATCCGGAAATTCGACTCACGGCAAAGATAGGTGTGAAAAGGTCCACTGGAATGCCCAGGACGTAGTAAACCGTTGCCGAATAGAAATCCACGTTGGCGTTGAGGTTCTTTTGGCGCTTCATGGTTTCCTCAATGATACGCGACATTTCAAACCACTTGCGATTTCCGGAGCTCTCACAAAGGTTTTGAGACATTTTGCGAAGATGGGTGGCCCGAGGGTCTTCGGTCCGATAGACGCGGTGACCAAAGCCACTGATTTTCCTCTTCTGGGCCAGAGCCTCGTTAATATAGGAGGACACTTTTTGCACCTCGCCAATCTCTAATAGCATCTTCATCACATCCTGATTGGCTCCGCCGTGTAAGGGGCCCTTCAAAGCCCCAATCGCAGAGGTTGTCGCCGAATGAATATCAGAGAGTGTAGCCGCCGTCACTCTTCCGGCAAAGGTAGACGCGTTAAACTCGTGGTCCGCATGGAGAATCAGGGCTACATCGAACGCCTTCTCCGCTGTCGCGTCGGGCCTTTTTCCGGTCAGCATGTAGACGAAGTTAGCGGCGTGGGCCAGGGAGGGATCCGGCATAACTGGTTCTTTGCCCTGACGAATCCGGTCAGTGGCCGCTACGATTCCTGCCACCTGTCCCGTAAGCCGATAGGCTTTGCGTAGATTGGCTTCTAAATCATTGGCGGAAGCCTCCGGGTCATAGAGCGAGAGCGCGGAAACGGCCGTCCGTAGGACGTCCATAGGATTCGCATTTTTGGGAAAACTTTTCATTAGCTGAAAAACTTCTTTGGGGACCGTCCGGTTCTGGGTCAAGGTTTCAGTTAGATCCTCGAGCTCCTTTTGCTTGGGGAGCCGTCCAAACCACAGCAAGTAGCACACTTCTTCAAAACTGGATTTTTCGGCGAGCTCATGAATATCAATTCCTCGGTAGGACAAGATGCCGCGAGCTCCATCAATAAAACAAATGGATGAAGTGGCAACTACGACATCCTCCAGACCTTCCTTAAAGGTGGACATGAGAAGCTCCTCGTGAATTGGGCTACAAATCAATGGCTTTGGACGGGCAAAAGAAACCACTCAATGCGAAGCTTAGTTCGAGCCAATTTGAATTTTAAACCAAACCTGCAGAGTCTGAAAAGGATTTAATGAGGACCTTGACGGGCCTCCTCTCCTGCCATTCAGCTCGAAAACAGATTACCTTGGATGGAAGGTCTCATAACTGGACAGATCGTGCTTTTGTTTTTCAGGCTGGGCTACATTCCGACTCTCACGAGAGATGGGATGAGAATCGCGGGGATTAGAGCTCCACAGTCCTGCTCATGTGGGGAGAGCACCGGGTTCTGGCCCAGGGGCGTCTTGATGTCCCGGTGGCGACGAATCTGGATTTCTCCTAACTGGCTGCAGGAACCGTTCACTAGTGTATGTGGTCCCAATTGGCGGGACGAAAACTCAAACGGCCATAGGTGGTGGCGGTTCTGTAGTGCCATCGCGAGGCTATGAATTGGTTTCAGCAGTGAGCCGGCGAAGATAGGCTATCATATCTGGGGACGTCCAGTCTGTGGGGCCTATCACCTTCATTGCCACTTTGCCTTTCTTATCCAAAATATAGGTTTCCGGAAATTTAGATGTGCCGTAAAGACAAACTGGTCAACGGCGTCCCAGGAATCATCGACACTTAAAGCCAGAATGGCAAACTGACTTTGGTCCATCTGGCGTTGTAAAGAATTCATCGAAGGCATTTCGTCGCGGCAGGGATCGCACCAGGTTGCCCAAAAATTGATCAGGACTACTTTCCCGCGAAAGTCAGAGAGTGAAAACTGATTGCCCAATCGATCCTTAAATGAAAAGGCTGGCGCTGCCTCGCCTTCGACCGCCGGTCCTTTAGATTGCTCTTGAATTTCCCGCGAAGTACAAGAGAAAAGGGAGCCGAAGACCAGGATAAATATCGAGAGCTTGAATCTACATCTCATAAAGTTAGAAGCTCAATGTACGTGTTTCTGCCGGCAAGAGTTCACTTTTCAGAATTGGGAGTCAAAACCCGACTGCGCTTCAATCGAATCTTCCGTTCCCCTCGTGCGAGGGTCATTTTCAAAGCCGGAGGGGTGATGAGAGTCGTTACGATTACCGTAATGACCACCGCCGAATAGGTAGAAGGGCTTACCACCGGAGTTCCTTTCAACATCAACGAAGCCCCCATACTCGCAAAAATGAGTCCCACTTCCCCCCGCGGTATCATTCCAATACCCACAGACAGCCGGTCGAGCCCTTTTTCGACGATTCCGAAAGAACAAACTTGCTTGCCCAGAATCGCGGCTGCGGTCAGCGCGGCTGCAAATCCCAGGATGTCGACCTTTGCAAAGGTACTCAGATCAACACGAACTCCCATGAGGACAAAGAAAATGGGTACGAGAAAGGAGCTGATCGGATGGACTAGTTCCTCTAGGGACTGATCTCCACGACCTTTGAAGTCCTCGTAATGTACCGGATCCAAGATTAAACCGGCTGCAAACGCTCCCACGATGGGGGCCAATCCTATTCCATTCGCCAGATAAGAAAGCAAGAAACAAAAAGAAATGCTAGTTGCCAGAAGCATTCCTCGGATTTTTAGCTTCGACGCAACTCCAAACATCAGGGGTGAAAAACGTGAACCGGCCCAAATGGCAATGACCAAGAAAGCCACTGCTTTAAGAATGATGAACGCTATGGCGAAGGCTGAAATACCAGTGTCGCCCTTGTTAGATGCCTTGATAATGCCACTAACTGCAGCTAAGATTACTAACCCCATAACATCATCGATGACCGCGGCCCCCAGAATGATGCGAGATTCTTTTTCATTGGTCTTTCCAAGGTCCTTTAAGACTCGAGCAGTGATCCCGACACTGGTAGCACAAAGGGTTGCGCCGATAAAGACATGAACCAGGGTGCTCGCCTGTGGGAGGAAGAAAGCGCCGACGGCCCATCCCAGTATCATTGGGGCGACCACGCCGACTAACGCAACTAGAAATGAAGAAAGTCCCACCTCCATCATATCTTTGAGGTTGGACTCAAGACCCACTTCGAAAAGAAGAAAGATTACTCCGATTTCCGCCAAAATACTGATAACTTCGTCACTTCTTAAGTGTTCCAGCCCATGGAATCCCACCAGGGCCAGATTGCCCATAATCACGCCAAAAACCAACTCCCCTAAGACTGCCGGCTGTTTGATGCGTTCGAAAAGGTCTCCGCCCACCTTGGCGGACACCAATATAATGACGAGAGAAATTAGCAGGTGAGCTATACGATTTGTCTGGTCCGGCCCAAATTGCGGCCCCGAGGACTGATCGGATGTCGAAGAACTACCCGGCAGACGAGAAGAACTAGAAGCCGGAAAAGGTATCCAGAAGACCTGCAATAAACAAAGACATCCCAAAAGAATAAGAGACTTAACGAATGTGGGATGCCTGAGACTCATAGGATTTCTTAAGGGAGAGTGGGATAAGAGGTTTTGGAAGGTCTTATCAGACG
>QHZP01000150.1:26614-28627 GCA_003224715.1 Acidobacteriota bacterium | reverse complement strand
CGGCACAAGCAGCATAGTCTCGTTCATCATCGCTGAATCCCAGTTTCCGGTTGGCCTCCACCGTGTCTGCACCTTTGTCTTGAAGCTCATAAGCCAGCAGCTTGTTGAGAAGGCCAATCCCGCGTCCCTCTTCAGGATGATAGATAATAACCCCACTACCCGCTCTCCTGATGTGGCGCATAGCAAATTTCAATTGGTCGCCACAGTCGCAACGGGTGGAGGAAAAAACGTCGCCGGTAAGACACTGAGAATGGATACGAACCAGAGGAGCGTGAGTGATGTCTAAATCTCCTTTAACCAAGACTAAGTAGGAAGACTTGTGTGCTCGATTAGTTGCTTCGTAGCCAAGAACTCTAAATCGGCCTTGCCTGGTTGGTAAGATAGAGGCGGTAACCCTTTTGATACCCATTTTCTAAGTTGTCGAGGAGTTAAGATGTGGAGATTTCCATCCAATCTACCCAAAGAATTATCATCCTAACGGAAATGGAAACGCGTGTCAATTTGGGCCGCCGCTGGTGTCCTTGTAGGACAGCCGGACCGATGGGTGTCGTGAGCCTAAAGGACAGGAGCCATCCATGCCGCGCGGCGGCACCACCAAAGAATGAAAAGTATTCTCCCTTCGAAGGGGAGGTGTGAAAAAATTGGGAGGGCGCTGGAAACCCGAAGGACGCCCCCTACACCCCCTTGATAGAGTGGATTTTCAGAGGAGTGGGATTGAAGCAGTTCACTTCGAACACGCGGCGATGTAAGCTTGCGGAGGGTAACCAAAGGAGTCGTAAAGATTGATGATTTCAAAGCCTGCAGCTTCAAGCAGACCTTTTAGCTCAGCTCGACTGAAAAATCTAAAATGCCCTTCTTCTTCCAAATGCAGTAAGAAGGCCGCAGAGTTAGCAAAGGACCTGACGGCATTGAGAAAGTCTTCCCTGGCCATTCCATTAGGAGTCACATAGTCAGGGTCATTCTCGACCTGCTGAATCAATCTGGTATAAACTCTTGACATATCTACGTCAGGTCTAAAGGTAGAAACCACCAGTCTACCTCCCGGCTTGAGCATTCGGTAGAATTCCTGCAGCGACTCTTGAGGATTAAATAGGTAAGAGAGGACGATGCTACTGAGGATTTTGTCGAATTGCCCGTCCTGAAATGGAATAGAAAAATTGAGAGTACTCTTGCGAAAATTTAGCTTTTCAAACCTTAAAGAGCTGGTATCCACCTTCAAATGATTCAAGTAGCTACCTTCGAGAAAATAGCGAAACTGTCTCGGATCTTTGAAATCCTCCACCACCAATTTCCTGAGCACAAAGCGGGCGGCACGATTCATGTCCAGAATGATTTCTGCTTCGCCGTGCGAAAACTCTTTATGGAGACGACGGACGTCTTTGGAGGTTAGATTCTTCCCCCGCAGCGTCTCGTGTAAGAATTCGGAGTAATCCTTTGCCCAAAGGTCTACCGAGTAATCGGGCAGCCCTTCAATCTTCCCCTTCAATTTGATGAGGCTGAAGTATTCACCGTTCAAAAATCTCCAAATGGGTTTGAGACGACTAACTTCCAAATTGGCGGACGTAAATTCGAAGGAGTTCTCATTGATATAGTGTTGGGCTGCAATATGAGATAGCCGCAGCTTCGATTTTTCCAGAGCAGAATTCACAAAATCAACAGTAAGTATCTTAGGGCAACGCCCGTTGGAACTTCGAAACAGCCGTCGTTGCCTCTCAGTATTCAACAGCATCTGATTAAACAGTCCCGTACCGCTTCCCAAATCCCCAATCAATTCTCCTGAGTGGATTTCCAGCAATTCGATCTGTTTTTTCATGAACTCTTGATACTCCTGGGTCTCGGCCATCACGTCAAACCCAATTTCCAGTTGTCCCCGGCCTAAAAGGTATTTTTCCCAGTAATCTGCCTGATCGTTTATTCCCGACTTGGGAGCACGGCTCCACTCCGCGTTCCTTAATTTGACGAGGGCAGAGGGAGAGGGGTCCTGGATTTTGACATCCTCCACAAACAGATAGC
>QHZP01000150.1:7775-26557 GCA_003224715.1 Acidobacteriota bacterium | reverse complement strand
GCCGGTGGGCAACTCGACGACTTCTCGTGTGCCCTTGGCCTTAATGCTCATAATGTCATGGATTCGCCCGGGATTAATCCACTCATCGTATTTTCCGTACAACCAGGTTGCCGGGATTTCTATCTTGGCCATGTCGCGTTTGGCATCGTCCAGAAACGCCATGCCACTTTTGATAGCATCGGAACAGAATCGATCATTATCGATCAAGTGGCCAAGCACATTGGTTACGCCACAAGAGATTCCCTTTTGGTAGTTGCCTATAAAGTCCAGTCCGCCTGTCGCATTGCGAATTGCTTCCTGGGCATCCGTGGCTCCCCAAGCGGTGATCCAGTACCCCACTCGTTTTTTGGCATCCGCGATGAGGGCTCGACGAGCCATACATGCGGTCAAGCTGAAGGATACGAGAATCACCTCTGTGGCCGCGAAACGGGGGTTATCGTAAACAAAATCCAAAGTTGTTAAAATGTCCTCCATGCCCTGGCTCAAAGTCATGTTAATGGTTTCTTTTCCGTCAAACCGGCAACTGGGATCCTTGTAACTTTCGCCTATACAGCGAATGCCATCAAAACGGAGGACGACAACATCCTGACGATGCCTCTTGAAATTCTCAATCAGAGTGAGGGCCAAGCTCCCGGTAGTTTCCTTTCGTCGACCATATGCTGGCGGAATGATGACTACAGGTGCTTTAATCTTTTGCTGGCTTTTGAAAGTCGTGTTTAAAATGGCAACGATCTCTTCATTCCGCTGGTTCGAGTAAGTAACGATGTCAACAGGAGATTCGATCTGCCGAGGCTCTGCAAATCCCAGCCAGTGGTATCGATAATAGTGGAAGCCCTGAGAGGCAATTCTTCTGGTCAACTTCGAAAAATTTCGAAAAACGCCTTGACGGCGGTCGACCCGTCTTCGGTCTTCCTGGCGACGATCAACTTCGCGGCGATCGGTTCCCGTCCGTTCTTCCAGCTTAACGTCGCTCTTGGTAAGGACTACATTCTGTCGATCAATCCCAAACTCCAACCCTATCTTTAAACAATCCAAGCTGTTCTCTCCAAGCAGAGGCGTAATATGTTTCACTTCCGCTGATTCGGTGAATACTTTCTTCCCCTCCGAAATGATTCGAACTTCGCGGAGCGGCGTTCCCGGAAGAAAATAATTCTCATGGGCAAAGGTTTTGAAGGAAAGACCGGTGCTGCTGAGATCCAAGACTTCCCTCTGGATGAGTTTGCCCTTCGGGTAAGGAAGAGGAATTTCCAGGTTAACTTTTCCCTGACTTTCAATCGGTTCGCGATCGCGGGATCGCTTCTCGGAAAAGAAGAGGGTTCGGGGAGTTTCTAATTGAACGCGAAAATCCTCTGCTGCTGTCAAGAATGTCTCAAAATGATAGGAATTGAATTCTGTGGAAAATGCGACAATGACGGGAACGCTAATGTCAAAATTACGGCGGATGTAATCGTCCAGACAAGCAAATTCGAGGTTTCCACCGCAGATTTTGCTCAGACGACAACTCACCGACTGAGATTTATCCTCCTGTACAATAGTAAATGAAGATTGGTTTAGCTGTGCTCGCGAAAGCAGACCTTCAATTTTGGCCCTATCCGCAAAAGAATTGATAGTGTCACTATTCAGATGCTTAAGCACCTTTTGAACGACCTTGCGTTGGTCGATCGACATTTGTTCGAGGATAAACTGCTTGACCACTTTGGCATCTTTTTGACTGATATTGTGAATACGAAATCCAAACAGAGTATTATTGGCGTGATCATGAAGATAATTGAGTGCCTTCGATTCGACTTTGATGGGTTTGGGGAAAGGAGGCAGGATGAAGCTTAGCCGGTAAGTCTCTCCGACTCTTATCGGACCGACTGTTCTAACACGCATCCCCTTGAGGCTCAAGTCGGTAATGGTCCCGTCGATCTTGGGATCTGACTGTTCACCTACGATAGGGAGCCGACAGGCCACGCGGGGATAAAGCCGCTTTTCGGGGGACGAGTTCAAGCCCTTTTCAATTTGCACGGGGATGGATCGTTACTATCGTTTGAAACTAATGTAGCATTTGGTTGGCAATTGCTCGCAACCAAGGTTAGGTTGTGCAAAATAAATTCCACGGATTGACGCCAAAAGGCTACAAGAACAATCTGTCGGTGTCAAACGTTTTTAGGGGATAAATTTCGGATTTTTGGGCATGTATTGTGGTTTTTGATGGGTTTTTCAGCGTGAGATTGCTGATGGCAGGGGCATTTCGTGCCCTTAGTCTGGGTTTGTTTATCCAAAGCTCTGAGATTCTTGGTGATGTTGCTAGATCCTCTTTGCGGGACCCTTTTCGTACAAAGTTAGCGGAAGCGGCTAACTGGTCAGCCGCCGTGCGAGTTCCTCCGCCGAGTGGCACTGGCTTCAGCCGGGAGTCAACCGGAAAAAGGCTTTTCTCCGTTTCCTTGCGTTTGACGTGAACGGCGCTAGAGAAGGTCCCGCCGAACGGGGCAGTTAGCAAGAAACGCCCGTCCACGCCAAACGCCGGGAAACGGGTAACGTGAACAGACTCGACTTTGAAGGAGCTTTGTCCCGTACATTGGCTTGCACCCAAGCCGCGATTCTTTTATGATTAGGCAAGTCTTCGTAACTCTACGTCCACTGTTGGGAGCCGTTTACCTTTAACCACGAACTAGGGTTATATGAAAGATGTCTTTGTTTGTGACCTCCAGGCTAATCAAGTCGTCACTACTACGCTTTTAGTGAAATCCAAAGAGCTAAGAGCCAGGAAGAGCGGCGAACGCTATCTCTCTCTCATTTTGGGCGATAGAAGCGGCGAACTGGATGCCAAGATGTGGGACAACGTGGACGCGGTTGAGGCTACCTTCGATCGGGATGACTTTATTAAAGTCAAGGGGATGGTGCACGTTTATCGTAACAGACCTCAATTGACCATCCACAAACTGCGAAGGTGTCAGGATGAAGAAGTCAATTTCGCAGACTATTTCCCAAAAACTACAAAAGATGTAGAGGTGATGTTTGAAGAACTTCTAAGTGTCGTCGATGGCATCCAAGACTCCTACCTGCGCGAGTTGCTTATGAATGTCTTAATGGATGAAGATCTTGCCGCTAAGTTCAAGCGAGCTCCAGCCGCCAAGACACTTCATCATGCCTGGCTGGGAGGGCTGTTGGAACATACACTCTCCCTCTGCAAACTCTGCACATTATTCTGATATCAATCTCGATCTTTTGCTTTGCGGAGCTGTGCTCCATGATATTGGAAAGACAGAGGAACTGAGCTACACGCGAAGTTTCACATACACCAACGAGGGACAACTCTTGGGCCATATGATCTTGGAACTAGATTTGATCAGTGAGAAGATCTCCCAAATCGAAGGATTCCCACGTGAACTAAAAACCTTGGTGCAGCATTTGATCATCTCTCATCACGGCGAGTATGAATTTGGCAGTCCCAAATTGCCTATGTTTCCAGAGGCCTTAATGTTACATTGCCTTGACAATCTGGACAGTAAGTTGGAAGCGATGAGAGTAATTCTTCGCAACGATCCAAATATTGAAGGGGACTGGACTAGTCACAACCAAATGTTTGGACGTCCGCTTTTCAAGGGGTTCAGAAGGAATGGCCAGGACAATCGCAAAGGCGCCTGAACGACCTGACAAGCAGCCTCTTCCAGGGGGCAAGAAATGTCGAGGTCCGCAGGATCTGAGTCGGCTGGAACTGGATTGTATGAAAGCTATCTGGCTGCAAAAGGCGACAACGGTTTTGGAGGTTCAACGAAGCTTGGAACCTCGAAGGCCACTCGCTTACACCACGATCTTGACTATTCTAGACCGGCTAGCCCGGAAGGGAGCTGTGCAAAGAGCTAAGAAAGGCAAAGCCTACGTTTACACTCCGGCGCTCTCACTGATCGATTCGCGCGACAGGGCGCTCCATGAGCTTATTGAATTCTATTTTGAGGGCTCTCCTCAGAAACTGATTAATCACTTGATAAGCGAGGGACAGTCATCAGAACGCCCTTCTCACCCGCTTGTGAAGTCCTCTACGGCCAATTCACCTGAAATCAACGACTGCCTACTGTGAACTAGGGCCCTAAACCGAAGCCAGATAACCTGCCGCCGCTGGCGCAGACCGCCGTCCGGCTGCTGCCGATGCGTTCTGAGGACAGAACAGAAAGTGCCTGCTTGGTTACACCGTTATGTGGATCGAAACGAGAATTTGTTCTCGTTTTGGGGACGCACTGAGAGCCCGAAGCGCCAGCGAGGGACAGCCGCGCGATGACCCTCGCTGGCGCTTCGGGCTCCCTGTCAGGGGTGGCAGGGATATCCAGGGCGCCAGCACTTGGTTAGTTAGCGGTTCTTCTGTCGAAGGCGCTTCCGAAAGCGGATATCCAAACCGAAAGCCCCCTCATCATCACGAGAGGCTATGACTGAGGTTGAATCATTGACACTGTACTCCAAAAGAATGACCTGTTGTTCGTTGGATGAAAGGCTAGTTGAGTAAGTGACGGAAAGATCCTTGGTGATTTGCTGGCCAAAGGTGACCCTGGCTGCTGGGTCTCGCTCGTTGCCCAACAGGAAAGGATCCACACGAAACCGGTCCAAGCCAAAAATTCGTTTGACTCGGGACCCAACTTTAAGTGAGAGCCCTTCGGAAAGTACCGAGGTAGCTCCCAGAGAACTATCCTGCTGGCGCCCAGCTGTAGCGAATGGCCTTGAGGTGGCACCAGCTATAATGCCCCGGGAGCCGGCACCCCCGGAAGATACCAGACTAAACAAGTCAACCGTCGAAAGGGGAGGATCGGAGTGCAAATCAGCACGAAACTTATCTGCCGTTCCGTTAATAGTCAAGATGACCCGATAATCACGAACATCGGTTTCCGCTTCCAAGTCCAAGTGAGGATCGAAACGGGCTGAGTTTAGAAAATCAATCCGCCCGCGAGTAATGCGATAGCGAGCTCCCTGAAAGTAAAGCTCCCCCCCGGTAGCTTCGATTCTACCCGTTAAGAGCGGGTTCGTTGTGGTTCCTTTGACTCTCAGATCTGCACTGGAGGTGATTTTCATCAGGCTGGTATCGAGCTTGATATTGCGGTCGCCCGTTATATTAAGGTCAAGGTTCAGAGCCCCCGCCAGATCCTTGCTTCCGGGCAATATGGCCTGATTTTTTCGGTTCTGTAGGAATTCGGTAATGGGGTCGTAGTCCTTTTGAAAGGAAGCGCTCAGGATACGTACATTTCCAGCCAGCAGTTGTGACTGCTGAGAGCCCCGCAACTCCAGGTCGGCGTCAACCACATTACGCATACCTTCCGGATAGCGAAATCGCACTTCACGGGCCTCTATTTTGAAACGAACTAGTTTTATGGTTTCTTGACCAAATATCAGGTCTCCGTTTACAAACACATTCCCCCCGCCGCTTGTGCCGGAGAAATTATTGACTCTGATCTGGTTCTCGTCAAAGAAAAGGTTTGCCGTAACTTGCGACAACGAATTTGGAAAATCTCCGTAAGAAAATTGGCCATTGGCGATGTTGGCGTAACCCTGGATGCGAGGATCGCTAAGAGTCCCGCGAACGGTTGCGTTGAGTTTACCATTCCCACTTGCCGAGAGTTTCTTGACAAATTCATTAAGCAACGCCAGATCCAGATCTCCCTTCATCTCCAGATTCAGCCTTCTGTTGTGAGAAAGATCAATGAATCCATCCAGATTGAGAACGGTTCCTTTACCCGAAAACGAAGCATTCCGGATAAAGACTTTTTCGTCTCGAACCTGAAATTCTAAAGGTCTGGCAGCATGAAGTTCAGTCTCTCGAAAATTGATCTTCATTGCACTGAGAAGTCCCCTGATGTCGAGCTTATCGGATTGTCCTAACGGTCCCGAGATCTTAACCTGCCCTTCGGCTTGACTGGAGAGGGTCTCTGCACTCGCCGGCAAGACCTTCTTCACATAAGGCGAGAGCACGAAGTTCTCAAAAGAAAGTTTGGCTTGAAAATCGTAGTTCTCGTTCAGGGCTAATGTACCGTCGGCCCTGAGCTTGACATTGGGTTGAAGAGAATCGGTAGTAAAACTTAAGATCTGATCCTGGGTGTGAAATTGAGTCAGGAAGTCTCCAACTACCTCTCCAGCGACCTCGAGATTCGTGATTGTTGAGCTACCCTCCAAGGCAGGGCGACGAAGGTTACCACTCGCTTTCAGCTCCAACGTGCTTAAGGTGCCAGAGATTGGATTCTCAGGGAAATTGAGCGCTTGAAGACGATTCAAAGGTAAATCAGAGGCAACAACACTCGAATGCACCGACTCTTCGTTCAGGTTAATTTCGGCGGAGCCGGTTACCTTCCCTTGACCCAGATAGACATTGAAGTTCTGGAGGACAAACAAGGGTGGAATAAATTGTATTTCGAATAAGCCGCTATCGTAGGGTTGATTGAAAAACTTTCCCTGGCGAACCCTGGCTATGCCCTGCAAGTTAAGCTGAGGGTATTTGCCCGTGGCAGCAAAATCACCGGAGACAATTCCCGAGACGGGAAGTTTCTGGCCCAATAGCGCAAGAAGGTCTTCGGCAGAGGCATCTGTGGCTCTCAAACTGAGGTGAACGCCTCCAGAGGGCAAGTAGCGGCTAGGGTCCAAGAAGATTCTACCTTCGACCAAGACTTTGGACTTGTTCTTGGTAACCGCTGTATTCGATAGCCGAATTTCACGGCTATCGGCCTCAACCTGGCCAGTGAGATGGTCCAGGAGCACTTCTTGGAATGAAAGCCCGTAGGCAACCAGACTTCCGCGGACCTTGGGCTTTTCAAAGTGGCCCTGCACGGTCCCAATAAAACTGGCCTTCCCGCCCAGTCCGGGCGTGATAAAAGAAAGGTCGTTTAGATCTTCGGAGCGCAGTTCCAGTCGCAGGTTGGAAGCAGTATGGGCCGACAAAATTCCCACAAATTCCAGTTGCGTATTGGCAAATCTTAGATGACTATTTTCGAAGGCAGAGCTCCATGACGTCAGGGCGAAATTAAGTTCCCCATTCAGGGGAAGGATTTTCTCGTCGATTTCGTGCTCTCTTGCTTCTTCGGTAGCCTGGGAGATACTTAAATGGCCCTCACCAACGAAGTCTTTCCAGTGATCGCGCCAACTTGCCTTGACCATTCCATTCAGAAAACCGCCAAATTTCAGTTTGTCGAGCTGTGCCAGTAGAGACAGATCCAATAGGCCGATCCCTTTGAATTTGAGATCAGCTTCGTAGCGTCGATTTTGAAAAGGAGACTCGATGGTAAAGTTGCCTTCCGTCCAGCCATGCATACCCGAGATTTTGATCCTTTCAAAATGTGCGCCGCTTGGTTGAATCAGATATTGACTTGAAAACTGATCTATCTTGACAGTATTAAAGGAGAGTTTCTTACCTCCCAAAGATCCCTCGGCTTTCCACATGCTTTGAACGTATTCCAATTTCCCAGTGAAATTGGCCAGGCCCTGAGTATGGCGAAGGTCAGGATAAAAGGGTTGCAGGGATAATAGGTCCAAGAAGCCACGATAAGCGAACACTGCTTGAGGCGACCTGAAGTCTTTCAGCGTCCCTTGCGCCTCCAGTTTTGACTGATTCACAGATATTGTGAGCTTGTCCGCTCTTATTTCATTCCGAAGAATTTCAGCCGACAGGCTGAGTCCATAGGTCCACGTATTTTTTCCAAGTTGCATTCTCCCATTCTGATAGGCCAATTGTGCTTGATAGGAATCTCGTCTCCAATTGTAGCTGGCCGCCAAAGCAAAATTGTCCAATTCGGTGTCAAAGCCAACGGGACGCTGGTCCAATTGAAATAGCCCCCTGGAAATTTTCACCTTCTCAACAGCAAGGGCCAATACATCAAACTTGTCCAAAGTCCCATGGGGTTTGGGAATATTGGTTGATCCGTCAGACCGGATCTCCAAGTATATCCTGGGCTCAAAAAGCTCTAAGTTCATCAGCCGGATGGTGCCAAAAACACTTCGGAATCTTGGGATGGCCTCCATTTCTTGAATGAACAGAAAGGGTGGAGCAGGACCCGTCTCGGTTCCTCGAATCGTCAGTCCGTTGAAGTGAAGCTTCAACGGGAAAAAGTGAATCTGGAGGGATTCTATAGAAGTCTTACCCCCGGTGAGATGATCTAGATGGGCAATGATGTAGTGCCGGACAATGCCAACAAAAGTTTCACTCCTAAGGAAAAGCCCGGACACGGAGAAAATCAAGAGCAAGACAAGAATAGCTAGAAAATTTCTTTTCCTTCCAAGATTCATAATTAGGGGTTAGTTGAAGATTTCTATGGCAGCCGAGTCTCGCAGCGATTTCAACCAATCTTCAATCTGTGCATTCAGCTTTTCTTCTATTAGGATTGCCTGGATTTTCTCTTCAACTTCGGGGAGGGGTGGCTGCTCTGTGATTCCTTTCCTTCTCAATTCGGTTAGAAACTCATTGCGGTAGTATCCTTCGATTTCCTTCTGATCCACTACCACAAATTGGCGAAAGCGGTAATCGAAAAACTTCATCGCCTGAAGCTGCCACTTGACACGCATTCTTACATCTTCCAAGGTAATGTGGAGACGATTCAACAATTGCTCCCATTCCTCTGCTGAACCCAATTTCCGGCGTATGGAGACAATCTGACTTTCAATTTCCTCTGGAGAAACGTCTAGGCCGGGGAACTCTTGCATTTGCTGGAGAATTAGATTTTGCTCGATTAGTTTCTCAGTTAACTCAAGCCGGATTTCTTTTTTCTTCTCTGGTTGATCCCGAAAGTCATCCGCTTCAGCAATCCCGATTTCCAGGAACTTTCTTTCCTGCTCAACATCACTGAGAGTGATGATCTGGTGATTTACCACCGCCACGATGCGATCAATAATCTCCGCCAATTCGAGCTGAGTCCCAGCTATAATCATCATTGGTATAAGAAAAGACAACCGACGTCGATGAAACATATCCATTCAAAAAGGATTCCCAATCGTGAAAAATATCTGACGATTGGGCATTCCCACCGGACTGTTCAAATTGAATCCTAAATCGATCCGCACCGGGCCAAAGGGAGTTTTGTAACGAAATCCAGCGCCCAAGGTATTGTTAAATGACGAAGGCTTGATGGTGCTGATCCTTCCAAAGACGTTGCCGGCATCGTAGAAGGGAACGAAGGAAACATTATTCGTGATCGGGACCCGTAATTCGAAATTGGCAATGAACAGGGCATTCCCTCCCAATGGGGCATAGTATTGTGAACTCGAAGGGCCGCCACAGTTGATGCGACTGGCCTGTTCCTCATTCTCGGGGGTTTTGGCTTGAATATCCAAAGGACCGGCGCAGTCCAAATTAAAGCCGCGTAAGGTGGTCGATCCACCTGCAAAGAATCTTTCGCTGATCGGAACCTCCAGGGTACTGCCATAAGGTTTGGTCAGACCTAGTCGCAATGAAGAAGCCAAAACCAGATTATCTCCGATCTTTCGATGAGACTGAGTTTGCCCGAAAAACGAAACGAAGTTGGCTTGTGACCCGATTAGCTTCGAGGTCACCGAAAAGTTGGCGGTATTAAAGAAGCCTTTCGTGGGATCGAAAGGATCATCCCGAGTGTCTCTGAGCCAGGCTGTGGAGAATGAGGACAGTTTGAGGGTTCCCAGGTTCTCTTGACCCGTGGCCAGCGGATTGACCCGAATGTCCGATAGATCGACGGTTTCGAAGTTATAACGCGAAAAAATAAGCTATCCAGGCGGCGAGAGCGTTTTAAGGCCTGCAGGGAGGCATTAGTTCGTGTGGTGTTAAAACTAGTGCGCCGAGTTTTTTCTGCAAAGAGCGTAACAAAGGAATCCAGGTTATGATTAAAGAGGCGTGGTTCCTTGTAAGTGATCTGGCCCCTTTGTTCACGAAAGCTTGCACGAGTTCGAAAACTGATGGAACGAGCTAACCCAAACAGGTTGTTGTGTGAGATTTCAATGGTGCCACGTGGGCCCTCCCGATCTTGATAACCACCACCGTATCCCAGGATGATGGGACTGCCGTCCTCAACTCGAATGATGACGGGTTTATAAGAATCAATCGGATCTACATTAATGGGAACAATATCCACCCGGTTGAACAGCCCAAGATTGTACAACTTCTGCTGGCTTGTGAGAATACTGCCCTGGCTCAAGGGATCCCCTTCATGAAAGTTGATGTTCCGGCCAATGATTTTGTTCCTGGTGAGGCGGTTTCCGACAATATGGATGTCGTCAACTTTCATCGCTTTTCCCTCCCTCACCTTATACGAAACTTTGACTTTCTGCTCACCTAGCCGTTCGACAGCAGCTTCCACGGTGACGTCCGCGAAGCCGCGATCCAGGTATTTGGATTCCACGGTTCGCCGGTCCTCATCCAGAAGCGATGTTGAAAAGGGTTGTCCTGCAGAAAGATTTAATCCTTTCAGGAGGTCTTCGCTGGACATCGTTTGGTTTCCCTGCATCGCTATCTCCGTCACGCGGGTTTGGGGTCCTTCTTTAACCTTGAAAGTCACAGCAACGTTTCTTCCGGATGCATCTTTCTCAGAGCTTGCCTGCACTTCCACCTTTTCAAACCCCGCGTGAAGATACATGTCCTTAAGGATACCCACGTCCTGATCCATCAAATCATGGCTGAATTTCCCCCTGCTTGTGATTCCTCCAACTTTGGTCTTGAGTGGAGCTAAAAGCTGATTTTTGTTGAACTGTTTAGCGCCCGGAAATTCGATGGAAACCACTTTTTGTCTTTTGGCACGATCAACGGTGTAATTGATCTGGTAAGCGTTGTCGGCGGGAACCGGGATGAGTTCGTGTTGCACGGAAATGTCGAAAAAGCCCCGGCGTTCAAAGTAGTCTTCTATATTTCGTTTCCCCTCTTCGATAAGATCCGGATCAACACTACCCTCTTCATAGACGGGGACAAGGGTCCGCAGCTCCTTTTTGGAAATTTTCGCACCAGTCACTTCGATATAAACAAATGATCCAGCCTCGATACGCAGCTTAAGTTTCACAGAGTTGTTCTCTTTGGAGTAACTTAAGTCTTCCAGCCGAATGGTGGCGTTTAGGAAACCCCGTTCGGAATAAAGCTTGCGCAATCTCTCCAGGTCTCTTTTCAACGATTCATCGTCGAAGAAGCCCCCGACGCTTGACTTCATCTTTTCTAAAATCTCCTCCTTCTCCAGCAGAGGAGATCCAGTCAGAGCGACGTCAGAAATGAGGGCTCTGTCCCCAGCGTGCACCAGGAATTCAACAGTGACCAGCCTCGTTTGAGAAAGAAATTGAATATCGGAGATAACCTCGGCTTGATAATATCCAGAATTCTTAAGGGCCTGCTGCACTTTGGCCTGCAGATCCTGCACAGCCTTTGGGGAATAGGCTTCTCCCAGGGGCAAGGACGTAGGACGAGAGAGAGGCGACCGTAAAACAGGGTCCCCCCCCAGACGGAAGTCGGCAAAGAAAAAATTTGGACGTAGTCTAAAGGTGATAGCCACTCCGTCGCCCAAGTTTTCAGCATCCACTTCGATATAGGAGTACTCGCGGGTTTCATACAATGCTTGAATACTCCTCCGAACCGATGCTGGCTCAAAAATTTGACCCACAGCAAGAGCGACCACTTCTTCTAGCCTGGCAGGTTCAATTGGATCGTCTGAAACAAAATTGATTCTGGCAACCCGCCGGCCGATGTACTTGTCAATATCGGCCCCGAAATCAAACGGTGCCAGAATCAGTCCGATAATTCCAAGGAGGGGAATAGCCTTCTTGAGGAGGGGCTCCCAACGTATTCCAGAAATCCTCAAAAACCGAAAGAGGTTGAGGCCGAAGGTCAAGGAAACCATCATTAATTTAGGAATTGAAATTATTCACCATCTTCCCAAAACTACCTTTAGATGTGGTATGATTTCCAAAGACTTTCCTGGGTTGCACTGCAGAATAAGCCTCACCAGAGTTCCGAGAGTGATAATCTATGATTTGGTGGATTATCTCAAGACTTAAATGTACGCTCAAAGAATATTGCGAATCTCTTGATCGGACTAATGCGAATAACAGGCATTGCTGCTCTCAAACGGATGGAACGCTGAGCAGGCGGAACGGCCTTCCTTATCACGCCCTCGGGGCGTGATTCCCAATTACTGGTTACTAATTGGAGTAAAATTAAAGTTGATTTTTGGATTCCAATCGTTATAAAATTACCTACAAAGTGGGCGCGAGCCCACTTTTTTGTTGCCCTGACTTTGCTCCCGTACAACTTCCCGCAAAGGATTTTTCAAGTTGTTTGACCTGGACAGAGCAAAAGGCATAATCGAGAAAGTGGTGTCCTCAGAGAGCCTGGAACTTGTGGACATCGAGTTTAAGGGGAGTCTTAATAATCGGGTATTACGCATCTACATTGACAAGCCCTCCGGGGTCACCCATAAAGATTGTGAACTCATCAGCGATCGGGTGGGAACTGTTTTAGACATTGAGGACATGATTCCCGGAAGCTATCACTTGGAAGTCTCGTCTCCCGGTTTGACCAGAAGACTGACAAAGGAATCGGATTTCCAGCATTTTCGTGGTCGGTTGGTCAAGATACAAACGAGGCAGACAATGGATGGGGCCAAGAGTTTTCGGGGAACCCTGGTGGGACTCGAGGGCGAAACTGTTACCCTCGAACTCAAGAATGCCAGATTGATTCAGATTCCCCTGACGTCAATTGCCCGGGCTAATCTTGACATCGATTTCTAGGTAACTTTAATTCAGGAGTTTTTCCGGTGACCAATATTCTTTATCAGCAAATTGATCAATTAAGCAAAGAGAAGGGGATAAACCCGGAGATCGTGGTCAGCGCGGTGGAAGATGCAGTTTTGGTGGCAACCCGCAAGTTTTATAAATCGAATGAGGACTTGAGATCAACCTTCAATAAGGAAACTGGCCAAGTGGAAGTTTACGCTATCAAGAAAATAGTAGAAAACGTGACCAATCCTGTCCGGGAAATCTCACTTGAAAGTGCCCAAAAAATCGATGCTAGTGCTGAAGTCAATGGCGAAGTGAAAATTCAAAAAGCAACGGATGTGTTGGGTAGAATTGCCGCCCAAACGGCCAAACAGGTCATCCTGCAGAAAGTGCGAGAGGCAGAGCGAGATAGCATTTTTGCTGAATACAGTCAGAGGATCGGTGAAGTAGTCACCTGCATGGTAAAGCGGACTGAAGGCGGAGATATCATTGTGGACTTGGGGACAACCGAAGGACGACTCCCCAAAAGAGAACAATCCCGACTAGAAAGCTTTATGACGGGAGACCGCATCCGCGTGGTGATATCAAAAGTCGAAAAAACGACCAAGGGGCCGCAAGTCATCGTCTCCCGTACTGATCCGGCGCTTCTTATCAAGCTGTTTGAAATGGAGGTTCCGGAGATTTATGACGGCACGGTGGTTATCAGAGCAGCCGCTCGTGATACAGGAGAACGAGCAAAAGTCGCGGTTTTTTCAAAAGATAAGGATGTCGATCCGGTGGGCGCCTGTGTTGGGATGAAGGGATCGCGAGTCCAGGCCATCATCCGGGAGTTACACGGAGAAAAAATCGATATTATTGCCTATTCTGAAGATCCAGTTTCATTCGTAACAAACGCCTTGAGTCCCGCCAAGATTGGACGAGCTTCGATCATCGATATTATGGAAAAACATATTGAAGTCATTGTCGAATCTGATCAACTTTCTCTTGCCATTGGGAAAAAAGGACAGAACGTTCGCCTGGCCGCTAAGTTGGCTGGCTGGAAAATTGATATCAAGAGTGATGAGGAGAAGCGTGCGGAAATTGAAGACCAGATGGCACAAATGGCCGCCAAAACTCCCCTTGCTGAATTGCCGGGACTTTCAGAAGGTATTCTGCAGAAATTATCCAACAGTGGTATCTCGACAATTGAAGAATTGGCCGATACTCCCATTGCGGAACTAACCAATATTAAGGGGGTAGGTCCAAAGAGTGCTGAAAAAATCATTGCGTCCGTTAAAGATTATTACTTGAAACTTTCCGAGGTTTCCAATACCGAAGAAGCGGCCTCCGTTGTCGAAGGAACGCCAGGGGAAATGGCTCAGAAGGCAGCGGTAGGCGCCGGTGACGAGGGCGAAGCGGCAGTGAAAGCAGGCGGCGTAGCAGCGGATCAATCTTTGGAGAATCCAGCAATTGAAGCGGAGCCCGAGCCCGACGGGCCCATCACCGCCGTGAACCGTGTAGCAGCGGATCAATCCTTGGAGAATCCAGCAATTGAAGCGGAGTCTGAGGGTGAAGTGAAAGATGAAGAAAAAAGGGAGGAGTAGCGGCTTGGTAGAGGGATTTCTCTAACCAGCGGCGGAAGATTCGTGGCAGATAAAAAGAGAGTTTTTAAGTTAGCTGAAGAAATAAAAATCGAAGCGTTGGAAATTATTGCTTATTTGAAGAGCGAAGGTGTGGAAGGAATCTCTGCGGGCAGCCATATCGATGCAGAGCGGGTCCAGGACATCAGGGATCACTTCTCAGGCAAGAAGGCCAAATCGAAAAAGTCTGCCAAGGCCGAAACCAAGTCTGTTGAAAAAACACCTGGCAAGAAATCCAAGACAGAGGACAAGGCGGAAACACTGGAAGCAGTTGTCGCCAAGCAGGTGGAAGTTCTGCCACCTCAAAAGGACTTGAATGTGGCAGAACCCTTGATTTCTCCTCCTGCAGAAGTGATTGCCAAAACTACCGAAAAGGTTGAAGAAAAACCCAAAGAGGCGTTACCTAAAGAACCCCCGAAAGTACAGGAAGTCAAGACCATCCCCATTAAGCCCTTTGGTTCAGAAGGGGCCCACAGAACCAGAGAGCCTCTCCCCGGGCGTCCTGCGTCTCCGGATAGAGTGAATCCTCCGCCCACTCCCACGTACCCGCAGGTTCGACCTGGCCCGCCGAGGCCGCCAGTGGGTTCCCTCAGGGCTTCGGAACCCGGTAAAGGTCACACCGTTTCATCTTCAAAGAAGTCAGGCTCCATCGGCACGGCTTCTCCGACGGAAACCATTCGACAGCATATCAGCTCACAGTTCGGACAAATCAGACCCCGCATGTTTACATCCCGGCAGGGTTCACAGCCAAGCGAATCGCAGGGGAAGTTTAAACCAGCACCTCCATTCTCCCCGGTCCCGCAGAAAACGCAGATTGTGCCCACTCGTGACCATAGGGGAGTGGTACGACCCAGGAGTGGTTACAAGCAGCACCAGCCGGAGGGGAAGCAAGAAAGGCGGAGCGCGCCCGCTCCAGTAATAGCCAGACCTGCTCCTTTTCAGCCGCTTCCAATAACTAAGAGCATTACCCTAACTGAGGGAGTCACCGTTAAGGAGTTATCAGAGAAACTAGAGGTAAAGGCTAAAGATCTTATCAAGAGGCTTCTCGATAAGGGTATATTCGCTACGATCAATCAAACCCTGGACGAGACTCTGGCAAAGGAGTTAAGCCGTGACTTCGGTGCCGAGGCCTCTATCATCACTTTTGAGGAGGATACGGAATACGAGGCGATCGCCGAGGAAAAATCCGAGAATCTGATCCCTCGTCCTCCCGTCGTGACTATCATGGGCCACGTCGACCACGGTAAGACCTCTTTGTTGGACGCGATTCGCGAAACCAATGTAACTTCCCAGGAAGCTGGCGGGATTACTCAACACATTGGGGCCTACCAGGTGGAGAAGAACAACCGCGTCATCACTTTCCTGGACACCCCGGGCCACGAGGCCTTTACCATGATGCGGGCTCGAGGCGCCAAGGTCACCGATGTAGTCGTTCTCGTAGTGGCTGCCGATGACGGCGTGATGCCCCAAACCTTAGAAGCCATTGCTCACGCTCGAGCCGCTAAGGTGCCTATCGTCGTGGCGATTAATAAGATTGACAAACCTAATGCCCAGGTCGACCGGGTTAAGAAATCGCTGTCCGAGAACGGGCTGCTGGCCGAAGACTGGGGCGGCGACACGGTCACGGTGGAGGTTTCAGCCAAGCAAAAAACCAATCTGGACCTCTTACTGGAAATGATCCTGCTGGTTTCTGATTTGCTGGGTCTGAAGGCCAATCCTCAGAGGTCGGCCATGGGAACCATCCTGGAAGCCAAGCTGGATAAGGGCCGCGGCCCAGTGGCCACAGTCCTGGTGCAAAGCGGAACGCTGGAAGTGGGTGATTCATTCATTGTGGGCGCCGTTACCGGGAAGGTTCGCGCTCTGTTCAGCCACCGGGGGGAGGCGGTCAAGTCGGCCGGTCCTTCCACTCCGGTCGAAGTCCTGGGTCTACAAGCGGTGCCTCAGGCCGGTGATCTCTTCCAGGTGATAACCGATATTTCCAAAGTTAAGCAGATCGGGAACCTACGTCAGCTCAAACTCCGCGAAAGTCAACTAGCCAAAACGGCCAGGTTGACATTAGAGCATCTGCACGAGCAGCTTAAAACCGGTGCTGTTAAGGAACTACCCTTGATTTTGAAAGCCGATGTGCAAGGTTCGGTGGAAGTCTTGTCGGATAGTTTGACCAAACTGAGTAACGAGAAGGTCAAAGTAAAAATCATTCATCGCGGTACCGGGGCCATCACTGAGTGGGACGTTTTGCTCGCCTCGACGTCCAACGCGATCGTCATTGGGTTCAATGTTCGACCTGAGAAAAAGGCCGCCGATCTGGCTCAACATGAGGGAGTAGATATTCGGCTGCATACGGTCATCTACAACATCACTAAAGAAATTAAAAGCGCCATGGTAGGAATGCTGGATCAAACTTTCAAAGAAACTTACCAGGGTACAGCCGAGGTTCGCAATACCTTCAAAGTTCCAAAATTTGGGACTATTGCAGGTTGCTATATCTCGGACGGGAAAGTGACACGAAATTCCCAGCTTCGATTGCTCCGGGACAATGTGGTCATTTATGAAGGGAAGATTGCTTCTCTCAAACTGAATGCGGGATCGGCCTGGACAAGTTTAACGACATAAAAAATGGCGATGTGATTGAAACTTTCGTCATGGAGCGGGTTGCTGCAGAAGTAGTGTAGGTGTGAACCACCCGATGGTTTTTCCCTAATGACCGCGATGAACATCGGCCTGTTGACCCTGGAAATTTTCCTCCCCAATTCTCATTCGCTTAAGGAAAAGCGGTTCGTGATGCGCAGCCTCAAAGACCGGCTAAGGAAATTTAACATTTCCATTGCTGAATGTGACCACCAGGAACTCTGGCAACGTTCAACGATGGGCATCGTATCGATTTGTTCAGACCACCAGGTCTTGGAAAAAACGCTGAATGCTGTGGTAGAAGAATCCGAGAAGATTCTTAACGGAAGCCTTAGTAACTATCAGATTGAGTACCTATGAAATCCCAAGGCAGACGCCCCGCTAGGGTGGGAGAGATGATTCGCATGGAAGTTAGCACGCTGCTCGTGTGCGAATTGAAAGATCCTCGCATCGGCCTGACGACGGTGACGGATGTGAAAATGAGCCCTGACTTGAAGCAAGCCAAAGTCTATGTCAGCGTGTTGGGGGGACTGGAAGAAAAGCAAAGGACCTTGAAGGGATTGAATAACGCGGTCGCTCACATTCGTCATATGATCGGGGCCCGTCTTCGATTAAGAAGCACTCCGGAATTAAGCTTCTGCTATGACCCTTCGATCGAATATGGGGCCAGGATTGAGGAACTTATTCAAAAATCAAAGCAGCCTTCTCAACCCACGGATGAATAAATCTGCTCTGCTTCTTTACGTTCTTCCTTGAGACCAATGAAATTTTCTAAGTCCTTTCTACTTGGAAAATTGCTTTACCAGCCCGGTATTCCTCGATTTCCAGGATTTCCTCCAAAATGGCAATGACAGAATGGGCAACGGATTCTTTGTTATTGACAAACCCCAAGGTCTGACTTCCCATGATGTGGTTCAAGCCGTTCGCAGCCATTTGAGCATTCGCAGGGTGGGACACCTCGGAACTCTCGATCCGATGGCCACGGGCGTTTTGCCCTTGGCGGTCGGAAAGGCCACGCGCCTGATTCAGTTTTTAATTGGGGCACTCAAAGTTTATCGAGGAACTATCCGGCTTGGATTTTCCACCGACACCTTCGATAGAGAAGGCCGGGCGACTTCGGCCCCTTCGGTTCCTGATTTCTCTCCGCTGCAACTGCAAGAGGTCGGACAACAAATGCTTGGAGAACAGCTTCAAATCCCACCGGCTTATTCAGCGAAGAAAGTGGGCGGCATCAGATCCTATCGCCTGGCACGTCAGGGTATCGAAGTGCCACTGGCAGCCCGTCGGGTTAATATCGAGCAATTGCAGTTCATTCAGCGTCAAGCCAATGAGGTCGATTTTGATATTCATTGCTCGGCGGGAACGTATGTCCGGTCAGTAGCTCATGAACTGGGGAAGAGAATGTCTTGTGGAGCCCACCTCTCCAGTTTGAGAAGGATTGCGTCCGGAGATTTCCACCTTGACCGGGCCATCTCTCTCGATTCTTTCCTCGCTTCGAATTGCACGGAGCTCACTAATCATTTTATCTCGGCAAATGCTGCACTGAGAGAGCTTCCGGAATTGGAGGTCGATCCCGAGATTCAAAATCGATTGAAGCACGGGCATAATTTCAACGTTAGAACCAGACATTCTCAAACAAAACCAGGAACTCTATTTCGTATGATGTCACCTTTGGGCGAACTCTTGGGTGTGGCTGAGGTTTTGTCTCCTCCCTCAGCCGAGGAGATCTCCGATAACATGCAGCTCCATTTTCACCCCAAGGTAGTTTTCTAAGTCTGGTGGGGGACCTGTTTCGCAACGAGTATTCGGTTCTCGCGACCGTGAAGGCATGACCCACAACGACCCGTTCCTTCAAACCCTTAT
>QHZP01000150.1:4600-7743 GCA_003224715.1 Acidobacteriota bacterium | reverse complement strand
AATTTAAGAGTTCTGTGATCCAACAGTACAAAGTCCATCCCACAGATACCGGTTCCCCAGAAGTCCAGATTGCTTTACTCAGCGAACGCATTAATTACTTAACTGACCACTTCAAAATACATAAGAAAGATCATGCCTCACGTCGCGGTTTACTGAAAATGGTCGGCAGTCGACGTCGCCTCCTGGATTATCTGAAGTCCAAGGACATCGAGCGTTACCGCGGAGTGATTCAAAGACTTGGGATTAGAAAATAACTTTCGTCTCTGGTTAATATTTGCGAGTTTCAAAAAGCTGAAGCGACCTGGAGCTTTTGTAGCATGGGCGAAGGGTCGCTATTTTTATGGTTGTTAATCAGGTCGGCAAGAATCGGACGTAGAAAAGGAAGTACATTATGGTACATCGAGCCAGTACAACAATAGGGGGACGAGAACTCGTGTTGGAAGCGGGTAATCTCGCCAAACAAGCCCATGGGTCGGTTCAAGTGCGGTATGGAGACACTGTCGTGTTAGTGACCGCTTGTTCAAACAAGAAACCTCGGGAGATTGTCGATTTCCTCCCTTTGACGGTCGATTATCGGGAAAACTATTACGCAGCCGGCAGAATTCCTGGAGGTTTTTTTAAACGGGAAGGGAAACCCAGCGAGAAAGAAGTTCTAACCAGTCGCCTGATTGACCGGCCGATTCGGCCGCTTTTTCCGGAGGGTTACTTCTGCGAGACGCAAATTATAGCTTTGGTTCTCTCGGCTGATAACGAAAACGACCCCGACACCATGAGTATCACGGGGGCCTCCACAGCTCTGCTTCTGTCCAACATCCCCTTCTACACTCCCATAGCGGGCGTACGGGTTGGTTTGGTCAACGGGCAATTAGCCATAAATCCGGCCAGTTCCGAACTAAAGACGGGCCTTCTCAACCTGATTGTGGCAGGTAGCGAAGAGGCTATCGTCATGGTGGAAGCCGGTGCTCAAGAAGTATCTGAGAAAACTATAGTGGAAGCTTTGGCTTTCGGCCACGCAGAGATCAAGAAGATAATAGGTCTGCAAAAGGAACTGGCGGCCCAATTGAATATTGAAAAGCGCCAGGTGCAACCTCCCAGCTTAGACCCGGCGCTCTACCAGGAGATCTCCAAAAAAATTGGAGATGATCTGCAAGATGCATTGAACACTCAAAAACACAGTAAATTGGTTAGTTATGAAAAAGTGGAAATTCTCAAGGAGCAACTGGTTGCTTCTTACCCCGAAGAACCCCCGACCTTACGTCAAGCGGTGGCGAAAACGTTTGATGTTTTGAAAGAGCGAATCTTTCGTGACGACATCCTCAACAAAAGGCGGAGACCCGATGGCCGAGGTTTTGATGAAATCAGACCGATCAGTTGCGAGGTCGGACTGCTGCCGAGAACTCATGGGTCCGCGCTCTTCACGCGAGGGGAGACTCAAGCGCTGGTCATTGCCACTCTGGGAACGTCCGAAGACGCTCAAAAAATTGATATTATGGAAGGTGAGTCTTCCAAGAGATTCATGCTGCACTACAACTTCCCACTCTTCAGCGTGGGAGAGGTTGCCTTCTTGAGAGGACCCGGACGCCGCGAAGTTGGACATGGCGCCTTGGCCGAAAGGGCCATTTTGCCGATCATCCCTCCCGAGGACAAATTTCCCTACACCATTCGTATCGTTTCTGACATTTTAGAGTCGAATGGCTCTTCCTCGATGGCTACTGTTTGCGGTGGGGTTTTGTCTCTGATGGATGCCGGGGTCCCCATCAAAGCCCCGGTAGCAGGCGTTGCCATGGGTTTGGTTAAAGAGGGAGATAAGTACGCCATACTGACCGACATTGCAGGGGCCGAGGATCATTACGGCGATATGGACTTCAAAGTGGCAGGTACAAAGGACGGCATTACTGCCTTGCAGATGGATATTAAGATCGGAGGAATTACTACCGAGATCATGAGCGAGGCTCTGGACCAGGCTCTTCGAGGCCGCCTTTTTATCCTGGAAAAAATGGCGCGGACCCTGCCCGCCTCTCGGGAGAAGACTTCACGATACGCTCCACGGATTTACTCCCTCAAAATCAGTCAAGATAAAATTAGAGATGTTATTGGCCCAGGCGGCAAAGTGATTCGCTCGATCATTGAGCAAACCGGTGTAAAAATCGACGTCTCCGATGACGGGAAAGTAAATGTGGCAGCTGCCGACGAATCTGCAGCCAACAAGGCCATCCAGATGATCAAGGAAATCACGGCAGAAGCTGAGATGGGAAAAACTTATTTAGGGAAGGTAGTTCGATTGGCCGATTTCGGGGCCTTCGTTGAGATTTTCCCCGGCACTGATGGACTTCTTCACATCAGTGAAGTTGCCGAACACCGCATTCGCGATATAAAGGATGAATTAAAGGAAGGCGATCAGCTCTTGGTCAAAGTCATCGGCATCGACGGGCAGAAGATCAAATTGAGCCGCAAGGCTGTACTGCGCGATCAGCGTGAGAAAAGGGGCGAGAAGTTATCACCAAAATAGCTCCCACCAAGATACGACCAAAAAGAGGATGAGAGAAACTGTCTTGCTAGGATCTAAATCCCTCTGTGAAGCTCTTTCCTCAACGCTTTCCAGATGCCAGCCATAATCCGACCCTCTGTGCCTTTATAAGATTCTCGAAAACTCACTATCGGTATCAAGGTTTTAGGCCCACAAAACGATAAGTAATTGGGAAACGGGATTACTAAGAGTTTTTCTAGAAAGCGGTCCTACACTCCCGAAATCCAGGTCGAATGGATGCCGTTTCCAGCATCGGGTTGAATTCCACACCGTTGATACTTCAGGAGGAAGAGTGAGAGCAAGTCCTTGGGAGCGTCGCCTCCTTTCAACTGCCCGACTTCGGAATTGCAGATAGTTTTCTGTCAAGTGGCTCAATCAATTTCATGAATGTACCCAAGTTATTAAAACAGGCAGAGAAGCTTATCTCGTACGGGAAAGTCAATGAGGCCATTAACCTTTACCAAGATATCTTGTCGGAAGACTTTCATAACACGGCTGTACACAATCTCATCGCAGACCTTTATATTTCTAAGCAAGATATCCAAAGAGCCAGCCGCCACCTGTTTAAAATAGCAGCCGACTATACCGCTCAAGGAGATCAGACCGCAGCCGTCAC
>QHZP01000150.1:0-4594 GCA_003224715.1 Acidobacteriota bacterium | reverse complement strand
CACGGTCTATCGTCAGATCCTGCAACTCCTGCCCCGGAATATCCTGGCGCGGGAGAAATTACTGGAAATCTTTTCTAAAAATGGGGCGAAGAACGAGATCTTCAATCTGATTTCAGAACTTTGCACCATCTACGAGGGAGAAGGTAACACTCATAAAGCTATTGAGTGTCTGGAAAAGCTGGTCTCGCTCGATCCTTCCAATAAGAATCATCGAATCAAACTCGCGCTTTTTCTAAATGAAAAGGGGATGAAGGACAAAGCCGTCGAGATGTTCTCCCAAGTCGCACGAGATTTCATGCGCGAAGATCGTTATGAGGATGCACTGGCATCGCTGGAGAAAATTAAAGCCATTAATCCCGGGGATAGAAACACGAATCTTCAAATTGCCGAAGTCCATGAGAAGCAGGGAAAAGTTCAAAAAGCCATTGAGGTCATCCAATCTGTGCTGGCGGAGGATCCAACTCAGACTGAACTCCTGGCCTATCTGGCTAAACTTTACGTTAAGGCGAGGAGAATCGATGAAGCGGAGGCAATCTACGAGAAACTTGCCAGCGCCAACAAAAATTTCCTTCCAGAAATCTTACCTTTTGTGGAAACCCTGATCGTCCACAAGAGAATTGATCAGGCCATGCGCTATATCGAGACTCTTTGTCAAGAAATGAAAGACAAAGAGGGCCGCAAAAAATGTGCGGAATTGCTTGAAGAAGTCTTGAAATTGGACCCGCAAAACCTGGAAGCCTATCGGCTTCTGGAAGCCCTTTATAGCTCGTCGTTTCAATTTGATCAATTGGCCATTACTCTTCTCTCTCATGCAGACGCCTATGTGGCTAAGTGTGATTACGCTCATGCTGTCGATTTAGCCAAGCAATTGGTGGATTTGGAACCTTATAACGAAGACTACCGCAAAAAGTATCAATTCATTGAGAAGCTTTCATCAGGCGAAAAGCGACCCCTCGACCCTATTAAGTCAAGTCCCGAGGCGGAGCCAAATACCGAGGAGGAGGGCGATGAGGAATATGCCAACGCATCGCTGAACTCTAATTTTGATCAAAAGGTCTCCCTGGTCACAGACGAAGATGTGGAAAGTTTCATCACTGACATCGAGCTCCTGGAAAAATTTGGTCAAGGGGTCAGTGTGATTCGACGATTGGAGCAGGTCCTGAAAGCATATCCGCAGGAAATTAAGCTTCGTCAGAAACTTAAAAGCGTTTACGTCGACCGCAAGATGCCGAACAAAGCCGCCCAGGAGTGTTTGGAAATCGCCAAGATTCTTCAATTGCAAGACCAAAAGGAATCAGCTAACAAATACCTGCGCGAGGCACAGAGATTGAACCCGTTACTTTCAAGTGCCAAAAGAGCGCCGACTGCCGTCGGCTCGCCTGCAGATCAGGTCGGGCCAGTGAGCACCGGAAGTGAAACATATGCCGCTTTAAAGGGAGATCTTTCTGAAATCGGACTGCTCGATGTTATCCAAATCCTGGACAACGCCCAAAAAAGCGGAAAGTTGATCATTAACTCGGATGGAAAGCCGGGAACTATTTTCTTTAATTCCGGTAGAATAGTGAATGCCAGCTATCAAGACAAAGTTGGTGAACCTGCCATGTATGCTCTGGTTGCTGTAAAAGGCGGCAATTTTGAATACAAATCCTCGTCAAGCGCCTTCGAAGTGGTAATAAATAACAGCAATACCAACCTCCTGTTGGAAGGATTGAGACTATTGGATGAAGCTAACCGCGACCAGGGGGAAGGCGAACCCGCTTTATCAGAGGATACGGCGACCGTCCCTCCAAAGCAACCCGATGGGACACCGCCAATTCAAGCCACTTCTGAGCCGCCACCAGTCCCTAAGACTGTTTCATCGGCCGCCACGATCATCGACGAAAGCAATCCTCTGGAAGAGTTGTAAGACGCCCGCGCTCGTTCGAAATCACTCTCGCAACGAGTGAAAGATATTTTCAGCGAGTTAAGAGTCCCAGTATCTTCCCAACGTAAAATTCCGCAACAAAAATAGAAATTTCCTTTAAGATATTGCTTACCTTTTGCAGCCGAAACCGCAATGGGTAGCTCTAATCTGCTGGGGTCTTCGAGGTCATAACTGAGTGTTTGATTAGAACGGGGTCAATGATCAATACGCCTTCAAAATTCAACGTAGGTCTTGTTCAGATGTCTTGCCAACTCCGCGTTGAGGATAATCTGGAAAAAGCGATATCCCTCATTCAGGAGGCTGTAACTCGTGGAGCTCAAATCGTCTGCCTGCAGGAACTTTTTCGGTCCCAGTATTTCTGTCAGAAGGAAGACCCAGCCCAGTTCGATTTGGCCGAGCCAATTCCCGGACCTAGTACCAGGGCTCTGTCCGCCATGGCTCAAAGAAAAAAGATTGTCATTATTGCCTCAGTGTTTGAACGACGGGATGCTGGCGTCTACCACAATACCTCAGTTGTGATTGATGCCGATGGCACTCTGCTGGGCACCTACCGCAAAATGCATATCCCGGATGACCCTCTGTACTATGAAAAGTTCTACTTCACTCCTGGCGACCAGGGGTATCGAGCTTTTGACACTCGGTTCGGCCGCGTTGGGGTCCTCGTTTGCTGGGATCAGTGGTATCCAGAGGCAGCGCGATTGACGGCACTGCAAGGGGCAAAAATTCTCTTTTATCCGACAGCCATTGGCTGGCATCCTGCGGAAAAAGCTCTATGCGGTCCGGCACACCATGACGCTTGGAAAACTATCCAACGAGCTCATGCCATTGCCAACGGGGTTTATGTCGCCGTGGTCAATCGCGTCGGACACGAAGGGCCTTCCGAGGGAGGGCTTCAATTCTGGGGAGGGTCCTTCGTCTGCGATCCCTTCGGTGTTGTTCTAAAGGAAGCCTCCCAAGAAAATGAAGAGCTCCTCGTTGTCGAGTGTGATCTTTCTCACCTTGAAAGTATTCGACGACACTGGCCGTTCCTCCGAGACCGCCGCATTGACAGTTATGGCAGTATAGTCCGTCGGCTCATCGACTGACCCTTTGAAAGGCACCCAAGATTTGGAATTTGGCCTGTAGTCTCCCCTGATAAAATCTTTCTCCGCGAGAACGCTTCGTTGCCAATCCCTAATACTCCCGAAGGCCTTAGAATGCCGGCCGAATGGGAGCCCCACCAAGCCACCTGGATCACCTGGCCCCACAACAAGGAAGATTGGCCGGGTAAATTCGTGCCCATTCCGTGGGTTTATGTAGAAATCGTTCGTCAGCTTCATCGGAGTGAAAGGGTTTGTATCCTGATACAGGACCAGGAAATGGAAACCCGCGTGAGGCGGATGCTTTCGCGCGCAGCCGTTGATTTAAGCAGGGTCGCCTTTCTTCGTTTTCGGACAGATCGCGTCTGGATCAGGGACTACGGACCCATTTTTGTCAAAGAGCAAAGAGAAGGGCAATCTGAAATTGCCATCGTCAATTGGAAATTCAATGCCTGGGCAAAATATTCCAATTGGAAAAAGGACAACTCCATTCCGGGTAAGATTGCCAAAGCGCTCAAGCTCGTGCAATGGGAGCCCTCCGCCGGCATCGGAAGAATTCAGCCCATCGTGCTGGAAGGCGGCAGTATCGATGTCAACGGCAAAGGGACCTTGCTCACAACCGAAGAGTGTTTACTTAGTCCTGTCCAACAACGCAATCCGGGTCTGTCTCGGTCCGACTTGGAAGAAGCCTTTTTCAAGTACCTTGGCGTCCGTAAAGTTCTTTGGCTGGGCCAGGGGATTGCTGGCGACGATACCCATGGTCACGTGGACGATTTGGCCCGTTTTGTGAATGCCAGCACCGTAGTAGTCGCTGCTGAAGACAAGGCCGAAGATGAAAACTATTCACGTCTAAAAGAAAACATGGACCTACTTCAATCTATGACCGATCAGGACGGAAACCCTCTGGAGATCGTTCCTTTGCCCATGCCTAATCCTGTCTATTTCAAGGGCCATCGATTGCCTGCCAGCTATACGAATTTTTATATCGGAAACAAGGTAGTGTTAGTCCCTACCTTCAACGATCCCAGAGATAGAATTGCTCTTTCTGTCCTGGCTCAACTTTTCCCGGAGCGAGAAGTAATCGGAATTCACAGTTTGGACCTGGTTTGGGGGCTTGGTGCTATGCACTGTCTCACTCAACAGCAGCCCCTCTAGGCTGGGAGAGCGGAGGAAAAGGCCTTTTATCACTTGACTTAGCTCCCTTGCTTTGGTACACATCTTAAGAGCGGATGTGAGTCTGCATCCGTAATTTCAGCGGATAACTCACCGATAGTAATGCTGACAAAACAACCCGATTACTAACTAGCCAGGGGCTTCGGCCCTGATATCCCTGCTGACTGGGAGCCCGAAGCGCCAGCGAGGGTCATCGCGCGGCTATCCCTCGCTGGCGCTTCGGGCTCTCAATCCGTCCCCAAAACGAGAACAAAATTCTCGTTTCGGCGCGCATAACGGGGCTGCCCTAATCCGTCTCACAGGAACAAAAGTCCCCAGACAGGAAGTTTGTAGGTAATCAACCGTTCCTTGGTGTTGTCATGTTACACGATGTAGCCCTTCGTATTTGGCGTACCCTGCTGGTGACACTGATGGCAAC
>QHZP01000149.1:7320-9406 GCA_003224715.1 Acidobacteriota bacterium | reverse complement strand
AAGGGCGGGTGAGGGGGACGCCGGGAATTTCTTCACACCTTCAGGGGTGCAGGGGTGGGTTGTCCCCAACCGGAAGACCCACCCGAAGGCTGACGCCTTCTGCCCCTCCGAGGAGGGAATTTTCATAGGAGCCATCATGAACGCCAAGGTTATTGCATTCTATGCTCTCTTTGGGTTGCTTACTTCGATCGAAATATGGGCCTCGATTTTTGGTGATGTGAGAGGCATGGTACGCGATCCGCAGCAGCGCCCTGTACAAAGTGCCAAGGCGACCCTCAGCGCACGGGCATCCAAATTCTCTCAGACTGAAACGACGAATGAGAGCGGGGCTTTCTTCTTCCGTAAGGTCACGGTCGGCGAGTACCTCTTGTCCGTCGAGGCAGCGGGATTTAAGAAGATCGAGCGACCTGTGACAATCGTTTCAAGCAGCGCCCCTATCTTGCAGTTCCAACTTGAAATTGCGCCCATGGCGCAGTCGGTCAACGTGGTCGAAAGCCCGGAATTGATTGGTTCAGATTCCCCAACCCCGACCGTGTTGATCAATCGCGAGCAAATCGAGGTAACGCCCGGTGGAGATCGCACCAACAGCCTCGCCGTCATCACGAATCATGTTCCCAGCGCCTACCTCATTCATGACCAGCTTCACATTCGTGGGGGCCATCAGGTGAGCTGGTTGCTCGACGGCGTACCGATTCCCAATACCAACATCGCCTCCAATGTCGGACCGCAGTTCGACCCCAAAGACATCGACTACCTGGAGGTGCAGCGTGGCAGCTATTCAGCCGAGTATGGCGACCGCACCTATGCGGTCTTCAATGTCGTGCCGCGCACGGGGTTCGAAAGCAATCGGGAAGCTGAACTGGTCGTCAGCTATGGTAATTTCAACCAGACTAACAACCAGTTGAGACTTGGCGGTCACAGCGAGCGTTTCGCTTATTATGCGAGCCTAAACGGCAACCGGAGTGACTTCGGGCTGGCGGCTCCTACCCCTGAAGTGCTTCACGACCAGGTGAGCGGCCTGGGTGGCTTTGCCTCGCTGATCTATAACGCGACTCCTGCCGATCAACTGCGGATCGTGACGGGCGCCCGCGCAGATCACTACCAGGTCCCCAATGACCCGGAGGGACAGGTTGCCGGCATTCGGGATGTCGATCGGGAACGAGACGTTTTCCTCAATTTCTCCTGGGCGCGCTCGCTCAACTCCAGTTGGCAACTGACAGCTTCTCCTTTCTTCCACTTTAATCGCGCGAATTATCTCGGGGGCTACATTGGAAGTGAGGTTGAAGACGGACCGATTGTTCCTGGGAACCAGCGCGATTCCCGGTACGCCTGCGGACAGGTCGTCTTGAGCGCCCTGACCCGTAGCAACAACGCCAAGGTTGGCTTCTATGGATTCTATCAGCGCGACGCAGCACTGTTTGGTCTGCGCGCCACTGACGGCAGCGGGCTGAGCCTGCAACAGACGGAAAGGCTGGCAGGTAATTTCCAGGCTGGCTTCCTGGAAGACCAGGTCAAACCGACTTCCTGGCTGACGCTGACCGGGGGAATCCGATTAACCCGCTTTCATGGCTCTTTTGGCGAGACTGCCGCCAGCCCTCGGGCGGGTGCTTCGATTCGTGTCCCTTATCTGAATTGGGTTCTGCGCGGTTTCTATGGTCGCTACTATCAGCCCCCCCCGCTTTCAACCGTGTCCGGCCCCTTATTGGAGCTGGCGTTGAGGCAGGGCTTCGACTTTCTTCCGCTAAGGGGCGAGCGCAACGAGGAGCACCAGTTCGGCCTGACCCTTCCGGTCCAGAAATGGATGATTGACATCGATTATTTTCGTACCGGCGCGAAGAACGCCTTTGATCACGAGGTTCTGGGGAACTCCAACATCTTTTTTCCCCTGACCATTGAGCGGACCCGTGTCCGTGGCCTGGAAGTGATGCTCCGTTCCCCTCGTTTCCTGGGTCGCGGCCAGGTGTCTCTGGCTTACTCCCGTCAAAAAGCTGAAGGCCAGGGTGCTGTCAGCGGTGGACTGACCGATTTCTCGCCGGGCGGCAACTACTTCTTTCTGGACCACGATCAGCGCCATACACTCAATATT
>QHZP01000149.1:0-7213 GCA_003224715.1 Acidobacteriota bacterium | reverse complement strand
CTGGTCCCTCGCCATCCATTCGCTAAACGTGGCCAACCGGCGGTTTCTGCTGGATAACAGTGAGACTTTCGGCGGGACGCACTATGCGGATCCGCGGCAGATTTATGTGGAGCTGCGTTACCGGTTCCATTACTGATTTGGCTCTGCGCCCTCACGAACCAGGAGCCAAGAGAATGCTCGCGCAGAGACGCGGTGACGCAGAGAAGAAAAGAACCGAGGATTGAAGTTAGAGAATCGAGCATCAATAACAGTCTTCGATTGTGCGAACTTCGAACTTCGAACTTCGATCCTCGATCCTCGAGTACATGAGACAAATACGACAGACCGGCCCCAAGGAAGCGGCGGAATGCGGCCAAGAGAGTCCTAATGGGTTGGTAGTTCACGGGAAGCGCAAAGTTCCCGCACGGGCGGCCCTTTCCCGATCAATGAGTACGCGCTTTCGCTCCAGCCCCCAGCGGTATCCGCCCAACTCACCATTGCAGCGAATGACGCGGTGGCAGGGAATGACGATCGCTACGCGGTTAGAGGCGCAAGCTCGCGCGATGGCCCGCGTCGCGGCGCGGCGGCCAATGCCGCTGGCCACCTCCGTATATGACCGTACTTCTCCGTAGGGAATGGATTGCAGGTATTTCCATACTTTGAACTGGAAAGCCGTGGCACGCACATCGATCGGTAAATCCAGGTGGGGCTGATCTCCGCGCAGGTGGCCGCAGAGGGCTTCCATCCAAAGGCCAAACTGCTGTGAATACGGCTGCTTCATCGGTTGCAGGGACGCTGCCGGATACTCTTTGCGAAGCATTTCCAGGAGCTCATGGTGAGATTCACCAAACTGCACAAAACACAAGCCACGGTTGGTAGCGCCCACCATCATCAGTCCCACAGGGCTCTCCACGGACACGTAGGAGATCGATAGGCCCTTGCCCCGGGCACGATACTCGGTCGGTGTCATACCCAGCCGGGTGTCGACCCGCTCATAGACGCGGCTGCTGGAACTGAAGCCAGCTTCGTAGATTGCCTCTGTCACCGATATGCGCGACCGAAGCTTTCCTTTGAGGGCTTTCAGACGGCACGCCTCCAAGTATTGTCTCGGTGTCACTCCAACGATGGCTTTGAAGCTGCGCTGCAGATGGAACGGGCTCAGGCCGGCGTGTCGGCTGAGCTCATCCAAATTCAGCCGATCGCCGCTGTCGCTGTTACCGCGGATATAGTTGCAAAGCCCACGAATCCGGGCGGTGACGGAGTCAACACCAACGTCCGCCAGGGGACGGCACCGCCGGCAGGGGCGCAGGCCGGCGCGTTCCGCTTCTGCAGGGATCTTGTAGAAGCGCACATTCTTGCGCAGCGGCCTGCGGCTGGGGCAAGAAGGACGACAGTAGACGCCCGTCGTGATCACTCCAAAGACGAATTGCCCGTCCTGGCCTTTGTCCTTGTTGACCACGGCTTCCCAACACCTTTCGTTATTCAACATCTCTTTCGATTCCCCTCCTTCGTTCATTTGGCATCGTGAAAAATGATTCCCAGCGTCCATCGTTCCCCGCTCTTCACAGGGCTAACCCCGTGGCGGACAGTGATTTTGTACACTCCCCGTTTACCACGGGCCGGCCGATATCGTGTCGTGATGACCAAGCCTTCGCCTTGCTGCGGCAGCAGTGCACGGCCCATGGTCTGAGCCCGCGGGGCCTGCTCCGCCAGCAGGAATTCACCACCGGAATAGTCCTGACCCGGTTGCGAAAGAAAAAAGACGACTTGAAACGGAAACGCAATCTCTCCATAGATGTCCTGGTGAAGGCAGTTGAAATCGTCTTGCCAATAGTATAGCAAGAGAGGTGTTGGTCGTGTCTGGCCCCGTTGATGACATAAAGCAAGCAGTCTATCCAGAGCGAGCGGGAACCGAGTGCTGCTTCCAAAGAGTCCGCACCAAGTGTTCGCAACATTGACAAGTTTGGGATAGAGTCCTTGCCGCAGGTCTTCGACGAGCGGTGGAAGTGGGTAAGAGAAGTACTGATACTCACCTCGACCAAATCGGTACTTCGCCATATCAATGCGGCTGCGGAACAGCTCCGGTTGACTGTAGAGCGCAATCAGATCCCGGCATTCCTGAGGGGACAACAACCGGCGAAGGTGGGCAAACCCGCAGTCCGTCAAGGATGTGGCTGCCGCATCCCAGTCACATTCTGCCAATCGTTTAACAATCGTCATAAATAGCCTGCGCAACGAGGGCTGAAAGGCAGTTGCCCAGCTTGCTTGCGGCCGCGCCCTAGGGTAAGGCTCCAGACCCTTGTTAGGGGTGAGCCCCTCGAGGGGTTCTGGACTTTGGACATTTGGGGGCTTGCATTTGCAGTGCGCTGGCTTGACAGCGCTTTATTAGCCTGCGGCTTTGACGCAGGCCCTGACTGCCGACGCGAGCAAAAACTCCCAGCAAGCGTTTCAGGTGCATTTCGAAGATAAATGTGCGTTTCAAGAACCTAGCAAAACGTTTCGGTCCTCGTTTGGGGGCGCTGTCAAGCCAGCGCCAATGACAGCGGCGTCAAGCCGCCACACTGCAAGAAGCCGCGCCCGCTGGTCGTGGTTTTAAGAATGTCCAATTTCCAGTAGGCGTGCGTCTGAAGCGGCTGCTAGAGGCCGAGTCTTTGGCTACGAGGCACGTGATCAATTGCGGTCTTTGAGATCAACGCCCTCGTGTGCCAGCAGCCACCGCTTGCGTTGGAGGCCGCCGGCATAACCGGTGAGTGTGGCGCCAGCACCAATCACCCGGTGGCAAGGCACAACAATCGCAACGGGGTTCAGAGAGTTGGCAAGCCCGACCGCGCGGACCGCCTTTGGCTTGCCGATTCTTTCTGCCAGCTTGCCATACGAGACTGTGCTCCCAGCCGGGATGGCTCGCAGCGCTCTCCAAACCTGCCGTTGAAACGCCGTGCCCCCTGTGCTGGTCGGGATCTTGTCCAGAGCACCGTAATTGCCTGCGAAGTAGGCCCGGATATGGCTACTCAGACCCTGTGGATCATCAGCACGACACAACGAAAAGTCTCCATAGCGCTTGTGAAGCAGCGCTCTCATGCGATCCCCGCAATCCTCGAAATCGAGCGCACAAAGGTTTTCGCCATCTGATACGAGCAGGATCGTTCCGATTCGAGTTTCAATGCTGTCCATCAACAGATTCATAGAGATCTCCTTTGAGTAAGCAAGTCTTCCAATTTTACTTTCGCCGACCGTTCGGCAATCGTTACGATTCGATATTAAGCGCTATGTCAGTTTGTCCGCTATCCGTTTCTTGCTGCCAAATTCCCAGCTTTTCGAATAATACACCACGGTTCCTGGCCGGCGCGAAGGCGCTGCAACGGAAATGCTCGAAATGTCGGCCCGCCAGGGTTACTTGGTGGCGACGAAGTTCAAACTTTGAGCGACTCACTCATGCGTGGGAAGGGAATCGAGCCGGCGGAGAAATTGGAGAACTCAAAATATCAAAGGGGTCATCGTCGGGTCCTTACTTTGGGCCTTTGCGTGACCTTGCTGATGCTAATCAAGCTAAGACTCACGCAAAGGCGCCAAGTCGCAAAGGGGAACTCTTATCAGCGAAAAGGAAATTGCTTGAATCATTGTGGACGTTGCCTTCAAGATCCATACCACTGTGGGTCCAGGATTGCTAGAGTCGGTTACGAATCTGTTTCCTTTTATCAATTGACTAAACGTGGATTGAAGGTAGCTCGGAGGAGTAAGTAACCCGACGGATCCAGCAAGGACGGTCTGCCCCTCGTTCTCTGCAGCCAGTGCCCTGTACTCCACTTGTACGCGCTCGTGCGTAACGCCGCTCCAGAATCCACTCATCCTGGCACTCCGAGGGCTCCGGACCCAGATTGGAGAAAGTTAGCTGGGGATGCGAATGGCATTTGCGAAGTTCGTAACCTGCTATTTCAAGGCCTTAGCAGCTTGCTTCAGATCGCTTACGGAAAAAACCACCAATTGTTTTTTCGAACCTTCCTCAGCTCCACAATAACCGTGGTTGATGTTAATGCCAGCACTTCCCAGTTTCCCGGCGGCATTGGCCAGCGTCCCAGGCTTGTTCTTCAGTGTCACTGCAACAACTTCTTCCTCTGACACCTGCAGATTCAGTTTCAAGATAGCCTTCTTGGCCTTGGCCGGATTGTCGGTGACCAGCCTTACCTTGCTTTGACCCCCCATTTCATCAGCCACAAAGGCCAGGATGTTTACCTTGGCTTTGCCTACCGCTTCACTCAGGTTTGCCAGAGTTCCAGGTTTGTTTTCTATCAGCACCGTCAGTTCAACCATTCTTGCCATTTCACGCCTCCTTGAAGTTAAGTACTGGATCAGGCTGCTTTGCGATCTTGGTTCGCCATTTCCGAACCACGGTAACGTATTTCTTTTCCGCTGGTGCCAGTACTCTTGGTCCCGCTCGGTTTCCACCGACCCATTGAGTAAGAGCACCAAAATGCTGTTTTCGCAAACAAGCGGCCCGCAAAACGAAAAGGCGTTGCTAGCGTATCTAAAAACTCCGCGCCGCTCCGGACTTTGGGCCGGTTGTCGCTTGATCTTCGCTTTGGGTAGAACTCAACAAATCCGAAGGCCGGTCAGGACGTAAATTTTCATCTCGTCTCTCAACCTTTGAAGCCTCCTGACTGCTTTTCTCCATTGCCATTTCAGTCGGGTCAACCGCGGCGGATTGGCTCTCTAAAGGCAAGAGCTGGCCAAGCTCATCCACCAAACGCTTGTGGGCCGGCTCGACTTGTGGGAGCAATGACTGTTTAAGCTTTCCCAGATCGGCCACGATCTCCTGGCAACCCCTGGCCAGATGAGAACGAGTTTTTTCCATCAAATGAATGCGGTGAGTGTTGAGGCGCCCGGTGAGCACTGCCAAGTCGTGGATCTTGCCCAAGATTTCCTGGAGTTGCTTGGCTAATTCAATCGCCTTTTCAAAACGCCCGGCATGGAGGGGATTGAGGATTTCAAAACAATAACGGGATTTCTTGATGTTGATTCGCAGACGGTGCAGTACGTCATCATCACTGATTTGTGAAGCAGGGGAAGACCCGAAAGCAAGTATGGGTGCGATTTTCTCCTGTAATACGTGGGTGGTCTGATCCAAAAAAGCTTCCAGCTCGAGGTCCTGACGGGCATCGGCCAGTAGATGCGAATTAGGTGATCTGGATATTGCCGTTTGAGCAAAGCGGGTCAAATCGGATTCAAGCAGCTTCAAATCGAGTTTGTCAAAGGCCTTGAGCATTTTCTTGCGATACCGAGCCTGCTCAAATTCAAAGATCTCGAGGAGATATTCATGGGTGGTTTGGACCACGGGCGAACGTTTGGGTTTGTAGGTTTCGAGCACACTTACGTTGACGTCCATTTCCCGTGGGATTCCCAGAATACGAGTCACCTTCTTTACTCTTGCCAAGATCTTTTCTGTTTTCTTGGTCGCATAAAAAGACCCGAAGAGTTGAAAACACTCTCGCAGTCTGCGTGAGGCAACTCGCATGTCGTGGAGATGCTCGATGTCCTCACCTTCCTTAGCCCCGTCAGCATTCTCGAACATCACCCGAATGAAGTTCAGCGCAGAATCAGAGGCAAAGCGGCGAATGTCATTATTCTTTAATGTCAGGGCTGTCCTCGTATCCTTCATGTTCCGGCGGTTCCCCATTGAATAGAGACTGTTTGATTATAACCCAACCTTGGGATGGCAATAAGGGATTGAAGAAGTCAGCCGATCTTCCCAATCGGGCGATCCCAAAGAATAAGAATTTCTTGCAAAGTTAATCTGAACTTCATGGGTATTTAACGTAGCTTTACTACCTTACGCCTCTGAAAATCCCCCCTTTCAAAGGGGGCGTACGGGGGTGTCCTTCGGCTTCCAGTGCCATGTTCATAGGACATCCCCCTGCACCCCCTTCGAAGGGGGAATAATTTTCATGCTCTGTGGTGCCGCCTGGCGGCATGGGGGGCTCCTCTGAAAATCCCCCCTATCAAGGGGGGCGCAGGGGGTGTCCTTCGGCTTTCCAGGGCCATGTTCGCCACAGGATGTCTCCCTGCACTCGCTTGGCAAGAGCCGGGCAAGACGCAGCCCTTCTCTGAAGATTTCTTCAAATAGCCTTGGGCCATAGCCGACCTCACTTTGAAAGAATTAACAGAATTTTCATTTTGGTGACACCGGCATTTAACCTTCGCACCTTAAGCTGAAGGGTAGTGGCCGACGGTGGAATGTCAATTGTCTTAGGAGCCACGCTCCAGAAAGGATGTTGTCATCGTGTACGCAATCAAGTCTCTCGACAAGGAACAAATCATTAGTTCGGAGAGGGATCGCAACCCAAAGAGAGATGCCCTCCCAATAAGGATATTACTGGTAGATTCGCAGGAGGACCAGGGTCTGATTTTGTCCTCGTTGCTCAGAGAAGAAGGCGACGAGGTCACAACCTGTGATAGGATCTCCCAAGCCCTGGACCTGTTTGAGAAGGAAGATTTTGACTTTGTGATCGTGGTGGATATGCCACTCGTATTGGATGGTCGCCACCTGGTGGAGCAAGTCAAACAGCTCAAGACCAAGGTCCCCATCCTTGTGATTTCCTCCCAATATGAAACTGAACCATAACGACACGGAGCCGGATCTAGTGGCTTCGGGACTGGCGTCGGCAAGCGCTTTCGGCACGCCTTCCTTTGGTAGGTCTGGTTTGCAAGTCGTCAGGTCACCGAAAAATTTGAATCTCTGGTCTGCAATGACCGATCGGAGATCGTAGATCTCATTCTCGTTCTTCCGTTCCCTTCTTGCAGTACCCGGTGTGTGCACTTCCTTGATTTCCGATTTCCCACCCGCCTTCCTCACAAGAGCGCTTTTCTTGACTTGGCATAAAACTCGGTAATATCTTTGGATTGGTTTGTGACTTCCCTCGGATCAAGGCTAAAAATCGAATCAAGAACCATCTTTACAGGGAGGGGTTCTTAATGAAATATTTTTCATCCCTAGTATCAGCAGCACTTCTGGCGGCCACTAACTTTCTGGTTGGGCAGGCGGCACCAGCGAATTCTGATAGACTCGCCGAAGAAATCAGAGATCTATGTGAGAAGTATTCTGTGGCTTACGGGGCAAAAGATGCATCCACTATCGCAAGTCTTTTTTTCGGGGGAAGGTATGGTGTGATGATGCCACCCAACGCGCCGGCTGCTGTTGGGAGGGAAGCAATAAAATCGCGCTACCAGAGTTTCTTTGCCA
>QHZP01000778.1:544-2353 GCA_003224715.1 Acidobacteriota bacterium | reverse complement strand
CCCGCAGCGCAGTCATCTCGCGAATTTTAGCCAGTTCCGCGGGATAGTTGTCCGGGCCAAAGGGTTTATAGCGACGGCCGAACACATGAACTCCATTGGGGATTTTGAAGTCATTATGCCAAAACCAATTTTTCTCCTGGACGGCATCGTGCACCAAAGCCCGATGCGCCTCGGCCTTGGAAGCAGTCTTTCCAAAAACCTGATCGGCGAGCAACGTAGCGAACCGGGCATAGCCTGCATTGGTAAGCTGTGAGCCATCGATCGTCAATGGCTCATCACTCGTGTCGTACCATCGTTTAGAGGGCGCGAAGGCATCCACAAAGTGCACGTTGGTTTTGGCCGCTACCTCCCGCATGGCTTCCGTGTATGACGCCAAATTCGCATTTTCCCGTTTGCCATCTGGAAGGTCGAATTGGTCGGAACGATCTTCGAAGGCGATGGGAGATACGATCGCGAGTTGAGGTGGCGACTTGCCATTGTACCGTTGGCTCAGGGTGTGCCGGATAAAAGCTTCTAACTCTGCCTTGTAGGTGGAGAGCCCTTGTTCGCCTTGGAACGATTCGTTATACCCAAAGAAGGCGATGATGATATCTGCCTCCAGGCGAGTGAGCCACTGGTCCGGCGCTTCAAAATGACCTTCGCTCCCCGAATTTCGAGCGAGTTCGGTCTGAAAAGCTTCGGCACCAGGAAAGGCCCACGGTGACGGACGACCTGAATGGGGCCTGAATCCGGGCGTGTCTCCGCCATCACACATATTGCGAATAAAGAGCAAACTGTCAGGATAACGGAGGTGCATTTCGGTTTCGAAATAACCGTAATTCATCATCCTTGAGCCAAGATTGTTGCCAATGAGGACAATGTGAGAGCCCTTTTTGACTGCTAAGGAAGTGTTGTCTTTGGGGTGCTGCAATGCCCCCAATGAAATAGTGATTACAGCAATACTTAGAAATGTTGCTCTGCTAAGTTTTCTTGCACTTATTGCCATGTCGAGCATTGCTTTGGTGTTCTTTGTAGGTTACACATTAACACGGATAGTAATAACGATGACAAATAAGGTTGCCAAGTTGGGCCTCATTTCTTGAGGGCTTAACAAGAAGGAGACCGGATAAGAACCGGGCAGCTTTACGGCTTTTATCAGGTGTATCCTCAAGAATGACAGATTACACCGAATGGGGTCAGAGGGGAAAAATGGGTCACATCTTCCCTCTTTCTAGATTTCGCTCGAGGCGCTTCACCACTTCATTGAGCCGAGAGGCGGTGCTTGCACCCAGAGGTAACGTAGCATCGAGGGACCCAACGTGCCGGCCGGCCAATCTGTGATTTCAGGATCACGCCGCCTGGCGGCTCGCGCCCCGATAGGCCGCGCGACTCCCGGTGGCTTCGGAGCTGGCGTTCCGCATCGTCTTCGACGGAGCCGAACTCCAGCCGGGTGCGAGCGCCGCTTATCGGATCTGGTGCTAAGCCGCGAACCGGGCATTGAGCTGCAACAATCGTACAGAATAACCTGCGTGGCTCGTCGGCTTCAGCACTGCCTTAGGCAGTTCAGGCTGACCGCTCAATCGGATGCGCGTCGGTCGAACGTTCCGGACGGACTCGGGTATGTGAAACAACCGAAGTTCCTGCCCTGCGGAAGATACGGAAAGACCAAACAATCCCGTCCGGAGTTGAATGAGTGCCGCAGCTGCAAAGGGCTGTCCGGCTTCCGTTTCCAGATAGCAACATTCATCAAGTGGAACGATTTCTTCGCCAATTTCCACCGTTCCGTTTACCTCTCCACGCGATATCGGCAAAACATTTCCTCCAATGCGT
>QHZP01000778.1:0-503 GCA_003224715.1 Acidobacteriota bacterium | reverse complement strand
GACGTGAGTGGCACCGCTTGACGGAGGTCCTTCCCAAATCTCCGTTACGCCAGCTGCCACTCGATCAGCCAAATTCTTCAGTGTGCCCGCCCTTAGATCAGTTGACGGTTTCTCGTACTCCACTGGGGTATCCGGCGGCAGGTCGCCGGAGTCCACAATACCAGGCGAGGTAATGAACCGCACACGGGGTCCTTCCAGCCAATGTAATTGCGAGACGGCTGTCGATCGTAAGTGCGACAGGTTGATCGTCTGAAAAGGCGGTATCGATCCCCGCTTGAACCAAAGACATTCAACCATGTGAGCCTTCGCTTTCCTTCTGGCCGACCCAGTGTATCCTGAGGCGGAAACAATACAGCGGGTAACAATCGACGGCATGTCCTCGTATTTTTGACAGACCGCCTCGATAATTCCAACGTCGAGCGGTCGTGCTTTGTCTTTGACCTCGACAGCGACCATACCGACGTTTCCGGAGTATGCGATAACAATGTCAATGTCCCGGGGAG
>QHZP01000148.1:7202-9320 GCA_003224715.1 Acidobacteriota bacterium | reverse complement strand
CCGTAAAGAGAGAACGCTTCGGCGGGATATTGGGCACTGTTGCATCAGTCTCGATTTTCCCGGTCACCAAAGAGGGGGCGGCTACTTTGGTAGGTAATCCAGAGGTAGTGAGCCGTCTGTTGGGGGAGGGTCCTCAGATCGAAGTCATTGCTGAACTGGAACGGGACCCCGTCAACTTCAGTGGCTACAAGTGGTCTTCTTCTAAAGGCCCTCCACTTCAGATGTCGTTTGGAACCACCGCCAGCGGACGTGTCACGGTGGAGGAGCGAGCTCCCATCACATATATCCTTCCTTTCCTGAGGTCGATCAGTGGCATTCACTGACATCTTGTTTAAATCTGAGAGGCGTTCCGCCGATCCGGGCCGGGTAAAGACTCCCACGGTCTTACAGATGGAGGTAGCAGAATGTGGGGCGGCGGCGCTGGGAATCATTCTGGGTTACCATGGTCGCACCGTGCCTTTGGCGGAACTGCGGCGAGAATGTGGCGTGTCGCGAGATGGAAGTCAGGCCTCACATTTACTGGAGGCGGCCCGACGGTATGGCATGACCGCCAAGGGTTATTCGACGGACGTGGACGCCCTTCGGAGAATGCAACCTCCCTACATTGTGTTCTGGAATTTTAATCACTTCTTGGTGGTGGAAGGGTTCCGGAAGGGACGGGTCGCCCTCAATGACCCAGCTACTGGTCCCAGGACAGTATCCCTGCAAGAATTCAGCGAGGCCTATACGGGTTTGGTGTTCATATTCGAGCCTGGCCCCAATTTCAAAAGAGGCGGTCGGAAGGCCAGCATGATTCCGTCTCTTTGGGAGCGACTGAGGGGATCCGCCGGGGTCCTGGTCTATTGCGTGTTAGTTGGATTTCTGCTCGTTCTGCCAGGACTCGCGTTCCCCGCCTTTACCCAGATCTTTGTCGACAACATTCTAGTCCAGGGCATGCAAGACTGGCTGCGGCCACTTATCCTGGGGATGATCCTGATGGCGCTTCTGAGAGGGCTCCTTTCCGGATTACAATTGAGGTATCTTCGCGCGCTAAAAATCAAGCTTGCCGTAGTCATGTCCAGCCGATTTTTGTGGCATGCTCTGCGTCTGCCCGTCAGCTTCTACCAGCAGAGGTTCGCCGGGGAAATCAGCAGCAGGGTCAGCCTCAATGAAAAGGTGGCCGAGGTTCTGTCGGGGCGTCTAACCACAACACTGATCGATTTGGTCATGATCATTTTCTATGCTCTGGCCATGCTTTTGTATGACGTGGTGTTGGCTTCGATAGGTATCGCCTTTGCCGTCCTGAACTTGCTTGTCTTACGGTGGATTTCCCGGCGCCGTGTCGATGCCAACCTGAGATTGTTGCAGGAATTTGGGAAAGTGAGTGGATTGTCCATAGCCGGCCTCCAAGGCATAGAGACCCTCAAAGCATCCGCCTTGGAGTCCCATTTCTTCTCGCGGTGGGCAGGCTATTATGCAAAAGCCATCAATGCTCAGCAAGCCCTGGGCGTTACGAACCTGAAGCTCGGAACATTACCGACGCTCCTTTCGGCATTAACCTCGCTGCTGGTATTGGTGGTAGGCGGCGGAAGAGTCGTTAACGGAACTTTCAGCATTGGCATGTTGATAGCATTTCAAAGCCTGATGCAGAGTTTCATGCTGCCCGTTTCCAATATTGTCGGTCTTGGGGCTACTATCCAGGAGTTGGAGGGAGATCTGAATCGCCTGGAGGATGTCCTTCGCCACTCGACCGATCCTCAGGTTGACAAGGAGAATACGGCGCGGTCTGGAGAGTCCACCGGGCTCCGTCTGGAAGGCCATGTCGAGCTGATAAACGTCACGTTTGGCTACAGCCGCGTTGCACCTCCTCTGATCGAAAATCTTAGCCTCTCGATCAAACCCGGGCAGCGCATTGCCCTGGTCGGAGCGAGCGGCTCCGGCAAATCTACCGTCGCCAAGCTGGTGTGTGGTCTCTACGAACCCTGGGAAGGGGAAATTCTTTTCGACGGAAAACCCAGGTCAATAATTCCGCGGCCCCTACTCACAACGTCTGTCGCCATGGTGGATCAGGACATTTTCCTTTTTGAAGGATCTGTAAGAGACAACCTAACCCTGTGGGATTCGACCGTTCCCCAGCGT
>QHZP01000148.1:0-7121 GCA_003224715.1 Acidobacteriota bacterium | reverse complement strand
TAATTGAAGGGGCTGCGAACCTAAGCGGTGGCCAAAGACAGCGCCTGGAAATCGCACGTGCCCTGGTGAACAGTCCTTCCATCCTGGTCATGGACGAGGCCACCAGCGCCCTGGATGCCGAGACGGAGAGGATGATCGACCAACACCTCCGTCGGCGGGGATGTTCGTGTCTCATTGTGGCGCATCGATTGAGTACCATCCGGGACTCTGACGAGATCATTGTCCTCCGGCAGGGGAAGGTGGCCGAACGGGGTACTCATGAAGAATTATGGAGGATGCAGGGAGTCTATTCCCAATTAATTTCCAGCGAGGGGGGAGCCCGCAAGGAGGCATAAACAGCTTGGGTGAAGGCAGATTCAACCTTCAGGAGCGGATCTACAAGTTCAGGGGAAATGAACCGATCCTGCTCGATGATCCGCAGACTGTTTGGATCGTCCACTCCGGGTCGATGGCGCTGTTTAGTGTGATGTTGAACCGGAAAGTGCCAGAGGGCGCCCGCCGGTACCTGTTCAGCCTCGGTTCTGGAGAGGCTCTATTCGGGACCGCCCTGAGTTCACAGGACCATTGTCGTGCGATCCTTGCCCTGCCGGTAGAGGAAACAGAACTCCGTAAGATCCCTGCGCAACACTTTGGGAAGCCTTCTAACGACGCTGACCTGACACCGTTAGTGGAGCACTGGATTTATAAACTGGAGTCTTTGCTCTCCGAGTTAGTCAAACCAGCGACTTCGGTCCCGATTTCACCGGGCCAGCCATTCTCTCTGACTCCCGGGCAGGTGCTCCAGTCGCGCCAGGATATCGTTTGGTTGCAGGTCCACCGGGGCAATGCTCGATGGATGGGTCTGAAGGAAATGCTGCTGGGTTTGGAAGCAGGCGTTGTTCCGCTGGGTCCCGGGATGTGGCTCGAGGCAGAAGGGACTGTAGAAGGCACTGCCCGGGGGACGAGCGCGATCATTCAGGATACCGCGGCCTTTTTAAAGGGTTTGCAGATTCTTCAAAAGAATACTCTGAGCTATATCAATCTTAGCGAGCAGCGCGAGCTGGAGGAGCAGCTTGACAGGTTGCAGGAGCGGGAACGCCTGAATGTTCGCCTGACTCAGGATGTCATCGGAGATCTGGCATCAGTCGTAAATCCACTCCAGAAGAAACCCGGTTCGCGCGAAGGTGTTCCCCTGCTTGTGGCTGCTCGCGCGGTCGGTCAGGCTCTAGGTATCGAGATTTGTCCCCCTGCCCGGTCTGTGGATCTCAGCAAATTGAAGGAGCCTCTCAAGGCAATTGAGCAGGCTTCACGCATTCGAATGCGCAAGGTCTTGCTGACGGAGGGATGGTGGAAGGAGGACTGCGGGCCCTTGCTTGCGCACAAGCTGGAGGATCACCAGCCCGTTGCACTCTTGCCGGTCTCGCCCAGCCGGTACGAACTCCTGGATCCTGTGAATATGAACCGGGTCCCAGTGAGTGCCGCCGTTGCTTCCAGCTTGTCTCCGGTCGCCTATATGCCATATAGGTCCCTGCCCGAGAGGCGGCTGGGGCCTCTCGACCTACTCAAATTTGGCTTGAGAGGGCATCGCAGAGACCTGCTGATCATTCTGACCACTGGAATTGCCGGGACGCTTCTTGCGATGTTCGTTCCCGTGGCCACTGCCATTTTGATTGACAACGCGATTCCGGATGCAGACCGAGGGCTGTTACGGCAACTCGGGATGGGTCTGCTGGCAGCGGCCTTTGGGAGAGCGCTCTTTGAACTTGTCCAGGGCTTTGTGACGACCAGGCTGGAAACCGACTCGACCTCTTCTAGCCAAGCAGCGGTCTGGGACCGCCTCTTGCAACTGAGGCCCTCCTTTTTTCGCCGCTATTCTACAGGTGACCTGGCGTCCCGGGTCACCGCCATCAGTCAAATTCGTCAGAAACTCAGTGTGACGACGCTGCAGACCTTATTCTCCAGTTGTATTTCTTTGCTGAATCTATTCCTGATGTTTTACTACAGCGTTCAATTGGCATTGACGGCCAGCGCCATTGCACTCCTGACCATTACGTTCACCACAGTTTCTGGTTTCTTCACCTTTCGGAAGTTACGCCCGTTGCAGGCGATGGGAGGGAAGATTTTTGGCTTGACGGTGCAATTGATGAATGGCGTTTCCAAACTCCGAGTGTCTGGTGCTGAAGGAAACGCCTTCGCCTTTTGGGGCAAGAAATACAGCGACCAGCAAAAGCTGATCTGGTCTATCCAGAGCATTCAAGACGGTGTCCACGTTCTTAACCAGACCCTGCCGGCGCTGACCTCTGCTCTCATTTTCTGGCTGGCGGCTCTAGCCCTTCAGGAGGGGAGCACTCAGGCGAGGGTGGGGTTGACCGCCGGGGCCTTCCTGGCCTTTAATTCCGCTTTCGGTATCTTCATGGGAGGCGCTGCCCAATTTAGCAACACTGTGATTGAGATGCTTGATGTATTCAACTTGTGGGAAAGGGCCACTCCGATCCTGACAGCCGAGCCGGAAGTCGATCGCAGCAAGACCGATCCCGGTAAGCTTTCAGGCAGACTGGCCCTCGATCATGTCACATTCCGTTATCGGGAAACTGGGCCGCTCACTTTGGAAGACATGAATCTGCACGCCGAACCTGGAGAGTTTATTGCCCTGGTTGGACCTTCGGGCGGCGGAAAGTCGACGATCTTCCGCTTGCTGCTGGGCTTTGAGACTCCAGAATCGGGGACAATTTATTATGATGGACAGGACCTGAGCGGCCTGGATGTGTATGCGGTGCGGCGACAGTTGGGGGTGGTGCTCCAGAACAACAGCATTTTAGCGGCTTCTATCTTCGAGAATATCGCCTCCAGTGCCATGATCAGCCTCGATGAAGCCTGGGCAGCAGCCCGGGCTGCCGGTCTGGCCGAGGATATTTCCTCCTTGCCCATGGGCATGCACACTTACATCAGCGAAGGGGGAACCAACCTCTCTGGAGGACAACGGCAGAGGCTTTTGATTGCGCGAGCCCTCATACTCCAGCCCAGAATCTTGTTGTTTGATGAAGCCACCAGTGCCTTGGATAACCAGACTCAAGCCATTGTCAGTGATACTTTGGATCGGCTCCGAGTTACCCGAATCGTCATCGCGCATCGGTTGAGTACCATTCGTAAAGCAGATCGCATATACGTTCTCGAGGCAGGTCGGATTGTTCAGAATGGGACTTTTGAGGAACTGGCCCGCCAGGACGGTCTATTTTCTCGCCTAATGGCCCGTCAAATGATCTAACGAATGGGATCTCAAAAATTCGTGCCATTAGTGGGCGCTAACGGAAACCCAAGGTGAACCGCTCCTTCATTCAGCCTCCGTTTTTGAGATTGGAAAATTGCAACCAGTGAGTGAATTCCTTGGGGGGCGCACGAACTGGTTGACGACGGCTGACGGCTCTGATAATACTGCTGCCAAACGCAGGGGCCTTGGGCGACCTGCCCTCGGGCACAACAGTCACTGCACGGATGCGGCATAAACCAAACAAGGAGAATTATCATGGCAAACGAAGAAGCCAAACAGAAGAAGCAAGCGGAAGTCGGAGTGAGCCAGCAGCCAATGGCTGCAGGGTCGGAAACAACAAAAAAATGGTCGCAACTGGTGGCGCAAGCTTGGGCCGACCAGAAGTTCAAGCAGCGGCTGCTGGACGACCCTAAGGCCGTGCTCCGGGAGCAGGGGATCAAAGTGCCTGCGGGAGTGGAGGTCCGTGTGGTCGAGCCCACGGACAAGCTCCTTTACTTCGTGCTGCCGCCTAAGCCTGCAGATGCGGGGGAGTTAACATCGAGCCAATTGAGTGGCATCGCCGGCGGGACCACGATCACGGCGGGCGGGTCAATCGAGCTTGATAAAGACGGGAACATTACGAAAATTAACCCTGGACCGTCTGGATGTTTGGCCTGTGCGTTTTACTGACTTGGCCATGGGCCTCAAGTAACGAATCCAGCGGCAGTACCCCAAGTGAACAGCGAAGCGAACGCTGCGTGTCGTGAGGGTGCGGTTGTTAGGCCGGTAGCTACATCTGTGTCCATTGACAGTGAGGTAAAGAGGGCGAAGGAATGAAGGCGCAAGGAAGTATCCCCGTCTATGGTGTTCATAGTCTCGCCTACCGGCACTCCCCTCTGGCGTTGGGTCTGATCGTCGCCTACTCGAGAAGTTACAAGAACGGATCATTCAACGACACGTGTGAATTCGTTCCGGCTCTCTTGACTTCTGAGAGGGTTGCGCGCGACGTTGTAAGCCGATATGGCGCAGGTATTTTCCTCTTTTCGAACTATCTCTGGAATAGCAACCAAAACCTGGAGCTGGCGAAGCTGGTCAAAAGATGGCATCCGGAGTCCATCACCATTCATGGTGGCCCCAGTGTTCCCAAGTATGATCATGCCTGCCAAAGTTTCCTAGAGGCAAACCCATACGTCGACATAGCGGTACGCGGAGAAGGGGAGGTGACGACCGCGGAGTTATTGGAGCAAATAGTTAGCCATCGAGACGAGATGCAGCAAGACCCTTGCTTTCTGGCTGACGTTGCGGGGATTACCTACCGCCAAGATCCAAGCGGGCAGGCTGGACGAGTTTTTCGAACTAGGGATCGCGAGCGTACACAAGACCTGGACGGTTTTCCCTCACCGTACTTGTCAGGCTGGTTCCGGAGCGAAGATGCGGAGAATTGGGTTGCGGCCATCGTCGAGACAAACCGGGGCTGCCCTTATGGCTGCACGTTTTGTGATTGGGGATCCGCTACCTTGTCTAAAATTCGGCAATTCAATCTTGAACGCGTGTATGGAGAGCTTGAGTGGATCGCAAGACATCGAGTGAGCATTCTTTGGATCGCAGACGCAAACTTTGGAGTACTTAGGCGTGATGTACACATCGCACAGATAATCGCGGACTTACGACGCAAGTATGGTTGTCCCAAGCAGGTTGTCGTCAACTATGCCAAGAACGCCAGCCAGCGGCTAGCGGAGATCGTCAAGATACTTCATTCGGCCGGTGTTAAAACAGACGGCATAATCTCTATCCAAACGCAGGATCGTCAAACTCTGGAAAATATAGATCGGTCTAATATCAAGACGGTGCGATACGAAGAATTGATCGAGATCTTTCAAAGTCAAAAGCTACCGGTTTCATCGGATTTAATGATAGGTCTGCCTGGAGCCACAGTCGAGTCGTTCAAGGCGGATCTACAATTTTTCTTCGATAGAAAAGTGTTCGCCAAAGCCTACCCGACAATGCTGCTACCTAATAGTCCGATGGCGCATCCTGATTACATGAAGAAATACCGCATCACCACTGACATGACAGGCCACGTAGTTTCCACGTATAGTTACACACGGGCAGACAGATGGGCGATGCAGTTGATTTACTCTTTCTATAAAGTCTTGGTCGGTTTCTCGGTGCTGAAATACTTCCTCTACTACCTGCAGGCGGATCACGGCGTGCAGGCACTGACCTTTATTGATGACCTCCGAAAGCGTTTGAAGGAAGCGCCATGTTCCTTGCCTTGGACCTCGGCATTACTCCAGCCGATTCTGAACACGCCTTACGATCAAGAGTGGACGCGAGCCACGTACCGCTGGAGTGCCGAGGACTGGACGTTCTTCCATCACGAAATCATGGATTTCGTGCTCAGCAGCTACGGAATTGTGCCGGACGCAGCCATGAACACCATCCTCTCAGTCCAGGCGATATTAATGCCCCGAGGAGGTCGGATCTTACCGGAGACATTACAGGTCCAACATGACATCACCGCGTACTTCCAAGAGATTCATAGCCTGCGCAGCCTTTCGCAGATCGGACATAATTCACACAGGAAGCTTTCTGAGTATTCTCCCGGGATGCTCGAGGTTAGCGATCATGGAGGACTCTGTCAGGGAATCCTGGATGAGAAATATATGTATGACACGCATAGTCTCGATTGGGAACTCACTTCGGCCTTGATGTTTAGCGAAGGAGTGCAGCACTTTGTCAGTTAAGGTGTACCAACCTCGTGATGACACTGCCGATTAGGTAAGTCCGATGATTTCAGGGCGTGATAGCGAAATACGAGAAGGCTCAGATCTGGGAGCGGCCGTCCCGAAGATGGCCAGCGTGGCTGACCTGCCGCAGGCCCTGGCGGCTTGGCGGCAGGCTCTCGGGCCGGCGCACGTGCTCACGGACGAGACGGCCCTCGCCGTTGCCCGAACCGCGACCTTTCCCACGACCCAGCGCGTCCCCGCCATCATCCGCCCTGCTAACCGGTCCGAAATCCAGGAGTGTATGCGGATCGCGAACGCCAGTCGAACGCCGGTCTACCCGGTCAGCACCGGCAAGAACTGGGGCTATGGCTCACGAGTACCAGCCCGGGATAGTTGCGTCATCATGGATCTGTCCAGACTCAATCGGATCCTCGACTACGACGAGAACCTTGCCTACGTGCGAGTCGAAACCGGCGTCACCTTTCGCCAGCTCTTTGATTTCCTGACCCAGAAGCAGTCCAATCTGATGATGAGCGTCACAGGCAGTACGCCCGATTCCAGCGTCGTGGCCAACGCCTTGGAACGCGGTCACGGGACCGGGCCGTACGGAGATAGGTTCGCGCACACCTGCAACCTTGAAGTCGTCTTGCCAACCGGTGAGTGCCTAACCACTGGCCTTGGCCGCTTCCCCGATGCGGCGGCCGCCAGCGTATCACGTTGGGGCGTGGGGCCACATTTGGACGGCCTTTTCAGCCAATCGAACCTTGGCATCGTCACCAGCATGACGATCTGGCTGAGTCCAAAGCCCGGGTATCTCCAGGTTTGCTTCTTAGGCATCAACGATCCGTGTCGTCTTACCGAGCTGCTTGACGCACTCCGGGTTCTGAGATCACAAGAGTTGCTCAGATGGCCTCTTCACGTCTGGAACGACCTGAAGATGCTTTCGCTCGCCCGACAGTATCCCTGGAAGGAGAGCGGCGGCCGGACACCCTTATCTCCACAGTTGCGGGAATGCATCAGGGACGACTACTTGTGGGGCAGCGCCTGGACCGGATCGGTGGGACTTTGCGCTGCGAGCAAGGAACAGGGCCAGGCGGAGAGATGCGCGATTGAACGGATCTTGGGCAGCAAGGTCGATAAGCTCGTCTTCTTCGATGGCGTCGAGG
>QHZP01000147.1 GCA_003224715.1 Acidobacteriota bacterium | reverse complement strand
GGGGCATAACAATGATCATGGGTTTGGCCTTGCCGCGAGCGATGAGGTTGTCGAGAATCACGTGAGAGCGCCCGACAGCAGCCCAGGCGCTCGCATCATCGCTGAAACCGTGGAGAAGGTACAGAACAGGATAAGTCTGATTGGCTCGGAGATCGTAACCGGGTGGCGTATAGATATAGAAATCTCGATCATCGCCCACGGCCCTCGACCTGTAGAATTGGTGGTGGAGGGTGCCGTGGGGTACATCGTTCACCTCCCACGGCAGAGAAGCCGGTCCGGGCACATGCACGACACTCCCGGTGTTGAGCAGGTTGGGCGTCATCAGGGGATTGGAGGGGTCGATCAGACGGACACCGTCGGCCACGAAAGAATAACCGTAGAAATCGGGCTCGAGCGGCTCAGTTGTGACACTCCAAACACCTTGCTCATCTTTCTGCATGGGCAGAGGTGCTGCGCCCTCTCGGGCGACGGAAACGGCTTTAGCGTTTGGATCACGGAACCGGAAAGTAACGCGGCTGTCAGAGCGTACTTCTGGTGAGATCAGCGGTGGGGGCTGAGGTGGCTGAAGCAAACCAGTGTGTACCGCGGTGGCCGCGAACACGACCAGGAGGAAAGACAGAAGGGTGGAGTTCATGGTTTTCGGCCTGTCCTTTCACACCTAATGGAAAGACGGTTCTTGTGAGTAACCTGCTAGAACTCCAGGCGTAAACCGATATCGATTTCTCGCGTAGCCGGAAGGCCATTCAAGACGCGGGCCATGGAAGAGATGGTTGCCACGTTCCCTACAGACCGGATATTGGACCGCGGCACCGCAAAGTTGGGGTGATTGAAGGCATTCGCCATGATGAGTCGAACCTGGAGTCGCACCCTCTCCCGCAGGTTGAAGTACTTCATGAGCGAAAAGTCCAGGTTGGCGATCCCGGGCCCCTCCAGGATGTTGAGTCCAGAGTTGCCGAACCGGCCCTCGTTGGCTGGATTGGTGCAGACAGGATCGGTGTCGGGACACCCTGGAATCTTGAAGGCCGCTGCGTCAAACCAGCGTTCAATGGTCCGCTCCCCGCTGGGAAGGTTACCATTGCCGATGCGGTCCGGTCGACCGCCAAAAGAGCCGGTATTGGAAGGATCGAAACCCGAAAAACTGGGAGTAAAGAACTGACCGGATTGCAGGTTGACATTCCAGGCGGTGGTCCATCCGCCCAGCAGCTCCTGCACTATCGCGTGGGTCTTGTTCAGGAACCGCTGGTCGCGTCCGAAGGGCAGGGCATAAACGGCGTAGGCATAGACGCGATGCCGCAAAACGAGTGAGTTGCTGGCTCTTTCTGCGCCACGGTCGAACTGGTTTTGAATCACCTGACCGCCGAAAGCAGAGGCCTCTTGGGTATCGGTCAAGTCTCGGGCCCAGGTCCAGCCAGCGCCAAAGGTGAGATTCTTGCCGTATTTCTTCGTCGCGGCCACTTCCAGACCACTGTAAAATTCATTGCCGCCGTTTTCGGACCAGATGATCTGACCGTACAGAGGATAAGGCCGGCGGTCCGTTGAGAACGGAATCGTGCTGGGTGGCGGCTGGTTCAAATTGCGCCGGTAGATCAGGTTCACAGTCCGCGTCCCCACATACGAAACGCGAAGACCCACCTGGCCTACTTCCCGTTCGACGGTTAAGTTCCACTGCTGCGTATAGGGGACCTTCATCTGCGGGTCCTTGCACATTCTGAGTCTCTCCCGGGGCGACTGCCGAGGACAGGAAAGGCTCGGGAAAGCTGAACAGTGGCACGCCGTTGGTGACGGAATTGATGTAGGTCGCGCTACCCGAAAAGGGCCCGCCTCCCATGTCCCGCGCCATCGACCGGTACACGAGGTTGCCGTAGATTCCATAGCCGGCGCGAATCACGGTCTTTTCGTTGTCAAACGGCTTGTAGGCAAAACCGAAGCGGGGCTGAAAGTAGCCCTTGCGAAAATCGAGCAGGGAGTCCTTCGGGAACCCGGACTGCGACGCCGTCACCACAGGGATATTGCTCGGGAAGAACGGATTGACCTGGGAGACGCCCTTATCTGGGATCACCAGAGCCCCGGTTTGCGGGTCGAAACTGTAGATGGCCCCCAACTTGTGGTTGAAAGGAGCCGTCAACTCCCAGCGCAGCCCGTAATTCAGCGTGAGCTTGCGGTTGACTTTGAACTGGTCTTGCAGGTAGAGGGCCGCACTCGTGCTCCGTAGGTATCGCGGAGGCGTGGGAATGGCCAACTCGGTTGTTTCCGGGATTCCCAGCAGGAAGTCCGCGTACCCAAACCCTGTGAAGACCCCGGGGAAATTATACCCTCCGTACACCAGCGAGGTGGTGAATGTTTCATTCAGCCGGTCGCGGATCGTGTCGAATCCGAACTTCACGAAATGCCTTCCGCGCGTCCAGTTCACATTGTCCGTCCACTCAAACGTGGTGCTCGGGTTGTCGAAGTAAGAGTCGTCAAAGTCGTCGTAGTCGATGTAGGTTACGGGATCGATCCTGACGATCGGCGCATTGTGTATGCCAGCGGTCGTGATGCCCTGAATGCCGAACTGCTGGATCAAATCGCTCCCAATGACGTCAAGGTAGTAGCGATTGCGGTGGTACGTCACGCCGGTGCGAAATTCATTGACCAGGGTTGGTGAGAAAGTGTGGGTCCAGGAAAAGACTGCGCTGTGACCGTAACGATTCTGGGTTACTTGCCCGATGGTTGGAACCAGGTCGGTGTAATCGAGCGGCATGCGCCGCCAACTGACACGACCGAAAATCGCATCGCGCTCGCTGACCTTATAGTCCACACGGGCGTCGAATTGATTGAAGCGCGTAAAGCCCGTGGTCCCACGGAACTGTTGCCGGAAGTTGCCGGACTCCAAGCCGGGAGGGCCGAAGTTGGGCAACGGGAAGAGGACATCTTGCATTTTTTGCGAAACCGGGCTGATTCGATTGGGTGGAATTATGTTGCCTAAGAAGGACCGGTTGGTGGATGGGTCCATGATTGGAAAATCGAGACTGCTGAAATCCCCATTCCGCCATTGAGGAAGCGGAGAATCCACCACCATGAGGTTCCTGGCCGATTCGCGCGAAGCCTCATAGTCGGCGAAAAAGAAGGCTTTGTTCTTTTTGATCGGTCCGCCCAGGCTGCCGCCAAAGTTATTGTAAACGCGGAACGGCGTGGAGTCGCTGAAGAAGTTGCGGGCATTCAGGGCGTTGCCATTGTAATTGTAGAAGGCCGTGCCGTGAAGGTCGTTCGTGCCCGACTTGGTGACCACCGTAAAATTTGCGGCCACCGCAAACTCGGCGGTCGGATTACCCGTCACCACGTTCACCTCTTGCACCCCTTCGAAACTGGGTTGGACGGGGCTGGCGCCGCCCTGGTACGCCGTCACCGCAATCCCATCCATCGTCGGCAAGGTCCCACTCTGTGTCCGGACTCCATTAATAACGGGAAGACTGGTGGTTGTTACTGAGCTCGTCCCGGTGGTGAGGAAGGCATAAGTGTAGAAGCCCTTGTCGGCCAAATGGCGAGTCATCTCCAAAGGTAGCTGCTCGAGGTCGCGATTGGTTTTCACGTCAGCCAGGGCGCTGGTTTCCGTATTGATCGCCGGGCTCGCAGCGGTGACCTCCGTGACCGTTTCTGTGGCGCCCAGCGCCAGTGTTGCGTCCACGTTGATCACCTGATTGGCGCTCAGGATCAACCCGCCCCTCTCGTAGGTGGTAAACCCCGTCACCGTGATGCGCACCCGGTAAGTGCCGACGTTGAGGTTGGGGACGTTAAACACGCCGCGTGCGCTGGTGGACACCTCCCGCGCTATCAGTGTTTCTTGATTAGTCACGGTTACTTTTGCGCCCGGGACGACGGCGCCGCTCGGGTCCGTGACCGTTCCAGTAATCTGACCAAAGGTGGTTTGACAATAGGCCCGAGAGACAAGGGAGTTCAAACTAGCGAAGAACAGGATGACACACAAAACTACCTTACTGTGACACATTTCTATCCTCCTTTTCGTTGGCAACCTTCGGGAAAGAGACGAACCTTGAAGCTCTGAAAAAAATTGAGAAGCGGGGGAGATTGGGAGGGCGAGGCTCCCGCCGAGCCTCATAGGGCAAGGACTGGCTGGGGCGGCGGCGGTCGCGGAGGCCGGGTGAGGGAATCGCTCGACTCAATGTGTCGTTTTGTTCGCAACCTGGTATAACCTCGTTTACAAATGGGACTTGGTGACTAACTGCAAACGTCCGGTCTCTTGCCTTTTCAAGTAGTAGCTCGGATAACCCTAATACACAAGACCGGGCCAGTCAAGCAATGCATCCGCGTACTCTTCCCGTTGGCCAACCGCACCATCAGTGGTGACGGATGGTGCGCCGCTTGCGGCGTGACCTTTTCCGCGCAGGTGATAAACCCACGACGAATTAGAAAGTAAATTCGTTGCAGCTACCAAAGATGTTTTTTCGCCTCTGGAGACTAACGCATTACTGAGGCCGGAGAATCATAATTGCAAATCATGTAGCGTAACATTTATCTTAGATACTTTCCCGAGCCACGAGCGTTAGGGAGCGGTGGAGGCAATCGACCGGTCTGCCCCTCCCTGACGGTCGGCTCGGATTTTTGCTATTTTTGTAGAAGCAGGAATACGAACACGAATGGAAATGAAATACATGATCGTTTTTCGTAGAGGGCGGAATTAGCCGCAAAGAAGAAAGCGAGGCTTATGACTACTCATGCGGATGTGATGGCAAGGACGCTGGCCAGCCACGGAGTGCAATATGTGTTCGGTCTACCAGGCGGGGAAATCGTTGCCTTTGTTGACGCCTGCCGGCGTGCCGGCCTGCGTTTTTTATTGACAGGTCATGAGTCCAGCGCTGCCTTGATGGCGCAGGTTATTGGCCAGATCCGCGGAGTCCCGGGTGTGTGCGCTGCGACTCTCGGACCGGGGGCTACCAACTTGGTGACTGGCGTAGCCAATGCCTTCCTGGATCGTAGTCCGCTTCTTGCGGTGACTGCGCAGATCCCCAAGGCCCTCTTCAACACGATGACTCATCAGCGTCTCGGCCTTGATGCGCTCTTTGCTTCCATTACCAAAGAAACCGCCACTGTGGGAGAACAAGACACCGATGAACTGACCCGAGACAGCCTTAGGCTGGCCTCATCGCCGCGCCCAGGGCCTGTTCACCTTGTCCTGCCGAGTGACGTAGCCATTGCAGACTGCAATACTAAGCCGGTGGTCCGCCAGGAACCTCCAGACCTGGCGAATCATGGACTGCACTCCACAACTGAAATCAAAGCCAGAATCGCGGCTTCTCAACGACCCCTGGTTCTGGTCGGATTGGGGACGCCGCTATCCGCGGCACCGGCGGTGTGGGGCCTGATAGATGCCCTGAAAGCCCCTTTCATGGTCACGCCAAAGGCTAAGGGTATTGTGCCGGAGGACCATCCTTTCTTCCTTGGCGTTGCCACAGGGATGGCCATTGACCAGGAGATGATCGCCACCCTGCGGGCCGCTGATCTTGTGATTGGGATTGGATTTGATCCGGTTGAGTGCGACAGGACCTGGTTTGCCGAACTGGAGATCGTTGCCATTGACTCAGTGTCTATGGCTGAGGGAGCCTACCATCCGATGGAGGCGATTGGTGAGATTTCATCGATCATAAACCAGCTCGCCACTTCGGTTGCAGAAGCCAAACCCTGGCCCGAGGATCTTCTCCAATTCCGGCGGCGGAAGGTCTATCGATCTCCTGGCCCTTCCGGAAAGAACATCTCCCCGCTTGGATTAATCGAGGGGCTGCGTTCTGTCTTCCCACGAAATGGGATGGTCAGCTGCGATGTTGGCTCTCACAAACTGTTGATGGGCCAGTTCTGGCGGTCCTATGAGCCTGGAACGTTTTTCATGTCGAATGGACTTTCAGGTATGGGTTACGGCATTGCGGCAGCGGTTGCTGCCCAACTGGAATATCCTGACCGTTCGGTCATGGCAGTGGTGGGCGACGGCGGGATGCTCATGATGCTCCACGATCTGGTCCTGATTCGGGAGCTGAGGTTGCCCATCATCATGGTGGTCCTCATCGATGGCAGTTTGAGTTTGATCCAGATTGCCCAGGCGCGGCGGGGTTTTCCGAGTTGCGGAGTCAACTTCCATCCCCCGGACTTTGTATCCGTGGCCAACGGTTTTGGACTTCAAGGGGAGCGGGCGAGGAACATCTCCGAAGCCAAAGTGGCAGTAGAGAAGGCACTAAACAACCGGACTGCTCTGGTGCTGGAGGTTCCTGTCGATGTTCGCGAGTACTATGATTTGGTCTAATCCCGTATCCAAAAGGGCGAATCTCAGTGCACCCGATTGAAGAATCCAGTGACGTATTGGATGGCCTTCGAAAATCTGTTAGTTTTTCATTAGCCCCGTGCCCAGCATGGGCTCTGGAGTTTGGACATTTTCATTGCCGCGTAGCGGCATCTGACGGTAGGCCGGTCTTTCAAGGCCGGTCTGGGTTACCCAACCCCATACCCCGTCGCGGAGCGACGGATGAGATGGTAAACCTCAACGGGGTGCGAGATTCAAGCGCCGCTGACGCGGCGCGGCTTCCCGACGGTGGGACCAAGTACCGGCCTTGAAAGGCCGCCCTACTGTCAAGCGCCGCGATGCGGCGGCCAAAACGGCGTTTCGATGCCGAGCAAATCTCACCTCTCGACAAAACGGGTGTTTCGTAACTGCAGGCATCTCAATACGCGTCGTGGTCTGGGCCGGACCCAAAATGTGCAATCTGCAGGCCTCTGGCGTTGCGGGAGGTATTTGACGCGAAAGGCGGCACTACCGAACTCCTGATCTCAAAGTCTTGACAGGTGCGAGTTCTCGAAGAGCTCCCGCCAGATTTGAATTTGCCTAAAAATTCCACCTGATCCCAAAGCGAATCACGCGAGGGTTCTCGACTTCCAGCGGGCGTCGCTGATTCAGCAGCGGACGGGAAAGATCCCACTCCCGCAGATTCTTGTTGAGATTTAACAGATTGAAAATGTCAACAAAGGCTGAGAACTTGCGGCCAGCGACCTTAAAATCCCGTCCAATGCGCTGATCGAAGATCAGGTTGAACTGAGTCCGCAAACCCCCAGGATGCCCGCGCGGCGTTGCCATCACAAAGAAAGGCCCTTGATTGAATCCAGTGATGATCAGCTTCCTTCCAAAGGGAAGACCATCAGAATATCTGATGATGGAGCTCAGCTCAAAGCCCAGGGGAGCACGACCGTAAGCGGCGAGTTTTCCCACATAAGCGCGATCAAAGAACAGCCGGCCACGAGCATTCAACGAGGTATTCGGGTCATCAAAAAGTCTGCCAATGGCGCCCGTGTCATTCTCAAATTCGCTATTCCCAGGGCTGGCTGGACCGACAGCTTTGTAGGCTGTAAATGAAAGCCAGAGGAACCAGCGCTCTGCCAATTCTTTACGTATGACTGCCTCTATCCCTTGGTAGAGCGATCTAAAGGCCGGCGGATTGGTGAGCAGGAAATGATCGTGACCCAGCGTGTTCGGATTCTGGTTAAAAATCGTCAGGATTTGGTCATCGCTTGTTCCAGGAACGTTATCATTTCCTGAGTCGAGGAATCCAACTGGGCTGAAGGCTGAAGGTGGGACGCCGGTGTTAACTGTTTCGACCGGCCTCTTGTTGTCCCGGCGGAAAAGTCTCAAGCCGGCTAGAAGCTGGTTCCGGAAACAGTGATCTAGCCCCACGCCCCACTCATCCGATAAAGGCCTCTGGAGATGCGGATCGACGGATGAATCAGGTCCCCCGAAGACGCGCAGCAGCCGACCTTCTTCGCCTGCCTGGAAGAAGCCATCCTGATTTTTGTCGCTCCAACTGAAAACTTGTCCGCCCACGCTATTGGGATTTGCATAGGCAAGATAGCTCGCCGGCAATACATGGTAATAGCGCGAGAAGTAAACCGACAAGCGCAGGTCCTTGTCGAAACGCCGGAGAAGGGGGATGGCCAGACCCACTCGCGGCTCCAGCGTCGTCCAGCGTATGACATCCTTTGCGCCAGCAAATTGCCGTGCCGGAGCAAAAGTCCCTGCTCCAGTCTGCTGCGCTGGCAAAAAGGCGTTACTGCCATCCAGGGTTAGTCCAAAGCGGAAGAACAATCGGTTGGAGATTTGGAAATGGTCGTCGAAGAACAGGGAGAACTCTCGCAATCTGTATTTCGTGCGACTCGGAGTGTTGTACCGGATGACCTCTGCCGGAACATCCTGTGGAAAAAAGAGGAGTTGCAGGTCTTTGAGAACTCTTCGATCTTCAGTAGCCAAAGATTCTTCCAAGTGTTGCCAGGATTGCCCCTGACCCAGCAGTGAGAATCGACTGCGTGCCGAGTCTGATTCCATCGGAGCCGCGCCGGACCTTTCACCGGTAACAAGTTGCGTCCGATTCGGCTGGGCTACACCGTGCAGAAATGTGTCAGTAGGAGAGGCATGTGAAAAACCAAAACCAGCTTGCCAGACTGTTTGAGCGTTTCGATGGTGAGTCCAATGACCCTGGACAATTTCAAAGCGATCATTCCCAAGAAGCGTGGCAGAAGGAGAGATGGCCGGACGCGCTCCCAGATTAGAACTGTTCACGGATTGTCCGCTGGCCAGGAGTGCAAGGTGATCTTGCGGATTTAACGTTCCATCGAGGCGCAGCAGGCCAGAATATACCGTGGCTGTGGGAACCGCGGGAAAGTTGGGGATGACTTTGGAGAGGTGCTGCAGGTCGAGGGAAGTAAAAAAAGACCATTTGTTGATGCGGGGTATAGGGCCGCCAAGAGTCAATTGGCCTTCGCCGTATCGCTTGAAATGGGGTACAGATACAAAGCCGAAGCGCCTGAGTCGTTCGTCCAGGTTGCTGCTTTGAAACGGCTCACCCAAGTAATAACCTTCGACTTGACCATGAAGCTTTCTGCTTCCCTGTCGACTTCTCATATTAAAGGAGGCGCCCGGGAAACGATCTGCCGCCAGGTGAAACGCAGTATCGACCTGAAGCTCCTGCAGACTTCCAAAGCCGGGATATACCAGGGGCTTTCCCGTTTCAAAAGGGTCAGTCACGTTGATGCCATCAAATCGATAGCCGTTTTGTGTCCAAGAGCCGCCGTGTACTCCAACCAAGGCAATTATCCCAGTCGAGATGCCACCTTCGTCGACCCGGTTGGTAATGCTGGAAGGCTCTTGATTTTCCAGAAGTGCCCAGATATTGCGCGCGCTCGGCAGGTTGTCGAGTTGCCAACGATCGAAAACGCCACCATAAGCCGAACCCCACGGGTTAGACGGCCGGCTTCGCCAATCAAGGTAAACAGTGTTCTGAGTAGCTGCCGGCCCCTTTTGCATTTCAAGGCGGACCAAGCTCGTACGACTGCTTTGAACGCACACATCCCTGAAGATATGGATAAGATAGCCCGGCTTTTGGAACTTTAGCTCATAATGGTCCGGCAGTATGGCCAGAAATCGATAATTCCCCGCAGCATCGGTGTCAACACTCACTGACTCCGTTCCATCAGGTCCAATGACTGAAACGTGAACACCTCGAATGTTCTTAAAATTCTCGGCATCCCTTACTTCGCCAGCAATCGACCCGGCAGCCATTTGGGCGTATAGAGCCGCTCCGTGTGAAAATAGAATCACAAGAGCGGTAGCGGAGAGCGAACGGACGGCTAAGGCTGTCGATTGGCGTGCGAGGCGGCGGCTATCGATTGGCTTGGATTGAATCATCTGGAGGTTCCAATAAGTATTTGGACACCTGCGTTGAGTCACCTGATCGCCAGAGAGCCCACGACTGGATTATTCATGCAACAATTTAATCTTGTAAAGACATCTCTAACATTGTGTGAACACTCTTGCGCCGCTAGCAACGGCCCCTGTCGAGCGATTCTCCCCTGGAAGCATACCCAAAAACAAACCTCCGCGAATCACACCAATCCAAGTGCATCGTGATTTGTTCCATGATCGGAAGGCAGGCGAGCTTGAACGCGTGCGGACAGTACCCCCGGCTGGTTCCCAGCAATTTTAGATATTTTTGGCTAGTTTTTTAGGACGATACATTCAGAGACGTTTTAGAATGTATCCGGGCGTTGAGGCAAACGCTCCAAATACAATTTCCAGGAAAGACAACGCCGGCCCAGCAACGCCGCGTCAACGGACTTGGGAAAAGGATCCTAGTGAGCACTCTTTCACATCAGTGATTAGGAATTTGCGGTCCCATCACTGAAACTGAAACGATCCTATTAATTTCTTCAAGCAACTCCGCGGAGTGGACCGGTTTGGAAACGTAACCATCCATACCGGCTTCCAGGCAGTGTTCGCGATCACCTTTTATGGCGTGGGCCGTCATGGCGATAATTGGAATATGCTCTCCGCTAATTTTCTCTCGGTTCCGGATGGCCGCGGTCGCCTCAAATCCGTTTATCTCTGGCATCTGCACATCCATAAGCACGAGGTCAAAGTGTTCATGTTCCAACTTGTTCAAGGCTTCTTTGCCATTACCGGCCACCGTTACCCTGTGTCCCTGTTTTTCTAACAATCGAACCGCCAGCTTCTGGTTGACGACATTATCTTCAGCCAATAGGATGCGCAGATTGAACTCATCAGAAGTGGGCGCCTGAGCTTTGTCTTTGACCAAGGGGGACCGGGGCAAGTGACGACCTTGGTTAGCCAAAGTGCCTGTGAGAACCTTTTGAATCGCCTCTAAGAGATCCGATCCCGTTATAGGCTTGATCAGGTAGAGCGCAATATTCAGTTCGCGACAACGGGCAGCGTCCCCACTTTGGTTGGCCGAAGAAAGCATCATGATCGTGGCAGGGACCAGCTCTGGTCTTCGCTGGATTTGGCCAGCTAGATCAAAGCCATCCATTTCCGGCATCTGAGCATCGAGCAACGCCAGTCGAAACGGCTCACCCTTTTGACTGGCTTGCTCCAGAACGAAGAGTGCTTCCGGCCCATTGCTGACCGCAGTGGGCCTCATTTGCCAGTGAGTCAGCATTTCAACTAGAATGCGCCGATTGGTGGCGTTATCATCCACGATCAGTGCTCGAAGGTTTCGAAGATCGACAGGCTCCTCAGCGGGTTTTGATTGATCCTGAACTCTTAAAGACACCGTGAAATGGAAGGTGCTTCCCTTGCCAAGGACGCTCTCTACCCAGATTCGTCCTCCCATCATCTCGACTAGTTTGGACGTGATCGTCAAGCCTAATCCTGTGCCGCCGTATGTGCGCGTGGTTGAGCCATCCGCCTGCGTGAAGGCATCGAAGATGGCTCGCTGTTTGTTCTCCGGGATGCCAATGCCTGTGTCTCGAATGGAGAAATGCAAGATACAAGTCTCGAGGCTGCCGCTCGCGGAAGATCTGCGGTCAGTCTGATCTTGCCGGTTCGTGGACTCTGAAATCTTCGCTTCGACCACGACTTCCCCCTGCCTGGTAAACTTGATTGAGTTGCCGATTAAATTGACCAGAATCTGCCGCAAACGGATAGGATCACCGATCAGGGATTCAGGGACTATCGAAGCGACATGGCAGATCAATTCCAATCCCTTCTCGTGAGCTCGCAGAGCAAGGATTTTCATCATATCGTCCAGGCTGTCGCGCAAGCCGAAATCGATCTCTTCGAGATCGAGTCTACCGGCTTCGATCTTGGAAAAGTCCAGGACATCATTGATGATCGTCAAAAGAGAGTTGGCAGAAGCTTTCACCATACTGAGATAATCGCGTTGCTCCGGGGTGAGTTCCGTGTCGAGAGCAAGTTCCGTCATTCCGAGGACTCCGTTCATGGGCGTACGAATCTCGTGACTCATATTGGCGAGAAACTCGCTCTTAGCGCGGCTCGCCGCTTCGGCAGCTTCCTTGGCGCCCTGCAATTCCTGGGTACGCTCCCGCACCAGCAACACCAACTCCTCCTGTCGAGCTCTCATCTTGTTAATCCGAAGGCGATAAAAGCCGGTCCCCATAAGTGCCACTGCCACTAGGCACAGGCCATAGAAATAAGAAGTCCGGTAGAAATGGGGCTCTAAGTAGAAATCAAATGAGGCTTCGCCTTTACTCCAGACTCCATCGTTATTGCAGGCTATCGCTCTAAATCGATAAGATCCCGGAGGAAGGTGGGTATAGAAAGCGACTCGCCTTCCGCCCGCATCTACCCAATCGTTATCATATCCCTCCAATTTATACTTGAACTTGACTTTGGAGGGTGTGAGAAAACTCAGACCCGTATAGTGAAACTCAAATCTCTCTTTGCCTGGCGCTAAACGAATTGGTTGGGGGAGCTCAAGGGGCTCATTGTCTACCAGAATCTCTTCAATTCTCACTGGTGGCGGCTGCACATTGATCTTGAGATGATTTGGATCGATCATGGCCAGTCCTCCGGTGGTCGAAAACCAGAGTCTCCCGTCCCGGCTCTTCCACCCTCCGGGCTGAACGCCTCCCTCGCAATTTGCGGCACTCAGGCCATTCTCGGTGTTATAGGATACTGAGGTAATGAAGCGACGCTTCCCTTGGGCAAAATCATCCAGCTCTCTTTTGCTAACTCGGAAAACTCCCTCGCTGCTGCTCATCCACAGGTTGCCTTTCCCATCCTCCACGATCTGGTAAATGTAATCCCTGAACAATCCATCTTTGGTCGAGTACAGCGTCCAGCGTCCTTCTTTCAGTCGATTCAGTCCACCTCCTCTTGTCCCAACCCAAAGGCAGCCTTCCGTGTCGCCATACAAGGTCAACACGTGATCGCTGCCTAATCCATCCCGAGTCGTATAGACCGTGAATTTGCCATCTTTAAATCGATTCAGCCCGCCGCCTCGGGTACCGATCCACAGACAACCCTGCTCATCCTCATAAATTCCCCGGACGGAGTCATGAGAGAGTCCCTCCTTCACAGTGTAACGGGCCAATTCTCCATCTTTGAATCTAAATAACCCGCTGGCGAATGTCCCAATCCAGAGAGTCCCGGCTCGATCTTCATAGAGTGTAACCAGGGCATCCCCGGCAAATCGATCCTTGGTGATGACGTGATCCAGTTCTTCATTCTTAAAGCGGAACAGTCCGTCGGTCGTGCCAATCCAGAGCATCCCTCGCTTAGACGGATACACGGACTTGACATTAACTGGTATTGATTTCTCATTCCCCAGATACGAGACGACTTTACCATCTTGAATTCGATTAAGCCCTTCCGCCAAGCCAATCCAAAGATTTCCCTTGAGGTCTTCGCAAATTGAATTGATTCGATTGTCGGATAATCCCTCTCTGGTGGTATAGCTGGTAAACTCCCCGTCCTTTAATCGGTATAGTTCACCGTGCTGTGTGCCAACCCACAGGCTGCCTTCGCGGTCCTCAAGGATTGCCAACACTGTGGTATTTGACAGAGCATCACCTTGCCTGTAAGCCGAGAGTCTACCGTCCTTAAATCGGAAAATCCCTCTGCCGTTGGTCGTAATCCAGAGGTTGCCGTCACGGTCCTCAAAGGGTGGCCGCGTCATGTTTTTGATCACCCCTTCTTGAACCTTGAATGAAGTAAATCTTCCGTCCTTAAATAAGTTGATCCGGTCATCAACGGTCCCGACCCAGAGATTCCCATCTCGGTCCTTATTGACAGAGACAACATGATTATTAGACAAGCCTTGTTTGGTGTCGTAGACTATGAACTTTCCATCTTGAAACCGATTTAGCCCACCCTCGGTTCCTATCCATAAGTTTCCCTGCCTGTCATCCAAGATGGCAGTTATTGAATTATTGGCTAAGCCGTCTTTGGTGGTGAAAGCCGTTAACTTTTCGTCCTGGAATCGGTACAAGCCCTTATCTTCGCCGATCCAGAGATTCCCTTTTTGATCCTCGTGGATTAACCGTTCTGGGAGCCCGAAGGGTAGAATCGTCGTAAACTTATGATTTTTCCAGCGCGTCAAGCCGCTCTCAGTGCTAATCCAGAGGCATCCCCGGCTGTCCTCATAGATTGAGGATATGAAGTCGCCCGCCAGTCCGTCCTTTTGGGTGTACGTAGTAAAGTTTCCGTCTTTGAGCCGGCTCAAGCCTCCTCCGTACGTGCCAATCCAGAGATTGCCTTCCCGATCTTCCCAGAGTTTCTCAATCTCATTGTCCTTAAGTTGGTTGGTATGTCCTTTGTCGAACCGAGTGAAGCGGACACCATCAAAGCGAACCAAACCTCCCTCCGTGGCGAGCCAGATATAGCCGTCGCGAGTCTGGACGATATCCGTCACCACGGATTGCGGCAGGCCCGCCTTTTCTTTCCAGACGTCAAGGCGATACTGAGTCAGAGATTTACTGGGATCCAGAGCGGAGGCCGTCCCATGCAGGAGTAGGACTAGAATAAGGAGTGGAGTGAACGATCGGCCGATACGGGTCTTGAAACTCTTACGACTCACAACACCTACCATTTCCCAACCGAGCCAGCGCCGACCTATTCCTTTGATTTTCCCTTGTCTGGTAAAACATCAGGCTTTGTTGAGGCAAAAATTCTTAATCATTGATCCTATAATTTATATCGGGTTAGGAAAGAACAACCATTATGCGAAATGGCGGAATCCGAGAAACGAACCAGGAGAAATCCGTCGGCCCCTTTCCCATCCCCTCTGGAGCCATCTCAAAATCCTATCGTCGGACTAGCCTTTCAGGGCCGTGGTTGTAGGTGCAGTTCCTGATTTGAAATAGAGCAAGGTGTGTATCAGGAATGAAGTATTATATGGCTGCCGTGGTTTAACCATTTTCAAGAGTCAACAAAGTCAATCGCTAAGAAAACCGGTAATTCAGGAGGCTGGAATGAAATATCAAGCAATACTCATTGGCGCTTGCTCACTGTTCGCTGGGTTAATGCCATTTGCCGGAAATCAGATGCTTACTGTGTATTCAGCAGCAAATTCACTGCAAAACGTACCTGGAAATGAACCGCGCAATGGCTTGAATCCAAGCTCTATTGCCATGGGGAGGTTTAGCAAAGTCCTGGTCATTCGGTTGAAAAAGGGGGATGACCTGCTTGAGGGATTGCAGAAAGCAGTAGCCCAGGAAAAGGTCAATAATGGGGCGTTCCTGGGAGCCTTCGGGTCTTTGACCAGCTACCATGTACACGTCGTCAACAATACGACTTTCCCTCCCAAGAACATTTACATGAAAGGGAGGGGGCCGTACGATATTTTGAGCGTGACAGGCGCGGTCATCGATGGAAGACTCCATCCCCATTTAACTCTTGCTGATTCGAAAAAAGCAATGGGTGGGCATTTGGAAGTGGGTTCGCTCGTCTTCACTTTTGCGGTGGTTACTTTGGGAGTTTTCGAAGAAGGGATCAGCTTAGACAAGTTTGATGATTGGAACTGGAATTGAGAGAACGCAGGACGAGGATAGAGGATTGAAGATCGAAGATCGCAAATACGGGACACACCGCAATCATCGATCCTCGATCTTCGGTCCTTGCTGGTCCGCTTAAGGAGTTACTGTCTTATCCAGTGGCATTTCCAGTTTCTGATAAAGCTCGCGCCGCGACGCTTTGTCGGAATCCAGGATTTTCCTGGCGGCCTTGGCGACGGCCTCCGCCTCTCCTCTGGGAACAACGATCACACCATCGCACACATGATAGGCCGGTTCACCGATTCCACCTCATTGCGTCCCGGCCGGATACCACGACCGATTCTCTTCAAATAAAGAGGGATCTTCTCTTTGATCACTTCGTCAGTATCTCTGGCGCCGCCACTGGTAATGATTCCCCTGGCCCCTTTCGTCTTCCAGACAAGGGAATTGTTAGACCCAATCGAGCCAGTATCACGATCTTGCTCCCCGTCAATCACAATGACGGAACCGGGCCGCAGCAGTTCCACGAACGGTTCGGGGGAAATTACTTCGTACCATTGCCCTTCCCATTTCTCGAACTCCTGAGCTGCCATCTTGCTGGCCCTCTTGTTGGTCGGAACATAGCGTACCGTGACAGCCAGGCCGCAAATCCGGTGCCCAAAATTCTCCAGGTCGCGCCACAGAGGTTTGATCTCTGGATCCATCAATCCAACATCCTGAAGTCCCACAACATCCATAGCGTCTGAAACATCAGCGACGCGCAGCCCTTCAAACAG
>QHZP01000155.1:13639-13955 GCA_003224715.1 Acidobacteriota bacterium | reverse complement strand
CTTTTCCGGAGGATACCGCTCCACGATATCTGCTGCGTGATCAGGACAAAATTTATGGAGCGAATTTCACCGAGCGCGTGCAGGCAATGGGGATCAAAGAAGTCCGAGCCTCCCCAGCCAGTCCGTGGCAACGGGCATACGTCGAACGTATGATTGGCTCTATCCGACGAGAATGTCTCGATCATGTGGTTGTGCTGGACCAAAGCCATTTGCGACGGATCCTGAGGTCGTACTTCGATTATTATCACCAATCAAGAACGCACCTTTCCTTGAAAAGAAATTCGCCCATCCCTCGTGAAGTCGAACCACCAAGCAA
>QHZP01000155.1:4820-13598 GCA_003224715.1 Acidobacteriota bacterium | reverse complement strand
GTTCATGATACTCTCTGTTGATCGGAGAAAACGTGTTTGAGGTGGTGTCGTCATTAAAGAGATTCATAAGAAACTTTGGTCAGGCTGCGGCTTCGATTAGGTGGCTTTTGCTGGCCGAGTGAAGTAAGAGTGTTTCGAAACGTGCTGGATGAGGTTTTCGATAGGGACAGGCTTGACTTTAGCCTTCCAACGGTCCTCATACAAGATTGTTCTGATGCTCGATGGAGTTTTTGGTAGGGATAAGGCTGTAAAGATACGGTATATACTGGAATGTGATCGGATTTGCGTCTCCGGCTTCAGCAATACCGAGACCATCAATAAATATAAAAATGAATCGCATTCAATAATTAAGTTCAAAAACAATTTATACGGCTGTTATTTCATCCAAATCAAAATAGCCATTGTATCCCTTAAGATAAACGGCAGCCCGATGCCCGAAGAGAACAACCGCCTTGGTTCTGGTTTCTAAATTGTCATCTTTCTTAATCAGCGATTTCACTCGGGTCCCAATCGGATATTTTTCATTCCAGGCCTTCACTTTCTCTTCGGAAGTTAAGGGCTGTGCTCTTTCACTTTTGTTGACTTCGACGGCAGCCGGCTGATCCTTTTTGACGTCTTGCCTTTGCGGGCGTGCTTCAACTTCCTTATCTGGCAATGCCTCACGGACTTTCTTGGAAGATTTGGGAGTTTCCTCCTGTATCTTTTGAACCAGGTTTGTCAAAACGCGACCATCGCCGATTTCTTCAAATTCCATATTGCCGCGTGCCATTAAATACTGGATACTTTCCGTCCACTTGACGGAACTGGTGATTTGATTCGATAAATTGTTTATCACGTCGGCGTTTTGGTATGGCCTTGCTGAGACATTCGAAATGACGGGAATTTGTAAATCCGCAAACTTAAAGTTCTTTAAGTAGGTGCAAAATTCTTCCTTTGACGATTGCATATATTTGGAATGGAAAGCGCCGCTGGTGTTTAACGGAATATACTGCATGTTTCCTTTTTGGAAAAAAGATTGGGCTTTTCCGATTTCATCTTTCAAACCGGAGATGACAATTTGAGACGGGGCATTGTAATTGGCTAAAAAAACGGTCGTTAATTTATTTTCCGCCAGGATGGTTTCAATTTCTTCTTTTGTCGCGTTGATAATGGCAGCCATGCCACCGCCGGTCGCCCGGCTCATTAACTCACCACGTTTCTTTACGAGCATTAAACCCGTTTCAAAGTCAAAACATTCCGCGGCCAGCAAGGCATTAAATTCTCCCAAACTGTGACCGGCGGCAAAATCAGGTTTTGCGGACGACGCTTTGATTTTTTTAAAATAGGATAAAGCATTGACGACATATAACGCGGTTTGGGTAAATTGGGTTTGATTGAGTTCCTTTCTTGGATCATCAAGACAGAGTTCCTTGATGGAATAACCTAGAATTTTATCCGCTTTATCAGTCAATGCCTTAAACTCATCAAACAAAGTCCCTCCCATGCCTTTCGCTTGAGAACCCTGGCCTGGAAATAAAAAGGTTTTCATGCGTACCTCCTTCTATCTTTTCACAGAAATAGTTTTTTAATATTGTTGTAAACAAATGGCCGAATTGACGCCCCCAAATCCCATACTCAGATTTATGGCCCGTTCGATCGCATGCGGCACCGATTGACGCTGCACCCAATTATAGGAAGGTTCGATCGGATTTTCTAAATTCCTCGTCGGATGAAGCCGCCCCTCTTGCATTTGCAACAGTGTGGCGATGACTTCCACGGTGCCGGCAGAACTCAAACCATGGCCGGTGATGGATTTCGTGGCGTTGAGATAAGCATGGCTGAGGTCACAATGTTGAAGGGCCTGGAGTTCTGTCTCATCCCCAATCAGGGAGCCTGTCCCATGCGGATTAATGTAGTCAATCTCTTTCGCCGATAGCTTTGCTTGTTCCAAGGCCTTTTTTATGACCCGAACTTCTCCTTCCAAAGACGGATTAGGATTTCTATTCCGGTCCATCCCCATGGCCCAGGCGGAAATGCGGGCATAAGGTTTTACCCCTTTTCTTGTTCTCGAGTTGGACCCTTCGATGACAACCACGCCGCAAGATTCTCCATAGATAAATCCGTCCCGGTCTCGATCAAAAGGACGACAAGCCAGCGCCGGTTCTTTGGAATAACGATCAGATCCCATGGCTCCTAAAGATCGAAACCCTTGGCACTCCCAGTAGGAAAGATCCGTTAGAGCGCCCATGGCGATACAGATATCAACTTGATCGGATTGAACCGCCTGAATGGCCTGAAGAATGGCTATCTGTCCGCTCGCGGAAGCCGCTCCTAAAGTGTACGCAAAGCCTTGAATTCCAAATGACGCTGTGCACAATCCGCAGAGATCACTATCCATGAAGGACATTCCGTAGATGGGTCGCAGAAAATGAAGACGGCCTTGATAGGCTTCCTGGGTTTGGATCAACTCTCTTTGCTGAACGTTGGATCCTCCCACCACTAACCCTATGCGATTGGGATCAACCTCGTCGAGATTTGCGTCATTCCAGGCTTCATCAAGGGTAACCAGAGCGACCTGTCCGGAAAATGATGCGGTCCGTAACACTTTTTGATCGAGTGATTCCGGTATTGCTAAAGACAAAATTTCTGCGCCTAAAAATGCAGTGGCTTCTCCGGCTTCGCTTGAAGACACAGGACTTTGTCGGCCGGGACGCTGCATCACAGCAAAAGCATGCTGGCCTTGCAGCAAGGCCGAGACAAAAGCCGCTTTTCCCTGTCCAATCGCGGAGGTTACCCCCAGCCCTGTGATGAAGATTTCATCGGGATTGTAATTTTTCATGGAGTATACTCGCCAGCTCTCCCATGTTTTCCACACCGGCTATCTCGATCAGAGGAATCTTTAAGGATAAAGACTCCAGGGTCATGATGACAATTTCAGAACGATCAATCGAATTGGCACCGAGATTTTTGAGTGAGTCGCCAGATTGAAAATGATGATCTTTTAACTCCGGAATCACTTCGCAGATGTGACGGGTAATCATCTGAAAAATTTCTTCTTTGTCCATTTTTACTTCTCCTGACATATTGGGATTGATCGAATAAGATTAACGATGATGTTCAAAGGTCAATTGCCAAATAATGTCTCAATGCGATCTTTAACCTCTGGCTGATGAAATGTTTTCTCGTGCATGGCGACCTCCTGATCAATGACTTTGGGAAGTTTTTCCCGGAGGCCCGCAACCAAATGATCTTTTAAAGTAATTAGCGATACCCTCGGCTTTTCGGCAAGCGTATGCGCCAAATCGAGCGCATACTCAGCAAGCTCGGTGCGGGGAAGAACGGGAAAAGGGACTCCCCGTTTTTGCAATTCCTCTCCGTAATAAGTTTTGGCGCCGAGCAGCATTTCCTCAGCTAAACTGATACCCAGTTTTTGCGGCAGTATCAGTGTAGCGCCCATACCGGGGGTAAAGCCGTATTTCATAAAATTGGTCGTGTAAATACTTTCTCGACTCAAAATCACAAAATCGGCAAACATTCCCATCACAAGACCTCCCCCGATCCCATGTCCCTGCATCACCGAGATCACGGGAATGGAGCAGTCTAAAGCCAAGCTGTAAAGATTCGTATCTGTAAACTTGCCTTTGCCCTCATAAAGATGAAGCAAACCTTCTTGCGTGCCGCCACTCGCAAAATAACTGTCATAACCGGTCAAGATGACGACCTTGTGGTCGGTACCTTTGATCTTTTCAAAAGCCTCGATGAGGCCATTGGTGAGTTCGGGAGAAAATGTGTTTTTGTGGGCCCTGTCCTGCATTTTGATTTGAACCAGTCCGGATCCCATATCTGTGATTTCAACAATTTCGTCTGACATAAATCTTAGTCTCCGTCCCACGGAAATTTGCCGGTTTTCACATAACGCGAGATCATTTCCAAATTGTGCGGATCGGAAAACACCTCTCGGTTCATTTCAATCGCTTTTGATCTGGACGTTAGGAAAAAATCATTCAAAAAATTCATATAGGATTTATAACGAGAAATCCCTGGCTTCGAAAGCCGTCGGAGACGCAACAAATGCTTTCTCAGCAAATTTTCACTCTTCTCTTCACACGCGTCCACCAATCCCCAGCTTTGTGCCTGTTTTGCGGAAATGGGTTGGGTCATCAGCGTCAGATAATGCGCCTTGGAAAATCCCATGCGACGAATCAAAAACGGTAAAACGCACGCCGGTATCAAACCAAAGAGCAGCTCAGATAAACTGAACACCGCCTTCTCCTCACAGAGCACCACGTCACACGCCGCGACAAAACCGATCCCGCCGGCGTTGGTCTTCCCGCGAACATGGGCAATCGTAACGAAAGGACCGCAGGCCAATTGCAGCCATAAATTATATAAAGGTGTAGGGTCCTGCTCATTTTTGTGCTCGCGATCATAACCTTCTTGAATCCCTTGAAAGTCTGCCCCAAAACAAAACACGTCCGGCAAACCTTCCAAGACCACAATTTTTGTAGACGGCTCGCACGCCCTAAGGACTTGCGTGCATTCGTCAATCAGACGCGCATTGACGGTATTGTTGGCCTCGGGGCGATGCATTTGAAGATAACAGATATCCTCTTCAAACCTGACGCGAATTGTGTCATATGTTTTTGTCTTCTCTAAGATATCCATTCGTACTCCCTATGGTATTCCTTGATTTGTTTTAAAAATAAAATTTGTCTCCCGTTGGCACGTCGGGCCTGCGGAATAAAGTTCGCATCCAACGCGACATTGCGCGTGCCAAATCTCACCACCTTACTGGTAAGAAGAATGTCATTGTATTCTCCCATCGACAATTCGTACCGCTTGTCGAGGTGTTCTTTGATCTTGAGCGCGCATAGACGCTCTTGACCTTCTTTTCTCACAACCCCGCTAAAAAATTCGGAACAGCAGCCGGATCCATAAGAAAAACAGCCGATCCGCTTTGGCGTTTCAAACTTACCGTTGTCAATCGTGCTGGCTAAAGAAAGCAAGATCGTCGCCCCCATAATATTGCCCACACGTTGGCAATAATTGAGGCCCGGACCTACCCGACGTGAAAAATCGCCTTCAATCTCATCCGGTTTGGCCTGGACCATTTTGCGCATCAGATTACGGTGAGCGCCCTTGATCATTCCTCCAAAAGGCGTGTGGAATGCCAAATAGGCAAAACTTTTCGCGTAGTCAACCCCTCTAACGCGCTTTTGATACTCCAGAAAAGAATTTTCACAGCAGTCCAAGTAGGAGAGTAAGGACAAATCGGCATCTCCTGCTTCGCAGTCCGGAGAAGGCCGGCAGGTGTCCATCACCTCGTAACCATAATAACCATTGGCCCCGACATCAACCTGGAACACATACGGCATCTCACTAATCAGGATCGCCACGGCACCGGCCCCGGAGCTGGGCTCAGCAAAGGACCAGTCTTCGGTGAGCGCGTCTCCACCTTCCTCAACCATAAAACGGGCGACGTCCGACGCGATGACCAACGCCTTGGCTCCGGGCGAGACCTGAGACAACACGAAATTCACCGCCATTTGAAATCCGGCAACACCGGAATAACAGGCATTTTTCAATTCAAACAAACGACAATTGCGGTTCAAACCTAAATGATGATGAAAATACGTGCTCATCGACTTTCCGAAATCAAATGCCGATTCCGTCGCCGTGATCACCATCTCAATGCGATCTTTCTCCTCCGGTCTCAATGCGTCGACGATTGGTTTAGCGGCGTTCACTCCGTTAGAGATCGGATCTTCATAAGGCAGAGCCACTGTTTTTTCTTTCATCAGCAGATTATTAAATCGGCTGGTATCCAATTTGCGGTGCTCAGCAAGTTTTTTCACATCCAAATAGGCGCTGCCCGCAAAAACGTTCATCGCTTCAATTCCAACTGGCATCATATGACTTCTTCTCCTTTCAAAAGTCCTTGGAGGCTTTCCGACAATAATATCGCGGTCTCTTTCATCAATTTCTCCGCAATCTGATCCACATGTCGAGGCCTCCAGCTTTCCAATTCGGTTCCCTTCACCCATTGGTTAAAGGCTCCCAATGCCGGCCCGCCAACCAGGTGCGAGATTGGAAAATCTACGCCGACTTCGCCCAAGCGCTGATCACCATAGCGCGCGCTCTTTATATCAACGAACCATTCGGTCTGGAACTCGAGCAAGCCGTCTATGCCCTCGACGCTACCACCATCGATCTGTGTTTGTCACTGTTTCCTTGGGCTCAATTCCGCCGACGCAAGGCAGCTGTCAAACTGCATGCCTTGCTCGACCTGCGCGGCAGCATTCCCACGGTGGTGATCGTGACGGGCGGCCAAATTCACGAAGTCAATATCCTCGATCAGTGGTCTGGGAACCCGGAGCCATTTATCTGATGGATCGCGGCTACCTGGATTTTTCCAGACTCTACCGGATTCACCAAAGCGGAGCCTTTTTTGCGACCCGCGCCAAGAAACGATTCGATTGCCAGCGCCTCTATTCACACTCGGTCGACAAAACCATCGGTTTGCATTGCAATCAAATCGTCACCCTCAACAATCCGGTTCCCAAACGGGGCTATCCGGAGCGGCTGCGACGCATCCGCTACGACGATGCGGCCAGCCAAAAACGGCTGGTCTTTTTGACCAACAACTGTCTCCTACCGGCCTTGACCATCGCCGAGTTGTATCGCTGTCGTTGGCAGGTGGAGTTATTCTTTCGATGGATCAAGCAACACCTGCGAATCAGAGCCTTCTACGGAACTTCCGAGAATGCTGTCAGAACTCATCTCAGTCTACGTGCTCGTCGCGATCCTCAAAAAACGTCTCAACTTGGACCGCAGTCTGCACTCGATTCTACAGATTCTCAGCGTCTCGCTTTCCGAGAAAACCCCCATCCAGCAAGCGCTTTCAGCTTCTGCCTGGGATGAATTCGACTCTGAATCGTCCAAGCAGCTAACCTTGCTCAACTAACGTTGGGACACTATTGATTGGTTATAAAGCATAAAAACCTTGTTGGCCCGGGCCGGGAAAAAGACGCCTTTCTTTAAAACCTGAATTTTAGCGCCGAGCTCGAACATATCTCCCGCCGGCATAATCCGTGTCTTGAATGTTGATGGTTTGCAACAAATCTTTCACCTCATCACTCATGCCGGCCTCGACGGTGCATTGGTTAATGGAGCCGGTGAGGATAAAATCCGCTCCCATCCCAAAAGCCGCCGCGGCCGCCTGCGGTGTGCCAATGCCTCCGGCCAGTCCTATGCGCGGTTTTCTTTTGTAATTGTATTTGCTCATGATTTCTTTGGGCAAATTTTGGATGAACGGGAGTAAAACCAGTGCCCTACCTTGGTCGGTGTGTCCTCCGGAGTCGGCCTCCACACAGATATCTTCACTCATCGGAATTGTCTTCGCCATTTGCGCCTGCTCGTCGGTGATGCGCTTCTCCGCCAGCAGTTTTGTGACGATCTGTTCAGGGGCAGGGCTCATAAACGCTTCGGCCACCTCAGGCCGGGAGAGCTTGGCCATAATTTTATGATCGCATTCAATATGGCCGTCGGCAGATTTTCTCAAACCTTTCAAACGGTACAAGACCAAGGCGGGCGATATTTGCATAAAAGCGGAGGCCTCAATCCGCTTGATGCCTTTCTCAACATACAATTCCACCGTTTGCATTTCTACGGCAGGATCCATCAAATTACAGATCAAATTCATGCCATAGGCTTTTATCGGGAGCAACGTACCGCGGTATTGCCTCGAAGGAACTGGTGGTCGCGATGGGAAAAGCGGGCTTGATGGGTTTCTTGGGCACGGCGGGTTTAAGTCTTGATCAAATTCGGGACAATATTGACGTGACCAGTAAGCGTATTTGATCCCATAGTCTCGCTTGAAGTCGGCATTGCCAAGATTCCTGGCAAACCTTTCTCCATCGTCAGGCCATTCTTGAACCGACACACCTTTTTGTTCTTCGATCGAATGTTCTTCAAGCTTATTGTTGCTTGACTATTTTTTAAAGTGTTTCTCAAACGTATTTCCTCCTCTTTAAACACGCTGTACGCGCCGTTTCATCGGTAATTTTTGTTTCTTCGCGGAACCATTTTTAATCTGATTGAATGAAACCCAATAGCGTTCTTTAGCAAAAAGATAAGTGGGCAAACTGATTCGTCGAGGTTTGCTGTCGCCATAGATCCGATTCCAATCAGAAATGAGTCCCTTCACCCACAAATCTAAAAGCTTGGTGTATTTTCCTTTCGCTATCCACGCATCAATCATTTTTGCCATATCTTCGTCGGCCGCAAAAACCGCTAAGGCGTTCTTTTTCCGTTTAAGCTGTCCTCGATACAGGCCATCCATATCTTCCTTACCCTTTACAAAGCCCTGCAGTTTTTCCTCAACTTGCTTTACCGAGTTCGCGATCAAGCCCAATCGTTCTTCCATCGCAACGCGCCCCACCTGCAACGTGTAGGCCATATCAACCAGGTTGCTGTCCGAGATTTCTTTCTCCTTGATTGCTGTCAATAATTGCCTGGCCTGATCCTTGAGGCGCTCTTCATTCCTTGCGGATAAAACGATGATCGCCGGATTTTGTGAAGTTATTTTGATTTGCTCTCTTGATTGTTCCGGCGGAATATATTCCTCAATCACAATATGGGCATTGACGCCGCCAAATCCAAAAGAGCTTACTCCCGCCCGACGCGGATGGACTTTCCCTTCTCCATCTTGCAATGTCTGCCATTCCTTCGTCTCCTGCACGATATAAAACGGACTCTCTTTGAGGTCGATGTATGGATTGAGCGTCTCACAATGCAAAC
>QHZP01000155.1:4290-4784 GCA_003224715.1 Acidobacteriota bacterium | reverse complement strand
TGCTCTTGACCGAAGCCACACCACAATGCGCGTTCACCACCTTGGGATCTCCGGTGGCGTGATACAGTTCTTTGAACGCCGTCTTCAGGCCGTTGATTTCAACCGGGTCTCCCAGCTCGGTGCCCGTCCCATGTGCCTCGATATAACTCACCGTCCTCGGATCGATTCCCGCCTTTGTATAAACGGTCTTTAACAATTCCGCCTGGGCCTTAGGATTAGGCGCGGTTAACGAATTCGATCGTCCGCCATGGTTCTCAGCACTCGCGCGGATGACACCATAAATATGATCCCCGGCCTTTTCCGCATCCTGCAGCTTTTTTAAAAAGAGCATCCCCACCCCTTCGCCTCTGACATACCCGTTGGCTTTATTCGAAAACGTCTTGCATCTTCCATCTTCACACAGCATCCCGGCCTTGTTAAAGCTAATATGCGCCACCGGATTTACGATCGTGTTGATCCCTCCCACGATCGCCATATCACAGTCCCCATTTGCA
>QHZP01000155.1:0-4196 GCA_003224715.1 Acidobacteriota bacterium | reverse complement strand
GGTTCGGGCCTACCGAAGGCAACGAGCCCGTCGAGCTGCTGCCCTCAATGGCGACAGCGGCCTGGACGATCATTTCACTATACCCGCTGCTCCGGGTCCCCACGAAAATCGCTGTCTTGGTCCCGGATAAACTTTCGGCGGAATATCCCGCGTCTTCGATCGCCTTCCACACATACATCATCAAAAGTCGCTGCTGCGGATCCATCAGCAGGGCTTCTTGCGGCGATATCCCGAAAAATAACGGATCAAATTCATCTACGCCTTCGATAAATCCTCCCCATTTGATGTTCGTTTTATTCGCTTCCTTCGTCGGATCTCCATAAAACTCCCGCCAATCCCAGCGCTCCTTGGGAATTTCCACGATACAATCCTTCCCTTCCACGAGATTTTTCCAAAATTCCTTCAAGTCTTTGGCCATGGGAAATCGCCCGCTCATTCCCACGACCGCGATCGCGGGCGGCGCTGCCGGTTTTGCTGTCTCCGTTCTTATAAATCGGGAACGCTGTCTCTTTGGCAACGGGATCTCGTCGACTTGGACTTCCTTCAACTGTACTGCAGCAATCTCCTCCGTCCTCACCGGAACCGAAAAACGGGAGGCAAATGCATCGCGGTGGTTTTCAATCAAGTAGCCCGCAAAGCTACGCAGCGTTGGATGTTCAAAAAATATCGTGGGCGTCAGTTCCAGCTTGTATTCCTGATTGAATGTATTGCCGAATTGCGTCAAGGTAATCGAATCAAATCCATACTCGATGAGCTCGGTATCGGCATCAATATCTTCGATTTTAACCTTGAGTAATTTGGATACGGACCGCATTAAAACGGCCAGCACTTTATCCTGCAATCCTTCAATTCCTTTTGTCGAATCCGTTGCGGCCAAAACCGATTTAGTTTCCACAGCGGCTGGATTCATCGTCGCAAGCAGTTTCTTTTTGACCCGGGCGAGATTTCCTTCCATCACCATCACCTGGAACTCTCCCGACGCCAATCCTCGATATAAAGCGTGAATTCCCGTCGATGTTTGCATGGGAATTAATCCTGTGCTTTGCCGCATCACCTTTTCGGTTTCGGCATCAACACGCATCCCGCCTTCTTTCCACAGTGGCCAATTGATCGATAGCGTTTGTCCATGCCGTTGCTTGGCTGTAACCAAAGCCTTTCGGTATTGCGCATAGATATCCATAAAGGCATTCGCGGTCGCGTAATCCGCCTGCCCGATATTTCCCATGGCTCCCGCGCTGGATGAGAACAAAATTAAAAAATCCAGCGGCAGATCTTTGCTGGCCTCATCCAGATTTACTAACCCGGTGACCTTAGGAGGCAAGACAGCTTCGAACTCCTCTTTCGTTTTCTTCAACATGAAATTATCTCGAATCACTCCCGCACCATGAATGATCCCATCCAGTCGGCCAAATTCCTTCTGAATACTTCCGATGAAATCTTTGACCGCCTTCTTTTCGGTGACATCCACTTCCTTGTATTTGATTGTTGCACCCAGGTTTTCCAATTCCTTAAGTTGGACTTGCTTTGCCTCGTTAAGCGGGGATCGGCCGATGAGAATCACCGTCGCATGCTTTGCCTGCCGGGCAATTTCTTTGGCAAAAATAAATCCTAAGCCACCCGCGCCTCCGGTAATGAGATAGACACCTGCCTCCTTCCAGGGGATGCACACGTCTTCGTCGGAAATTTCAACTTCATGCCAACTCGCGACCCATCGTTTTCCATCTTGATAGCGAATTCGATTATCCAACGGACTGCGGCTGTTCTCCTTGAGTTTCGTCAGGATTCTTTCTGCATTTTCGCCTGCATCCACTTCAATCACCTGCCCCAGGATTTTGGGATTCTCCATCTGTGCCGTTTTCAAGAGACCCGAGAGTCCGGAAAAAAGTTGCCCTTCATCCCGACGAGGAACCACGATTTGAATCAACACCGGATCCTTTGGTTTTTCTTTAAGAATCCCTTGTATCTCTTCGAACGCTTGGCAGGCATATGATCGAAATCGTTTGTCGATCCCTTGCTGTTTGGAATTAAAAGTTAGACATCTTGCCTCTTTCATGTGGCTTTGAATGTTTTCCTGGGAAATATCACCCCATTCACATAACATGACCAGGTGCTTTGCATGGGTAGGGATTGGAGCTTCTTGACTCATCGTTTGTTCTTTCCAGCAAGGCTTAAACATCCCAGTTTCGATCGCTGCCGAGGCTCCTACGGAACCGACACCACCTTCCAACATGCGCGATGTAAATCCTTTCATACGCACACACATTCTTCCGGCTTCATCGCACAAATCAATATCGAGTTTCTGGACTTTGTCCTCGGCTTTACTTTTGTCGCTGGACCTGATCAACGCCCACATCGTTGCCGTACAACGTCCAAAAATCTCCAGCTCTTCCAGGGCAAACGGCAAAACGGCTTTGCCCTCTCCCGTCCCTGTTATTAATCCTATCGACGCCTGCAACGCCGAATCCATCATACTTGGATGCAGCACATATTGATCCTGCGTATCCGCGACGGAAACTGGCAATGACAACCTCGCCAATACTTGCCCCTTTCCAACATACACCTCCTTAATCCCCCGATGTCCCGGACCATATTCTATTCCTATTGCTCGGAAGGCTTCGTAGCATTGCTCGGCGCTGAGACTGTTTTGATTACATTCCGCTTGTACAGGGGCTAAATCCAAGATGGGAACTTCCATGACTGAAATTTTATTCCGAGCCCGGCCCTGGCTGTGCACGACGGGCTCTCCCTTACCTTTGGATTCGCTATAGACCTCGTAGGCAATATGCCCATCGTCTTCCGGAAAGAGGCCGATGTGGACTTGAGCTCCTTCTTTCCCCACGACGATAGGCCGAGCCCAAACCACATTGGTGAGTTGTAAACCAATGTCCGGCGTTCCTGCCGCTTGAGCCACCGCTGCGCGTGCCATCTCCAGATACGCGACCCCGGGTAAGACCCGCTCTCCCTTCACGACATGGTCCGCCAGGAAAAACTCCCGGCCGGTAAAGGTCGAACTGAACCGCTGCTCGGATAAATCCGATGTGTTTTGCTGCAGCAGCGGATGAATTGCGGCAGTGATGACTTTCGTTGCCGCCGGGGTATTTTCGCTTTCAGGCACCCAGTACCGCGCCTTCGCAAAAGGATAGGACGGTAAACTTATCCGTCGAGGTTTGCCGTCGCCATAAAGCTTATTCCAATCAAAGACGAGTCCCTTCACCCATAAATCTAAAAGCTTCGTGTACTTTCTTTTGGCTATCCACGCCTCCATCGCCTTTTGTAAATCTTCATCCGCCGTAAACACCGCTAATGTATTCTTACTCCGTCTCAGCTGCCCGCGATACAAGTCATCAATATTTTCTTTGCCTTCCATAAAATCCTGCAGCTTCGCCTCAACTTCCTTGACGGAGCCGGCGATCAAGCCCAAACGTTCTTCCATCCCTTCGCGCCCCACCTGCAACGTGTACGCGACCTCACCCAGATTGCTATCCGAGATTTCTTTCTCCTTGATTGCTGTCAATAATTGCCTGGCCTGATCCTTGAGGCGTTCTTCATTCTTGGCTGATAAGACGATGATCGCCTGATTCTGCGGCGTTATTTTGATTTGCTCTCTTGCCGGTTGCGGCGGAATGTATTCCTCAATCACGACATGGGCGTTCGCTCCTCCAAATCCAAACGAACTGACTCCCGCTCGGCGGGGATAATCTTTTCCTTCGCCACCTGGCAAGGCTTTCCATTCTTGTGTCTCCCGCACGATATAAAACGGACTCTCTTTGAGATCGATGTACGGATTAAGCGTCTCGCAATGCAAACTTTTGACCAGGGTTTTGTGTTTCAGTTGCAGTAACACTTTGATTATCCCCGCGATTCCTGCGGCTAACTCTAAATGACCGATATTGCTTTTGACGGAACCCAAACCGCAATGCGTACTCACGACCTTAGGATCTCCGGTAGCTTGATACAGTTCTTTAAAAGCCGTCTTCAACCCATTCACTTCAACCGGATCTCCCAACCCGGTGCCCGTCCCATGCGCCTCGATATAGCTCACTGTCCTCGGATCGATTCCCGCCTTTGTATAAGCTGTCTTTATCAATTCCGCCTGGGCTTTGGGATTGGGCGCGGTTAACGAATTCGCTCGTCCGCCATGGTTCTCCGCACTCGCGCGGATGACACCGTAAATATGATCCTCGGCTTTTTCCGCG
>QHZP01000154.1 GCA_003224715.1 Acidobacteriota bacterium | reverse complement strand
AGGATCTGGCAGAGGAGATGCAGTTCCATCTAGAGATGAAAGCGCGGGAAAAAAGGCAGGCTGGCATGGTCGAAAAGGAAGCACAACAGGCCGCCCACCGTGAATTTGGCAATGCCTTGTTACTGAAGGAAGTGAGCCGGGAAGTGTGGGGATTTCCTTCTATCGAAAGTTTCCTTCAGGACATTCGCTTCGGCTTGCGCATGCTACGCAAGAATCCGGGCTTCACGACAGTTGCCGTTCTCACTCTTGCTCTGGGCATCGGGGCGAACACGGCGATGTTCAGCATCGTGGATGGAGTGCTCTTGAAGCCGCTGCCGTACGCTGATCCCGACCAGCTGGTGCAACTAACCGAGACCTGGAATGGCGGCGACGGCTCCGGGCCTCCTTCATGGCCCGATTTTCTGGACTGGCGCGACCGCCTCAGTTCTTTCTCAGGGCTGCTCGGGTACTCATTTTCCAGCGCCAACCTCCAGAGTGAGGATCGCCCAGTCCGGGTCTCTTCCGTACAGGTGACAGCCAACATGTTTGAAGTGCTGGGACGGCAGCCCTTGGTGGGTCGTGGATTTCTTTCCGGGGAGGACACCAGTGGCGCACCTTGTGTGACCGTTATCAGTGATGCCTTGTGGCGGGAGCAATTCGCTGCTGACCCCAATGTTGTGAATCGAGTTGTCACGCTAAGCAACACCCCGTGCACGGTTGTAGGCGTTGCCCCGGCTCGCTTCGAGTTCCCGATGGGAACGAGAAACGCTTTGTGGATGCCGATCCATCCGGAAGGAAACGCTTTCAACAACCGTGGTTCCCACTTTCTTTGGACAATTGGACGGCTCAAGCAAGGGGTTAGCCTCAAGCAAGGGAGGCAAGAGATCGACGTCCTCATGCGCCAGATTACGCATGATTATCCGGATGCAAACCAGGGGCGCGGGGGCAATCTCACCCCTCTGCAGGGAAATACCTCCGGCGATTACCGGGCGAAATTGCTCACGCTGTTCACCGCAGTTGGCGTGGTACTGCTGATTACCTGCGTGAACCTTGCCAACATGCTGTTGGCGCGCGCCACGGCACGCAAGCGCGAAATGGCGATCCGCGTGGCACTGGGCGCCAGCCGATGGCGTCTTGCCCGCCAAGTGCTGACGGAAGCATTGTTGCTTTCACTTTCCGGCGCAGCGCTTGGCGTCCTCTTCGCGGGATTGGCGCTCTCAGGGCTGGGGAAGGTCATGAATCAATATCTGCTGAGCACAGCAGCCATCTCTCTGGACGGGCGTGTCCTATTGTTTACTCTCTTCGCTAGTGGCCTGACGGCGGTGCTCTCCGGGCTCTTGCCGGGGCTCCAGCTCGCCAGGGAGCGCAGTTTGGATCTCCGCGAGACCGGTGCAGCGGCCAGCGGACGTTCCATGCAACGCCTGCGCGGATTGCTGGTATCCGCCGAGATAGCCCTCTCACTCATGTTGCTGGCCGCTGCCGTTTTGCTGACACAAACCATGTTGAAGTTGCAGGAGCAAAAAGCAGGCATGGCAACAGATCAGGTCCTGACCTTCAAGACCGCCGTGTCGGGGTTCGCCTATCAGGGCAGGAATGTTGCGACAGCTTTGTTTCAGCCGTTCCTCGAGCGACTGCGCGCGCTTCCTGGAGTGAAATCCGCCGGGATGATCAACCTGCTGCCGCTGCAGAATTGGGGCTTGAGCGGAACCTTCACGCTGCCGAGGCATGCCACCCCAAAAAACCCGAACGATTGGTTTACAGAATTCCGAGTCGTCAGTCCCGGCTACTACGCAAGTCTTGGCATTACCATGTTGCGCGGCCGCGATTTTTCAAAGAAGGACGTCCTGGGAACGCAGCCGGTCACCATCATCAACGACCAATTTGCCAAGCGCTATTTCGGCGGGGAAAACCCGATTGACCAGCAGATCGATATCGATAATCCGGGCCCCGTTTACACCGTTATTGGCGTCTACAGTTCGAACCGCCAGAAAGGTGTTGCTGCACCAATTGATCCCGAAATGGATCTTTCCTACTTGCAGATCGACCCCAACTCGACGTGGTACACCTTCAGTCTCGTCATGCCCATCGCCTTTGTTGTCCGGACCGGCGTTTCCCCTGAAACGCTCACCAGCGCCGTCCAGAATGCCTTGCACGAACTGGATCCGGCACAACCCATCTATGAGGTCCAGACAATGGAAGAGGTCAGGACGCATTCCTTAAGCGGACAGCGATTTGCTTTCTGGCTCATCCTGACATTCGCCGCATTAGCATTGATTCTTGCCTTCGTAGGAGTGAATGGCGTGATGAGCTATTTTGTTGCCCAGCGCACACAAGAGATCGGGGTGCGAATGGCGCTGGGTGCTTCGCGTCGCGACATTCTGCACTTGGTTTTGCGCCATGCAATGGTCCTGACGACCATCGGCACGATCTGCGGTCTAGTGGGAGCCCTGGCCGCTGGAAACTTGATCCGTGCCATGCTCTTCGGAGTGAGTGCGACCGACCCGGTCGCGCTGGGCGTCGCTGTTCTTTTGCTCGTTGGAATGGCGCTTTGGGCAGCCTATTTACCCGCCCTCAGGGCGGTGAAGGTCGATCCCCTGGTGGCCCTGCGGTATGAATGAGGACATAACATCCCCTCGAAGGCCGTTTCACGACCATTATCCCCACCGGAAGACCTCCTGGGTTCTCGACTGAAGAGCCGATTCGACCGGCCCCGCGAACGCGGCATGCTTACCCTCTCTGAGATGGCCAGGGCCTGCGGAGTCTCGATAAACACGATCCGGCATTGGTGGCAAAAAGGCTTAATCCGGGCGCATCCCATTAATGATCGAACCCAGTTTCTCTTCGAAGACCGGGGACCAAATCCACCTAGGAAGCACACCCGAAAGGCTTCAGACACGGCGGCGTGACGCACGTTTTGAGATCGGATTTTGCCCCCAGTGATGTCGCGGCAGAAATGGAACCTTTCGCGACTACTGGTGAGCATACTCGGGTTGACGGGCTCTGGGTGGGAGAACGGAGTAGACATCTTATTTGCCGATCTGCGCTATGCCGCTCGCAGGCTGGTCGGAAATCCGCTGCTACAGGCAACCAGAAGCATGAGGCGCAAACCAATGCAAGGATATCAAGCTTTCTACATTCTCACAGGGTACCTCCCTTTGAGAACAATGGGAATCTCAATTTACTCGGGCGTCGTTAAGGTCATCCGCCTCTCAAACAACGAGCAGGTTACTTTCCAGTTGAGCGTAGGGCACGAATATCCACCGTGTGTTGAGTTTGGAATCCAGGGGCACACCGGGTCAGGATGTCTCTGGCCCTTGCCTCCAAACTACAGGCTTCGGCCTTTTGCTTCATCTTGCGCAGTACCAAGGCGTAGTCCTTTAATGTCTCAGCCACGCTGGGATCATCCGATCCGAGCACTCTCTCTTTAATGGCCAGCGAACGTTGTAACAGAGGCCCCGCTTCCTGGTAACGGCCTTGCTGGTAGCAGATTTCTGCCAGATTGTTCAGACCCGTAGCCACCTCTCGGTGTTCCGGCCCCAGCACCTTCTCCCAGATGGCCAGGGCCCGCCGGTAGAGCGCTTCAGCTTCTGCATATCGCTTTTCCAGGCGATAAAGGATCGCCAAGTTGTTGAGGCTTGAAGCCACCTCTGGGTGCGCGGGTCCGAGAGCCTTTTCTCTGATAGCCAAGGCTCGTTGGTGCAGACGTTTGGCCTCGTCATCATTACCCTGCTGGTAGCGAAGTGTCGCCAGATTGTTCAAGCCCGTGGCCACTGCAGGATGTGCGGGCCCCAGGAGTTTTTCGAGAATGGTCAATGCCCGTCGATAGAACCGCTCCGCCTCTCCGTATCGTCCCTGATTAACCCGAAGGCTGGCGAGATTGTTGAGGGCCGCAGCTGTGTCTGGGTGGTCCAGACCGACTGTTTTTTCCAGAGTGGAGAGCGCTCGTCGGCAGAGCTGCTCAGCTTCCGCGTAGCGTCCTTGAGTACGACAGACCTCCGCCAGATTGTTCAGGCTGCGTGCCACATCCGGATGTTCTCGTCCCAGGAGCTCTTCCCTAATACTTAACCCTCGCCTGAGGAGCTGGTCAGCCTGGTCATACTTGCCCTGCTCGTATCGTAGACCCGCAAAATTGTTCAGTACCATGGCGACCTCGGGATGTGCCAGGCCATAGACCTTCTCCCGAATAGCCAGCGCGCGTAAATAGATAGGCTCAGCCTTTGCGTAGTACCCTTGGGCGCGGTACAACTCTGCCAAGTTGTTCAGCGTGGAGGCGACTTCGGGATGTTCCGGCCCAAGGAATCGCTCCCTGAGGTTCAAGGCCCGGATGTAGAGCGGCTCGGCTTCACTATACCGCCCTTGGTCATAGTAGAGAAACCCGAGATTGTTCAGGGTCATGGAAAGACGAGGGTCTTTCTCCGGAAAGTGCTCTGCCTCCTTGAAGGCTCCCAAGTATGCCCTTTCAGCTTCACTGTATTTTCCCTCTTTCTTATATTTAGCGCCGGCATTCATGTCTTGCTGCCAGCCAACTTCGTCACCGGCTGCTGGACGCGGATGGAAGACCAGAAAAAAAACTCCGGGCAAAATCCACCCTGTCTTGTGGAACTTTCTGTGGTGAGCTGTCATTGTGACCTCCCTTATTCATCAACAATCATTAGGCTGGAGCTCTAACCCATGATTGAGACTGACAGATGCTTTGGGGGGCGGTCAGCAGTGACAGAAATCGGATTTGTCGCTGCGTCTCGAAGGGTTCTTCGGCTTCTCTATGTCGAGTAAGTGACTACTCAGGGGAAAAAGTTACAATCAGTGATCTATCGATTGAAACCTTCATGAGTCTCCTCGTTGTTCCTTTAATACGCCAGAAAAGGGGGGAGCGAATGCGTTTCTTTTTATCAACGCGAAGTTACGACCATGGTGCTCAAAAGCAGCCTTACCGTCGGCCGGTGTTCCCGCGCCAACGGTACATCGTGCTGTCGCACTGTTATTCTTAGACGGAGAATCAGGCTGTTTGGTTCAAAAAAAGAAGCGAAAGAAGGGGGAAGTTACCTAACAAGTCTGATTCAACAGTCCGTGAGCTCCTTGGAATCTTTTGCGCACACAGATTTCGATCGGGCTAAGCTTACCGCGGAAAGGCTCCAACGGGCGGAATCGAGGATCGCAGCACGCCTTTCCCTCGCCCAAGCAGCCCTTCAATAGGATTTGAGGTTCCTTGGAGAAACAAAGTAGATAGAAGAGTGCCCTTCTTCGCCTAGGCCCAGGTTGTCGACTGGCTCCCAACTTTGTTCCAGACGTTTCCTGATCCACAATTGGACAGACAAATCGTTGTGTCGGGGAGGTGCTCAGATTACCGCTTCGTAAGCGAGACCCAATCGTTAGTCATTTCACCTTGAATCTGCCGAGCAAAGGAAGGTGATCCATTCTGCCCACGACCTTTCCTTGGATCACCCGGACCTCCACGGTCTCCAGGTTCTCTGATGCCAGAAACAAATAATCGATTCGGCGGTTGAAAATACTGGTTGGGCCCGCCTGTCCTCCAAGATCTCGAAAACGCCTGAGGAGAAGGCTGTAAGCTTCGCTGTCATTCTTTTTGTCGTCGGTGAAGAGGTCACTAGACTCAATGGGGGTCAAGTCGAGATTAAAATCACCTGCCAGAAGAACATTCTTCTTCCCCTCCGCTCGATCCTCCCAGTCAATCAAATAATTCGCCAGAAGGCGCCGGCGGCGCGAATTAAACGCATCGGCGTGACAATTAACAACGGTAATGCTAAGGGGTGGGGAAGAAACATCAAACCTGACAGCTACAGAATCGCGGCCTACTAAGGAAGGGGTGAGCGTCTCGTTCTCAAAAGGCAGTCTCGACAGAGTAACGACATATCGGTCGGTCCGTGATCCTTTGCCCATGGCATCGTAGGGATATCGTGCACCGAGGAGCCCTTTCAAAGTGCTCACCTGGTTACTGTCTGCGATCTCCTGCAGGTTAATGCAGTCAACCCCTGCTCCCGAGATGACACTGGCAATATGGCTCAGGTCTTCGCTATGGGCGCGTGAGTCCAGTTCGTCGTCAAAATAGCCGACATTCCAGGTCAGGAGCGAAAAACCAGGAGAGTCTGTCAAGGCAGGAGGACTGACAGCTTTGGTTCTTTCAGGATCAAAATACCAGGCCCCACAGACAAAAGTGAGAAACAAGCCGGCCAGAAAAAACTTCACGTCCATGGATCCTGTAATTCGAAACAGCAATTAGGCCTCAAGTCAGAATATCCTTTCTCTCAAAAATGATGAGCCCGGTCAGAAGGAACGCGACGGTATACATACCGCAACGGCAGGTTCGGTAGAGGAATTCATTGATCGGGATAACAGGCTTGAAAACGTCCCTCCAGAATTCCATGTCCACCGTGAAAAAGTAAGGCTTGAGATCAACGAAAAAATCAACGCGGCCCATTACACTAAACAAGACGTAAATGGAGAGAGTGCAGAAGGCTGCCACAATCGGGTTTTCGAAACTAACCGACATCAGGAAGGCGAGACTGGTCAGAGTCATCAGCGACCAGGTGCCTGTGACGGTCGCGTACAAGAACCTCAGCAAGGCTTCGTCTTCCTGCAGACGGCTGGGTTCCTTCACCAGATTCAGCGGGCCGGGGTATAGAGATAGGTCCCCCCAACCCACGACCAACAGCCCCACTAGTAAGTTAAGCACCACAAAAAATACCAGCAACACGTAGACATGCAAGGCTGTGACCAGGTATTTGCCCAAGAACAGTCGACTGCGCGATAGCGGCCTGGTTAAGAGAAATCGAAGTGTCCCAGCTCGTGCCTCTCCGGCGATCTGCGTCCCTCCGAGGATCGAGACGGTGATGGGAATAATGATCTGAAAGGCGAAATACAGCGAGTAGAGGCTGAAAATGAGACCATTGAAGTAGCTGGCGTTTTCGTAGGTATATTTGAACTCGGTCTGCCCGCCTGTCTTATGCTTGGAGTAAGTATAGAATCCCCACAGCATCAATATGACAAAGGCGATCAAGACCAGAAAGCTGAGGGCAAACAGTTTCGACTTGACCAACTTGAAAATTTCCTGCCGGACAAAAGTCAACATCGGGTGAAACGGAAATAAATGTCTTCCAGAGACGGGACATAAGGTGAGATCTCAAAAACGCGAAAGCCTTGCAAGACCAAGGTCTCGTTGAGGGCGGCGATGTCAGTTTCTGAGAGTCTTACCGAAAGACAACCATCACCGTTCTGGCAAGCTCGCAAATCCGGGCGAGAGGAGAGGAATCTCAAGGCTTCTTC
>QHZP01000777.1 GCA_003224715.1 Acidobacteriota bacterium | reverse complement strand
GCGTTAGCACGCTCGCTTGCGAAACGACATATTCAGGCTGGTCAGGATCGAGACGTACCGCCTCACTCAGCTCTGCTGCGGCGGAGCTAAGATGGCCGGCTTCAGCCAGCGCAATCCCTGAAAAGAAATAAGGCCGTGGATCTTGCGGGGCGACTTGCTTAAATTGGTTGAAGGCGGCCACTGCTTCAGAGAAGTGTCCTTCTGCGATCTGCTTCTTTCCCTCGGCCAGCCAGTCTTTGGTGGGTTCTGGCTGGCAGAAGAGGGTTCGCTGAAGGGCCAGAAGTAAAAAACCGCCAAGGCACCAAGAGCGCCAGGAACCCGCGAGAGGGAAGAAGAGTGGGTGGCTTCGTGTAATGGATTCCCGTTTCATCTCTGTTTCTACCCCAAAGCTCATGACGGTGAATAGGTGCGTTGGGAAAGCAGCACACCTTATGTTTCGAGTAAGTTTCATTTGAATCAGAGGAGCCTGTCAAGAATTCCAACAAACTATCAGCTGTAGGTGCATCTTAGGGAGACCAAAGAAGGACCAAAGCGGGTGTGCGACAAATTTGTGGGTTATTTCCTGAAATGCAGGCGTGTGCCGCTGGACCTGAATGGAGCCTCGGAGAGGCGGCATCTTTGTAGAAAGACGCCTTCCCTCCAGAAACTCCAAGCCCAGCTGGGGCGTCATGACGCTCCTACGGAGCTCGCTCCATTTTTGGGGCCTTTGAACTATAAATATTTCGCCTCTACGAGGCTCATTGCTTCTGTAATTACCCACAAATTTCTCGGACACCTGACGAAAGTCCTTGCGTTGAATCACGCCAAAGATTGGCTTAGAATACGGTCGGGCTTACGTATTCAGTAAATGGTCTTCTCGTGCCTCCCACGAAAATCCCCTCTCGGGAGGGGCAGAAGGCTTCAGCCTTCGGAGGTGGGTCCTTCCAGTTCGGGACAACCCACCCCTAAACCCCTCCCGAGAGGCGAATTTGGAAGCTATGTTGAAACGAACGCGCTTATCCAGCCTGTTTCTTCTCTTCAGTCTTTTTGGAGCGGCGGTTTCGCTCGGTGTCGAAGACAGCCGCTCCCGTGGCCAAGAATGGTTAGTGCAGGGAAATAAGCTCATAACCGAAGGGCACTTCACTGAAGCCGTGGCTGTCTTGAATCGCTTTAAGCAAGCACATCCCAAAGATCCTCGCTCGTACTTTTATTTGGGCATGGCATTTTCGGAAATGGGAAATTTGAGTGGCGCTGCTACAGAGTTAAATGAAGCCGTCCGATTGGAGCCTGACCAGGCGGAGTACAGGCTATTCCAGGCTAATGTGCTGACTCGATTGGGTCACAAGCGTCTTGCCCTCGATGCCCTGGCGGTCTTCAACGAGAAAGAGGCCTCTGGTTGTGGGTCCTCAGTGATGTTTACTATCGCCTTGAACAACACGATGTTGCCTTGAGAGTGCTTGATGTATTGTCCAAGCGCGCCCCAGGTGATGCCCGTACTGAGCTCAATAAAGGTCAAGTCTATATCGCAAAGGGGAACCACGAGCTGGCCCGGAAATATCTTGAAAAGAGCATTGAGAAAAAGCCTACCAACAACGCACTGGCCTATTTCGAGCTAGGCAAGATCCTCCATCAACATGATGACATGGCCTCTGCCAAGCAAGTTCTTGTTGAGGCGGTAAGACAGGAGGGGACCAATCCGGAGTATCTTCATAAATTGGGAGCCGTGTGCCTGGCTCTCAATGAAGTTGAAGAGGCGATTCAATATCTGAAACGGGCAGAACCGGCGGGGACCACCATCCCGGAAATCTACTATAACCTGGGAAGAGCCTACCAGAAGCAGGGAAACCTGGCCGCAGCGGAAAGTTACATGAAGAAGTTTCAGGAGATTAGTTCAGCTCAGCGCGACAAAAAGAATCGGAGTCGAGAGTCCGGGAACCTCCTTACGCTGGCTGAAGAGCAGCTGGATCGGCGAAACAAGACTGAGGCGCGAGCCCTCCTCGAGCAAGTTCTTCAAGCCGATCCCAATAACTGGGACGCTCATGGCTATCTAGCGGAGATGCTTCTCGCTTTGGGTGACCTCGATCTGGCAAAGCAGCACTTGATGAGAATGGAGGAATTGAACCGGGATTCAGTGGTGGGAAATTACTTGATGGCGCTCTACTGGTACAAGAACAAGCAGTATCACGCAGCTTCGGATTATGCCGAGCGAGCAAAACGGATTCAACCTGGGAATTCGGAATTGCGCCACCTCTTGGGCGACATCTATGTGGGGCTCGGCCGCCATAAGGAAGCAACAGACGAGTATGAAGCCGCAGTGAGGTTGGCACCTAACCGGTCTGACTATCGCCAGAGCTTGGAAGTCCTCAAAAGTCGATTCAAAACAAACCAAGAACCGAAGACCCAATAGTTCGGAGTTTGTTACACGCGTCCCCCTTTTTCAAGGGGGGACTACAGGGGGGTCACAGCCGGGCAATCATTCCAAGCCCCGATTCAATTCAACGACGTTTACCCCCTCAAGTCCACCCTCAAGTCCCCCCTTGGAAAAGGGGGACGATCTGAGGCCAACCAGCGTCTGCAAGGACGCACGAATTTTTTTCATACCTTCAGGCGGAATGGCTCATTTTCATCGCATGTGGGTGCTCCAAGGGACATGATTGGCTCTCCTCCTTTTACTTTCCGCGAGAGGCTGGCGTTTGCTGCCTTTGTATCACTTCAGCTAGTTCCTTTTTTATCCGTGGAATGGAGTCTCTGTCTTTTTTCGGTGAAGCTCTGGCCAGGAAGGTCTCGAAATTAGCTCGCGCGCGAGTGTAGTCACTTGCCTGTTTGTAGAGCATTCCCAAATTGATATAGGCCTCCATCAAGTTGGGATCAAGCTGCAAGGCACGCTCAAAATGCTGTTGAGCTGCCGCGGCGTCCCCTTTTTTTAAGGCGATCCATCCCAGGCTATTGTGAGCCTGAGCATTTTCTTCACTCAACACCAG
>QHZP01000153.1 GCA_003224715.1 Acidobacteriota bacterium | reverse complement strand
GTCGCGATAAGGTTCCCCCTATGGCTAGGGCGGCAGTGGCGGCAGGTGCCGATGGTTTGTTGGTCGAGGTGCATCCTCAGCCAGAAAAGGCTTTGAGTGATGGGGCTCAATCACTATTTCCTGCCCAGTTCGAGCAGCTCATGAAAGAACTAGCCATGATCGCGCCGGTGGTCGGACGAAGTATGTAAAATAGAATCTGGCGTCTCGCCTTTGATTGCATATGATCTGGATTAACTATGAAGAAACTCGTTGCCAACGCTCATGAAGCCATCGGGGATATTGGCGATGGCGCCACCGTCATGATGGGTGGATTTGGATTATGTGGAATTCCGGAGAACCTCATCGCCGCTTTGCACGATAAGGGAACGAAGAATCTGACAATCATTAGCAATAATGCGGGAGTTGATGATTTTGGTATTGGCCTGCTACTCCAGCAGCGTCAAGTCAAGAAAATGATCTCGACTTATGTTGGTGAGAATCGACTCTTCGAAGAACTCGTGTTGAATGGGGAATTGCAGATCGAATTAAATCCTCAGGGAACCTTCGCTGAACGGATCAGGGCTGGGGGCGCCGGCATTGGTGGCTTCTATACACCGACAGGTTATGGGACTATTATTGCCGAAGGCAAAGAGACGCGCACCTGGAACGGCAAGCACTATGTTCTGGAACTCCCCCTGCACGCCGATTATGCCTTTGTGAAAGCTTGGCTAGGAGATCGATATGGCAATCTCATTTATCGCAAGACAGCGCGGAACTTTAATCCCATCATGGCCACGGCAGCCCGCCTAACCATCGCTGAAGTGGAGGAATTGGTGGAACCGGAGCAGCTGAACCCAGACTGTATTCACACGCCAGGGATCTACGTGAAAAGAATTTTTCAAGGCACCAATTACGAAAAAAGAATTGAAAGAAGAACCATGAAACCGGTTCGTCGCGAAGAATGAAGTGGGGAGTTCATTGCTGACCTTAGGTGAGGACTGATCATGCCATGGAGCAAACGTGACTTGATTGTCAGACGGGCAGCCCAGGAGTTGCAGGATGGTTTTTATGTGAACCTGGGCATAGGTATGCCTACCCTGGTTGCCAATTATATTCCGGCGGGAATGGACGTCGTTCTTCAATCGGAAAATGGTCTTTTGGGAATAGGACCCTACCCTTCGGAAGCAGAATTAGACCCGGACTTAATCAACGCCGGGAAAGAGACAGTCACCGCCATGGTGGGCGCCTCTTATTTTTCCAGTGCCGATTCCTTCGCCATGATTCGCGGAGGACACATTGATTTGTCGATATTGGGTGCCATGGAGGTTGATGAAAAAGGGAACCTGGCAAACTGGATGATTCCTGGCAAAATGGTTAAGGGGATGGGAGGCGCAATGGACTTGGTGGCTGGCGCCAAACGCGTAGTCGTCACCATGGAACATACCACCAAGGACGATAAACCCAAAATCCTCAGAAACTGCACTCTGCCCTTAACCGGGCTTAACGTGGTGCACCGCATCATTACAGAAATGGCGGTGGTAGATGTAACGCCGCAGGGCCTGATTTTAAGAGAGGTTGCACCCGGACTGACTGTGGACGAAGTTCGCCGGGCGACTGAACCCGAACTAAAAGTGGATAAGGACTTAAAAATTATTCAACTGCCAGGTTGAACATTCATCGGCGCTGCCTGAAACAAAGCCTCTCATGAATGTACGCGCCGCGTCAGCGGCACTTGAACCTCGTGCTCCATTGGGGTTTCCGATTTCAACCGTCGCCACGCGACGGGTATCGCATCTCGTTATCGGGTCCTTGAGAGACCAACCTAGCCTCAGCTGCGGCTACCCGGTAAAAAAATGTGCAGTCTCCATATGAATGTGGAACGATTCAGGTCGAACCGGAGAAATTTTCTCAAAGCCGTGAGTATTGCAAGTCTCAGCAGTCTGCCACCCTTGATTTCTAACTCAAATATGACTTCTGCGTCCAGGAAGCCAGAATCCCTCTCCAACTCGTTCCGGAAGTTAGACCCCCTTGGAGAGTTGCGCATCGGGATGATCGGCACTTACGGACACACCGGCTTGGTTTTGGACGCCATCCCGGCCATCCACGGCGCCCGGCTAGTAGCTTATGCCCTTCAGGACGGAGAGAGATTGCCAGACGAAGCTGTAAAAAGAGAAGACACTGATACCATTTCTCATGACTTTGGAGAAATCAAGAAGCGTCCGGCCTTCCGGTCCGATACAAGAGTTTACAAAACTTACCAGGAAATGCTTTCGAAGGAAAAGCTCGATGTCGTTGGTATTTGCCTTCCCTATAGCTTCAATGTGTTTGCCTCCATCGCTGCGGCAGAGAAGGGCGTCCACATTATGTCAGAAAAGCCGCTCGCGACCGAATTGGAAGATTTGGCTCGCTTGGAGCGTGTGCTGGAGCAAACGGGAGTTCAGATCAGCGCAATGCTTGACATGCGGCTTTCTCCCGGCATCAGGACCATTCACGACGCAATCTCCAGGGGTGCCATTGGAGAACCTATTTTAGCCACCGCACAAAAGTCCTACAAATTCGGCAAAGACAGGCCTTGGTTCTATAAAGAGCGGAAAACTTATGGTGGAACAATTCCGTGGATTGGAATTCATGCCATCGATTTCATTATTTACACGACAGGGTTGAGAATTACTCAAGCGGCAGCCATGCAGAGCAACAAAGCACTCCACGATTATCCGGGCACAGAAGACAATGTCGGAATCCTGCTGAAGTTGTCCAACGGGGGGACGGCAATCGTCACTCTGGATTATCTGCGCCCCGAGTCGGCCGACAGTCATGGAGATGACCGCCTACGTGTCATTGGGTCCAAGGGAGTGGTAGAGATGCGTGCTGAGAGAGTAGAGTTGATGACGCATGATGACGCTGTTAAGACATTACCTTTATTGCCGAAGGATTCTATATTTGCAGATTTCATCGCTTACTTGCGAGGACAGGGCAGGCACGTGATCCGGCCTGGCGAAGCGACCGAGGTCAATCGAATTTGCCTGTTGGCGCGTCAGGCCGCAGACGAACAACGGATCATTTTGGTTTGAGACCTTACCTTTGATCATTGTTGCAGGGTTGCTAGCGTGCATGGGCTGTGCGTCGTCAGGCAGCCGGAGTGATGCGAAGGCTCAGATTTTGCGGCTCGATGCGGAGTGGTATGGTTCGTCTAATGGGAACTCTCAACTAAAACGCGCGAAGGAGGTTAGAATATGTCAAACGCAACCCAAGCCGAGATTGGTGCGGTGGTTTCCCTTTGGCGATACCCCGTCAAGTCTATGATGGGAGAGGAGCTCGATACCGCTCAGGTGGGGAACCAGGGGCTGCTGGGAGATCGTGTGTACGCCTTACTAGACAGCCATGATGGAAAAGTCGCAACCGCCAAGAATCGCACAAAATGGCCGGGTCTGTTCGCTTTCCGAGCCAGTTTCATCGAGCCCACGGGCAGCAGTGCGCACGTGCCCCCGGTCCGCATTAGGCTGCCCGATGGCACCTTAGTCAACAGTGAGCAAAGCGATGTCAACCAGGTGCTCTCGAAGGCGCTCAACCGAGAGGTCACACTTGCGACAACCGGAATGTCGTCGCCAGTGTCCGCTTCCTGGACCGCGAAGGCCGAAGAGTACTGGCCGGATATCGAAGGCCTCGACAACCGGGACACAGTCACCGATTTCGCGCTCCCAACGGGGACGTTTTTCGACTGTGCGACGGTCCATCTGCTGACCACAGCCACGCTCAATAGGCTCGGGGACTTCTATCCGCAAGGGCGTTTCCAGGTTCAGCGCTTTCGTCCCAACATTGTGGTGGAACCTGCGGGGGGTGAGAAGAGCTTCGCTGAAAATGCCTGGATCGGTCGCACACTGACCATCGGGGACGAGATTCGCCTGAGCATCACAGGCCCCTGCGGTCGCTGTGTGATGACAACCTTAGCCCAGGGAGAACTCCCGCAGGATAGTGGTATTTTGCGCACGGCCGTCCAACAAAATCAGGCCAACGTAGGGGTGTATGCGGCTGTGGTGCGGGGTGGCACGATTCGCCGCGGTGATCGGGCGACGCTTGGCGCCTAACTGGTTGCAGTGGACCGCCCCGGCGTCAAAGTTCTATCGGATCATGTAGGCGGGCCGGGCGACGGCCCGGCCACACGGTTTCGTCAGGCATCTCTGATTGAAAGGAGCAGTATGAATCATCAGCTCAAAAACAAACTGGCCTTGGTCACCGGCGGCAGCCGTGGTATCGGAGCTGCCATAGTCAAGGAACCGCCTGGGTGAGGTTGCCAAGGGTCTGCCGGGGTCCAGAGAGAAGCCTCGCCGCGGGGCGTATAGGTCCGCTTCTGACGCGGTAGGAGCCATGTTTTATCTGGACATCAATTCAATTGGTAGAAAATATCACTTTTGGCCACACGATGTATCCACGCCCAACTCCTTAACGTTCTTCCACTCGGTCTTCCGTTCTACGGGCGCTGAGCAGGTCCATTCCCATTACATCAGGTGTCTCTAAGCCTCCGCTCAGAAGCAGTCCTCTGATTTCGATGGCGTTGCGCCACGTTTTCACTAAAGCGGTAACATAGTCCTCTTGCAGGTGGAAGAGATTTCGCTGTGCGATGAGCACCTGTGGGTAGGCAGCAGCCATTTGTCTGAAGCTATTCAGATAAAGATCATAGGCTTTTTGAGCTCGCGGAATCATCCCGGTCCGATATTTTTCAGCCGTATTGCGCGAGTCCTGATATTCCTTGTAAAGTCGCGCCAGCCGCGCCCTCAACGAAAGCTTCACTCGCTCAACTTCGCGCCGAGCCCGGTCCAGGTTGGCACGCACGGTTGCCACATTGCCCTGGTTCCGATTGAAAAGCGGAACCGCCACCCCAACGTCGAAGAAGCCTTCCAGGCCGACCGGTTTTCCTCCCACTTCCAGTAGCTCGCGATTGTAGCGCAAGCCGCCCCGCACAACGATGTCGGGTATCTTCTCCACCCTAGCGCGCCGGAGGGCCGCTTCCTCGCGGGTGATGGCAATCTCGGAGGCTCGGATCTCAGGGCTCTCACTGAAGAGTGTGGACAGGACATTCTCCAGTTCCAATCTGGGGACTTCCTCCAAATTTCCTTCTAATGGGGTGGGCTGAAGCGACGGTTTACCGACGACAGCGACCAGCTCTCTCCAGCTTCGTTCCAAGGCAGTCTTGGCCATGGAGAGACCAACCTCGGCCCGTTCGGATTCAATCTCTGACTCCAGGACGTCCGGTTGGTCTGCAGCGCCAACGTTGGCCAGTTCGTGGGAAATCTTCACTGCCTCTCGGGACAACGTGACCAGCCGGGTCTGCACGTCGAGCTGACGCTGGGCGCCTAGGACCTCGTAGTAGAGGCTGCGAACTGTGGTGAGTATTCGGTATCTTTGAGCTTCAGCCATCGCCTCGGCCTGAAGTCTTTCCTGTTCAAAGACTCCACGGCCGAGGGCCAGCTTACCGGCTGTCACGATTCGCTGTTCTACAAAGGTGCCAAATTCACCGCCTCGAATGATGGGCCCCGGCGTGTTTTCATCCCCTGTTGCTCCGATGCTAGGATTTGGATAGAGCCCTGCCTGGATCTTTTTCCCTTCCGCAGCCCGCACGTTGGCAGCCGCTTGCGCTAGAGTCGGGTTGTTCTCGAGCGCCATCCATTCGAAGTCTTCGAGTCGAAGATGATTTTCAGCCGCCTCGGAGCCTGCTGGGGTCACTTTCTTCTCGGGGGACTCGCCGGGCAGATGTTGACGCGATTGCCCATCGTGTTCCGTTGAGCCTTGTCCTTCCGCTACAGCCTGGGCATCTAAGAAGAGGGCTGAAACTGCTACCAAACAAAAAGTGAGCTTTGAAACGTGAGATAGATGTGTCATGGTGATCTCCTGCCGTAGTTGTGATTGAGTTTTACAGGTATTCCGACACCTTAGTGTTTGGGTGAGTGGTTTGGCTTTGGTTCAGCCGCTTTCTTCTCTTCAGACGCCTGCTTTTTGAGTTCCATGATTTGGTCGTAAAGCTCGGGCGGCAGAACGCGCACCAGTGTCATCATTCCCATCATCGCCCTGTCCCAGGTAGGACGAAGGCCATAGAACTCGGGCTTCTTGGGCACCCATTCCGCCATATCCATCCACATGTCCTGCGGGTAGCCGCGCACTCGCTTTTTATCGGGGTCATCCACTGGATACATGATGTCTGCAGGCTGAGCATGCGTCTGATGGCCTTCGTGACCACGCATCTGTTTACTTTGAGGCCCCGGATCAGTCTGTGGCTGCTGAGCCGCGGTCAGACCTACCAGGTGAGTAACTGCCCGTTCCATTCTGGCACCCTCGCCAACGTCTCGACCCAAGGACGGCCCAAAGCTCTCGGACAAGACCTGGCCGTCTCGAAGCATCCCCATACCATTCTCCATGCTCATTCCGGTAGGCATGCCATGCCCGGCGTGCGAGATGGGTCCGACCATCGAAACCATCTGGTTCATCATGTGATGGGGCAGGTGGCAATGGAGCATCCAGTCCCCCGCATACTTTGCTTCGAACTCGACAACGCGGGCTTGCGCCACTCCCACCAGTACTGTATTTTCCGGATATCGAGCCGGTTCCGGAATCCGTCCTCCTTCGGTTCCCGTGACGACAAACTGGTTTCCATGCAAGTGTATGGGGTGGTGGTCCATACCAAGATTCACGAAGCGAAGTCGAACCCACTCTCCCTGTCGCGCCAGCATCGGGGTGGTCGCTGGGCCCGATTTACCGTTGATGGTCAGCCAGTTGAACTCCATGGCCAGTGTGTTGGGAACGGTGTTGTTGGGAAGAATCGACCACTCCTGCAGAATCAAGCCGAAGTCTCGCTGGACGGGGGGCCGATACGATTCTTTCGGATGCAAAATGAACAGTCCAATCATTCCCATCATCTCCTGCATGGCAAAGTGAGAGTGGTAGAAAAAGGTGCCGTGTTGATTCAGGGTAAACTCGTAGACGTACCGGTGACCGGGTAGGATCGGATCCTGCCCCAGGCCCGGAACGCCGTCCATTTCCATGGGCACTTCTAGACCGTGCCAATGAATGGCGGTCATCTCAGGAAGATGGTTATCGACAATGATTCTGACCCGGTCTCCTTCATGGGCTTCAATCGTTGGGCCGGGCATAGTTCCGTTGTAGCCCCAGACATCGACAATCCGTCCCGGAACGAACTCCACTTTGACTGGTTCGGCAATGAGATTAAACTCCTTGACGCCGTCTACCATTTTCCACGGAAGCTTGGGTAGGTCGGGAGTTTCTACGGCCAGATACCTCGCGTTGACCGTCGTCTCAAGCTTGATGGTGGACCCTGAGGTTTGGGCTGACCGGGAAGGCTGCCTGTGCTGGCTATGCTGAGCATCAGTTTCTTCTTGGGCTGCCAGAAGTCCACTACCCAGCGATCCAATCCGTCTAAAAAACTCTCGTCGGCTCTTGCTCATCTGTGTTTCTCCTTAATCATGAAACTGCTCTGAAAATCCCTCCTTGAGGGAGGTAGCATCCGCCAATGAGCAGGGTGAGTCCATAGATCTTTTGTTGATCTTGAAGCGGAACTCGGTTAAAGGCTTGGCGAGCCCGGATCTGAAGACGATACCAACTCAAACTACCCCGGCGCTTCTTAACTTTTTCCATCATCGACTATTGTAGCAAAATAGATATGTTCGCGACGGGCCTGATCTATGACGACGTTCAGTGGAGATTCTTAGTGGCCTGAGAGTTTTTTGCGAACCGGACCTTCGCTTGGGAAAGCTTAGGGACCAAGCACAGTGAAGAATCGCCCGAGTGGGATTGACCACCTAAGTAATGGTGCTCATATCACAAGTAGGAAAGCCTGACCATCTATGACGAAGATAGACCCACAAGAGCCTCCATGCATGATTGAAGCCGTGGGGACAACTGAACGGATTCGACGAGCTTATGACCTGTGGAGTGCTATCTATGCCAAAGTTGCCGGCCCCCTGGAACACGGGCCGCGCCTTCGGGCCCTCGAATTGGCAGGTATTCAACCACTGGACATAGTCCTTGAAGTGGCCGTTGGAACAGGAGCCATACTTCTCGAAGTCCTCAAACGAGTGGACAAGAGGAAAATCGTGTACGGCACCGACCTCTCCCCGAAGATGCTCCACAAAGCCAGACAATTGGCCCACGACGAAGGACACGCGAACCTGGGCCTGTATCGAGCGGACGCCCGCCAGCTACCTTTTCGAGGCGAGGCGTTTGATGTCATCTATTCCAGTTATTTTCTGGATCTATTGGAACTGAAGGATATGCCACCGGTGCTCGACGGATTCAAGAGAGTGCTGCGACCTGGTGGACGCCTCGTTCTGGTAAACTTGAGCAAAGAGTATGCTGACAAAATTTCCTGGATAGAGCGGTTCTATTTGTGGCTTCCGGCAGCCTGGGTACCCTATTTGCTAGGGAGCTGTCGCCCTGTTTTTATGCAAGAGCTCGTGGAAGCGCAAGGGTTTATTGAAGTCAAAAGGGAGTTTATCCGCGGCCTCACCCACTCAGAGATCGTGACGGCCCGAAAGCCAAGCAACAGTTGGCACCGATAACGTTCCCTTTGTGCCTTCCGAATCGTGGTTTGTTCTGTGACTGCCTACTGACGATTTCTGGGCAATTTTTGTCTGCCTTTGCAATATTTCCCGGAACGTCCCCCTTTCCAGACCTTTCCGGCATACTGTGGCGCGTACCTCGCCGGATGGCTGATGAAAACGTCGCGATGGGGCGCGGTCGAGAAAAGCCACCGGACCCCGCTGAATAGACGCGAAAATGAGATCGAAGAGGGGCTCCAGCCACGTCACACCAATTTGACTTTTTTCACCCCCCTCCTCTAATATTTTCCAGGCAACGTGGACGCCTTGCTAGATGGCGGGGTAGCTCAGGTGGTTAGAGCGAAGGTCTCATAATCCTTAGGTCGGCGGTTCGAATCCGCCCCCCGCTACCATATTTTCAATCACTTATAGAATTACCTTATCCC
>QHZP01000146.1:9212-9735 GCA_003224715.1 Acidobacteriota bacterium | reverse complement strand
CCTGAACTCAGCAGCGAGCTGGCATGTGAATCACTCATTGCTGCGGGCTGACCGCTCACTGCTGACAACTGAGAGCTGACCGCTGACTGCTGACCGCTCCTGGATGTGAAATGAAACTCTGTTCATTTGGACTAGTCATATGCTTCTTATGCAACCAGCCATGGTCAACGACGTTGCTCGCCCAGACGAAGGAACGGATCAACGGTCACCACGTCGTGCTTGACGCCCAGAGGAAATTGCTTTCCTGGGTCAGTCCACAGGAACAGGCCTACGACCGCGTCGTACGCCTGGGTTGGGATTTTGTGAAGAACAAGGTCCCGGTCGAGCCCAATGGACTGAAGACTTATCTGACCCATTCGACTTTCGATCCGTCCACTTCGCATGGAACGGATTGGCCTCATCACCCTGCCGGACTGTATGCCATGTTTGTGGAATCGGCCCTCTCTTATTATGCTTACACCGACGATTCGGAGGTCCTGAACAGGGTGCGTGAGATGCTTGATTACCAGCTTGCCCATGGGAC
>QHZP01000146.1:0-9196 GCA_003224715.1 Acidobacteriota bacterium | reverse complement strand
GCATTGGAATATTTCGGAGCCGACGATAGGTACTATTGCAACAAGGAAGACAAACTCAACTTCGCTTGTGGCGTGGGCGATGGCCACTATGTGCTGGAGCCCGATAAGATCGGTGAGCTCGGGCTGGGGTATTTGAGGTTCTACCAGCTAACAGGCGAGTCGAAATATCGCGAGGCCGCTATTGCCTGTGCCAATGGGCTGGCCGCCCATGTCCGTGCGGGTGACCTGACGCATTCACCCTGGCCGTTCCGAGTATTCGCTCACACCAATGTCCCGCGAGAGGAATACACCTCAGACGTTATCGCGCCCGTTAAACTGTTCGACGAGTTGATACGCCTGGGCCTTGGTAATGTGGCTGCCTATCAGCGCTCTCGCAGGATGGCCTGGGATTGGATGATGAGCTTCCCTATGAAAAACAACCTCTGGGGAGCTTACTTCGAAGACGTGGCTTTTGACACAATCCTTGAAAACTGGAACCAATATTGTGCGCTCGAAACAGCCCGTTACCTGCTTACGCATCCAGGCACCGATAGCGATTGGAAAACTCACGCACTCGGACTCATTGGCTGGGTGGAGAAGACCTTTGCAGTGGATGTGAAGGCCACCGATCGTTATCGCTGGGTCCAGCTCGAACCCATACAATACGGCCAGCAGTGGGGAGCCAACGTCATCTCCGAACAAACCCGCGACGACATGAACAAAATGGGCAGCCACACTTCACGGTACGCTTCCCTGTGCGCCTTGTGGTACGAGAAAACCGGAGAGGAGAGTTTTAAGGAAAAGGCCTTTCGCTCCTTCAACTGGGCCACTTACATGGCTCATGAAGATGGTCTGATTACTGAGGCCATGGCAGAGCATGAATTCTGGTTCTCCGACGGTTACGCGGATTATATTCGCCATTTTTTCTCCGGCATGGGCTCAGTTCCCGAATGGGCGCCACCCAAGGAAAACCATCTCCTTCGATCCAGTTCGGTTGTGCAGAAGATTCAATACAAGTCCAGCGAGATCAGTTACACGACTTTTGACCCGGAGGCTGATGAGGTCTTGAGACTCGCCTTCACCCCGGCCCGCATTACCGCAAATGGAGCGGCCTTGGCCCGGCGATCTGACCTGGCGGAACCCGGTTGGGTCTTCGATGCTTCTCAAGGTATATTACGTGTCCGTCACCAGAAGGCTAAAAGCAGAAGGCTAAAAATATTGTCATTAGTGGGAAGTGAGGTTGTTTCCTCGAGCCGAGAATAGAGGATAGAGGATCGAGGATTGCGAGCAGAACTGGCATCAATTTTCCCCTTCCTCGATCATGCCAAAAATAGCGGTTCAATCACCGCGGAGACGCGGAGAGAATCACATAGGAAACACCTAGAAGTCATCCGTGCTGCACGGGGACATCACCACGAATGAAAATTATTCCCCCTTGGAAGGGGGTGCAGGGGGATGTCCTGTGGCGAACATGGCACTGGAAACCCGAACGACACCCCCTAGGCCCCCCTGAAGGTGTGAAAAAATTCAAAACGGCCCGGGGTCGGGAGGGCGAGGCTCCCGCCGAGCCTCATGGAGCCAGGACTTGCTAGGCGACGGCTCGGCGGGAGCCTCGCCCTCCCAATTTTTTCACACCTCCCCTTGATAGGGGGGATTTTCAGGAGACCCATCCATGCCACCGGAGGTGGCGCCACAGGAAATGAAAATGATTGATTCCCCCTTATTAAAGGGGGCAAAGCCCTTGGGGCTTTGGGGGTTGTCTTGTTGGCGTCTGCCCGCGCTGGCTCACGGGACAACCCCCTGAAGCCTTCGGCTTCTCTCTCTCCCCCTTTGTTAAGGGGGATTTTCAGGAGAGGTCTGAGATCTCACGTTTTGGTTTTCACCCAGCAGGTGAATAAAAATGTGGTCACCAATATTCGGACAACCAGTTTCCTTGGATTCATGACTGTTGTCAGTTCTCAGGGGACAACTCTCTGCGTCTCCGCGTCTCTGCGGTGACCTAGCTTCCGGTTCTAGACAGATTCTGTTCAAAAGGAAGGCTCATGCCAACGAAACTCCGCAGCTCTGCCTGGTTTGAGACCCACGACGAAGTGGGTTTTTTGCATCGAGCGGCCCTTCGTTCCGAAGGTTTCACGCGCGAAGCTTTTGCTGGTCGACCGGTGATTGGAATTTGCAACTCCTGGAGCGAGCTCAACAATTGCAATGTGCACCTGCGTAGTGTCGCGGAAGCCGTCAAACGGGGTGTTTGGGCGGCTGGAGGTTTTCCGCTGGAGTTTATGACGATTTCGCTGGGGGAAGAGCTGATGATGCCCACCGCGATGCTCTATCGCAACCTGATGGCNCTCCGGCGCAACTTATGGGCGCGGCCAGCATGGATGTGCCTGCTATCATGGTTTCGGGTGGTCCTATGCTGCGCGGTATGTGGAAGAATGAAGAAATGGGCTCGGGCACCGACGTTTGGAAACACTGGGACGAGCGCAGGGCCGGCCGCATCAGCGAGGAAGAGTGGGCGGAGATGGAAGGTTGTATTTCTCGTAGTCCGGGTCATTGCATGACCATGGGCACCGCTTCCACCATGACCAGTGCTGCCGAAGCACTTGGGATGATGCTTCCCGGCTGTGCCAATATTCCAGCGGTGGATTCGCGGCGACAGGCCGTGGCGGAGGCCAGCGGACGCCGTATCGTGCAGATGGTGAAAGAAGACTTGCGACCGTCAGGCATTCTCACCCAGCCAGCCTTTGAAAACGCCATCCGGCTTTGCATGGCCCTGGGCGGATCCACCAATGCAGTGATCCATTTGATCGCTATTGCCGGGCGGCTCGGCATTCCACTGCCGCTTTCCAAGTTTGACGAACTCTCTCGCTCCACGCCCTACCTGGTTAATGTCCGTCCTTCGGGCAAGTACCTGATGGAGCACCTCTATTATGCGGGTGGTGTGCCGGCGGTGATGAAAGAAATCTTGCCGCTGCTGCATGGGAATGCACCCACCGTGACCGGCAAGAGCCTGGCCGAAAATGTTGCCAACGCCCAGTGTTACAATCGCGAGGTAATTCGTCCTTTGCAAGATCCGCTCCACCGCGAAGGATCGTTGGCCGTGCTTTTCGGCAGCCTGGCTCCCCAAGGGGCGGTGATGAAGACTTCGGCAGCCTCGCCCTCCCTGCTCCGTCACATTGGCCGCGCCCTGGTTTTTGAAAATTATGAAGAGATGCTGGCCCGGGTTGATGATGCCAGCCTGGACGTCGATCCTTCAACCATCCTAGTGCTCAAGAACGCCGGGCCGGTCGGGGCTCCCGGGATGCCCGAGTGGGGGCAAATCCCGATTCCCGCCAAGTTACTGAAGCAAGGAGTCGAAGATATGGTCCGAATGAGCGACTCGCGTATGAGCGGGACCAGCTTTGGCACGGTGGTGCTGCACATCTCCCCGGAATCGGCTGTGGGTGGGCCGCTCGCCGCGGTCCAGAATGGAGATCAAATTCACCTGGATGTGGAGAAGCGCCGTCTGGACCTGATGATTTCGGAGCAGGAAATAAAGCGCCGGCTGGAGAGCTGGCGTCCGGCCCCGCGCCGCTTCCGCCGCGGCTATTACACCCTCTTTCTGGAGCATGTCTTGCAAGCCCATGAGGGCTGCGATTTCGATTTTCTCCGCGCTACTCCGGAGGACGTACCGTACGAGCCGCAAATCGGCCGGTCGTAAAGTGAAGCCGTAAGGTGAAAGACGAAGTTGACCACAAAGGCACTAAGGACACCAAGAAGACAGAGTTAAAGTTTCCCTCAAACAGTCGACACCAATCAACTGAAAAGAGCCTGAAGCGGAGTGCCCCGTTTTCCTCTACCCTTCTTCTTTTCTTCTTTGTACTATAAAACCGCAATTTTTTGTTTTTTAGAAAGATTTTATATCCCAGTCGTAGCGAGCAACCTCAGACCGCCGAGAAGTGCCGTTCTGTTGGCAACTGACCCCTCACCCGTCCTTCGGCCACCCTCTCCCCACGGGAGAGGGGCTGGAGGTGAGGGGGCAGCCTTGCCTTTCACAAATTTGACCGAACTGTGAACTTTGTCGCCACGAAGTAACTCTAGTATTGGTGATAATTTTTTGTAGTAAGAGCAACTGGGCACACTCTGCGGTCTGCGTTCCAAAGATTTTTTCTCTGCGCCTCCGCGTCTCTGCGGTTTATTATAGGCGGCGTTTAAGTTCTTGGCGTCTTGGTGGTCTTCTTGGCGTCCTTCGCGTCTTCGCGGTTTGATTTTTGGTTGCGGTCACAGGCCACAGTGGGTTTTGGTGTCTCGGCTTTCGCATCATGCCAACTACTTCAACTCGTGCGCAGGATCTCTTGCCGGAGAAAATCCAGGATCGGGCTCATCCTGCATCTCCTGGGTGGCCCGGCCTAATTCAATGAGCTGCCGGGCCATCTCCCGCTTGCGTTCCGATTTCTTTTTAGCCAATTGTTCGAACCTGGCCATCTCCACTTTGGCTTCGTCATCGCGTCCCAAGCGACGATAGGCCTTAACCAGGTGAAAGTGGACTGAGTCTTCTTCCGGAGCCAAGCGTACCACCCGCTGAAACTGTTCCACTGCCTTCTCGGTTTCCCCAACCCGAGCCAGGACGCGGCCATAGGCTAGAACGGCCTGAGGAAGGTCCGGATTCAGGCTCACGGCGCGCTCGAGGTAAGTTCGAGCTTCCTGTGGCTCGCCGTGAAGGGCAAGTTCCCCGAGTTTCCATAGAGCCAAAGAGTCATCAGGATTGATTTGCAATTCCTGCTTGAATTCTTCGGCCGCCTCGTTGTATTTGCCTGTTCGTGCGTAACAGCTTCCCAAGGCGTAGTGAATGCCCACCACATCAGGCTTTCCACGCAAGGCCAGAGCCTCTTTGTATTTCTTGATGGCAGTATCGTCATCATTGCGCGCTTCGGCGTCTTGGGCCAGCAATAACGAAAACTGATAAGACTGTGGAGCAACTTCACCCAGGCGATTGACGGTCCCTAGCATCTGTTTCATATAAACCAGGCTCAAATTGTAGAGCACGTCGGGATCGTCAGGTTTGGATTCTGCCAACTTCTCCAGGGTTTTGGCCGCGTCTCGATAGTCCCGCATTTGGAGCTGGGATTTTGCCAAATAAAGAAGAGCCGTGCTATCGGCCGAATTCAACTGCAACGCAGCCTGGAAAGCGGTGACAGCATTCTGCAGCTCGTAGAGGTTGTAAAAAGCCAATCCCAGCATGGCATGCGCTCCAGCCAAGCGGGGATTGAGTTTCAGAGCCTTATCGAGTACCTCCACCGAATCCCGGTACTTGCGTTGCATAAAGTAAACGATGCCCAGGTTGTGGTAGGCGTTGGCGAGCTGGGGCGCACGCCGAATCACTTCCAAATACTTTTGTTCGGCTGCAAGCAGGTCCCCTCGTGCACGGGCAGCCTGTGCTTCCTGATAGAGCTGTCGAATGTTGGCCTGTGGCTCGGTAGGGTGTGCCTGCAAGACCAGGGAGCTGACCAGAAACGCGAAAAAACAGGCTGTAGACTGAAGTCTGGAGCCTAAGAAAATGGAGGGGCCCCCAGGCTTCAGAGAGACGGGTTTCATTTGAACTGGAGGGTAGCACGCTCGTCAGTGTCAGTCAATGGGCCGCGTGATGAGGCGCCGAGAGAGGACAATATTCGCGCAGAGACGCGAAGGCGCGGTGAGAAAAAACTGGGGATTGAGATTAGAGAATCGAGGATCGATCGCAGTCTTCGATCGTGCGATCTTCGATCCTCGATCCTCGATCCGCGACTGAGCTTGCTGGAGAAAGCTCGACCTTGACGGGCCAGGCAAGCCCATGTAGATTGCTGCTGAAGTCTTTGTACGAAGAGTCAATAAGATGAGACCTCGTTTGTCAATTAAACTTCACAGGATTTTTCTTGCCGCGTTTCTCACTCTCTGGTTAACCGGTGTCGCCCCTTTTTTCGCACTGCCATTTAACCTTCAAGAAAGCCCTCCCCTGGAATCCGGGCCTTTCCGTGCGCCGGACCTGGTGGAAGTGGTGTCATTGGATCCAACAATTCATCTGGATATCCGCTATGCCACCTCAAACAATCTGGTAGGACGCCCGGTCTATACTGAAGCGCGAGCCTTTCTGCAAAGACCAGCAGCCGAAGCGCTGGTTCGTGCACACCGCTCGTTGAAGAAAAGGGGGTATGGCCTGTTGGTCTTTGATGGTTATCGTCCCTGGAGTGTGACTAAAATCTTCTGGGACGTGACACCTCCGGAGAAGCGGGAGTTTGTGGCCAATCCGGCTGAGGGCTCCAAGCACAATCGCGGCTGTGCGGTAGATCTTTCGCTCTACGATCTCAAAACCGGTCATGAGGTCAAGATGCCCAGTGTCTACGATGAAATGTCGGAACGAGCTTATCCTAACTACCGTGGCGGCACGGCCGACGAGCGGGCTCGTCGTGACTTGCTGCGAGCCGCCATGGAGAAAGAAGGGTTCGCTGTCTATCCCAAAGAGTGGTGGCACTTCGACTATAAAAGCTGGAAAAAATATCCAATTCTGAACCTTCCTTTCAGCCAGATTAAGACGACGTCTAGGTTAAAGAATTGAAGATCGATTTAGCCCGAAATGTGAAATTGTAAATGACCACCAAGACACCAAGAACACAAAGAGGAAGGGATACAGAGGAAAAGCAGGTCTTTTTTCTCGACACGTTTCAGTTGGCTGAAGTAGGTCCCGATATGGAGCAAAGTTCTAATCCTGCCTGCTTGGTGTACTTTGTGCCTTTGTGGTTAACTTTCGATTTCGGCCTGGCCTCGACTATCTGCAATGTAAGTGTGACTGGTACAGAGGTTGGAAAGAGGCAGGTTTTTGAATCGCAGGCCTGGTAGTGGAGGCGCCCTTGCAGTATGCGCTCGCCGGGACGCGCCCGCTCCTTCGCCTTCAAAGGAACACCGATTTCAAAACTTCCTTCGTAGGTTTGGATCTCTTTATCTGCCCCATTCAGGCGATAGGGCTTTCCCTTGGGATAGTTTAGCTTGCCAATTGAGATATCTTCAGCAGCTTTGAGTTCAAGGCGGGTGGCGATCAGGTAGGCTTCACTGGCTGGATTCGCCTGCAAGTGATAACCTTCGGCTACTGCAACCAAAACCCTGGCCTGAACCGACGCACCGGCCATTAACTTGACTGGTTCCAGCACACGCACGGTAACCACGGGAGGACGGGCCCGCGCATCTGTGGTCGACAACAATAGCAATGCCAGCAGGAGGGAAAAGTTCATTTTTCAGTCAAGAGTTGGTCGAGTCGAGCGGTTAGCGCAAGCAGCTTGGCATCGAAGTTGGCTGTGTCCAAGAGCGAGAAGAAACGAATTTTGCCGGACCGATCGAGGATGAGATTCGACGCAATGGGCACCTGGTCTCGCGACAGATCGGGTTGTGCCCCAGGCGGGGCATAGCTGGCGGCGATTTTCCCGTCCGAGTCGAGGAGTACCGGGAATGTGTACTTCACCTGCTTTACCCATCTAGCCGTCGTGGCTTTGGATTCCTTCACGTCAATGACCAGTACTTGAACGCTGTGGGTCTTATATTTTTGGTAAAGTGCTTCCAGATGCGGAGCCTCCGCGCCACAGAACGGTCACCAACTGGCAGCGAAATGAAGTACTACAAACTTGCCTCGCTGCTGCTCCAACGACACGACTTTCCCGTCGACAGTCTTGAGACTAAATGCCGGCGCCGGATCACCGATCATCGGCTGTTTTTGATCGAGGGCATTGATCTCAAGGCTGAGAAGCGCCACCGCCAGCCAGCCGAATAACCACATCCGAAAGTTTCTCATTTCTCCCTCCTATTATTGAGAACTCTGGGGAGGTGTGAAGAAATTCCCGGCGTCCCCCTCACCCGCCCTTGTGAACGCTTATCAAGCGTTCACCCCTCTCCCCATTGGGCGAGGGAGTTGGTCTAACGATTACTTTCCCCTCTCCCCGTTGAGGGAGAGGGGCTAGGGGTGAGGGGGCGGCCCCAGTGGTTCAATTTTCAATTTTTCACAGCTCGCCTCCGCCGGAAGGGAATGTGCATTTTCATCCTTCGTGGTGCCCCACCACAGTCGCCATGAGCGGCTCCGTTACTCCGAAACCTGAGTTGTGAGCTCAGGCGCAACACGCTCAATTTTTCGTTTTGGTAATCATCGGAAAGTCATCCGTCCGGAAGGGCGAAGCAGGTAAGCCGTCTTTATTCCATAGGTTCACCACCGGATAATCCGCCCAGCCGTAGCGAACGGCGGCTGGTTTCGGCACTTCGGGGCTGCTCACGACTACTTTGTCCCCCTGAATTTTGGCCTTGGCCCAGACGAATTTTCGATCGGCGCCTGCGATGGAAAATCCCTTCAGTTCGCCATCGCGCGTTTCCAATCCTTTGCCGACGTGATCGAAACTCAGGATGATCCTATCCCCAATAAGCTTCATACTCTTGTAGGTAGGACCGGAATAAACAACTTTTTCGCGGTAGGCAATTGCTCGCGCAGCCAGGGCGAGCCGCGTGCCAACAGGCTCTTTCCTGGTGGGGTGAATATCATCTTTATCGCCGACATCGGTGATGACGGCAAGGCCCACCTTAGGCAGGACTTTGGTGGCCAGCCGCTGTGCCTCGCGAAGTTCGGCCCAGTCACTTTCGCCCGGTGCTGCCGTGATTTCCTCGACTGGACGTTTCTTGTTTTTGTCCCAGGGCGCCAGCTCCACCGCCAGGAAAGTGAACTCCCCTTGGCCCCAATCCTGTCGCCAGTTGCGAATCATGTCGGGGAAAAGCGTCCGATACTGGTAAGCGCGTCCGGCGTTGGACTCACCTTGATACCAGATGGCGCCCTTGATGGCGTAGGGAAGCAGCGGCGCCATCATTCCATTGTAGAGTTCTGCCGGTTTCCAAAACGGTTTTTCAGGCGGCTTCTTGTCGGCAGTCTGGTCTTGCTTTTTCGGCTCCGCCCGCTCGGCCTCGAACTTGGCTGAGGCTTCCTGATATTTTTTCATGGCCGCAGCATAACCTTCGAGAATCGATTTCTTGTACTCAGGGTTGGTTTCAAGCACTCGCTGGCGCATCCAGACCTCTGCTGGAGAACCACCCCAGGAAGTGTGAATCAGTCCCACCGGGACCTTACGCGCCCTTTGCAGGGCACGACCAAAGTAATATCCGACTGCAGAAAAGCTGGATGTGGTTTCGGGGTTACACTCTTGCCAGGAAGCTTTGACGTCTGGCACAGGCTCATCGGCCTTCA
>QHZP01000034.1:6373-30780 GCA_003224715.1 Acidobacteriota bacterium | reverse complement strand
AGTCTTCCCTATCCCGTCGAGGTCAAAGAAGGGACGAGGATCGGGCAGTCCATCAAACTTAATCTAAAGGGTAAGGCAAGTGCAGAGCTGCCTAAGATTGAACTGACCTCCTCAAACGTTACCATTACCGTCGATCAGAAGTCTCCGACTCCCCTGCCTCTGATTGGGCTGGGCATGGCCAGCCACGGCCATTCTCTGACGAACAAGGAGCTGCAGCGACTGAAGCAACTCAATCTTTCTCACCTGCCAGTTGACCTCAAACTTTCGGAGCCCCATTACCAGGGAATCCTGAGCCGAGCAGCCTCGGAAGCTAAGGCCTTAGGAGTATCCCTGGAGGTGGCACTGTTTTTGGGCGACTCGGCCGAAGCAGAATTGACCAACCTTGCTAGAGAGCCTGGCTCATCTTTCAGACGAAAGAAAAATCGACCACCCAACCCGCCATCCGCCTGGCGCGCCGCCTTCTCTCTCGCTATGATCCCAAAGCCAAGATTGGTGCAGGCACGAATGCTTATTTCGCCGAACTGAACCGCGGCCGCCCGCCTGTACCCGCGTTGGATTTGGTCAGCTACAGCATGAATCCGCAGATTCACGCTTATGACAACGCCACCCTGGTCGAGACCCTGGAGGCGCAAGCCGGCACCATCGAGAGCGCACGCCAGTTCAGCGGCCATCTTCCTCTGTCAGCTTCACCGGTAACCCTCAGACCTCGTTTCAATCCCAATGCCACCGGACCCGAACCAGAACCCAGGCCGGGTGAGCTTCCTCCACAAGTAGACGTAAGGCAGATGTCCTTATTTGGGGCGGGTTGGACGTTGGGAAGCATCAAACATCTGGCAGCCAGCGGAACCTACAGTGTGACCTATTACGAAACCACTGGCTGGCGCGGGGTCATGGAAGCGGAGGACGGACCTTCCTTGCCCAAGAAGTTTCACTCCATTGCAGGAGCCGTATTCCCTCTCTACCATGTTCTGGCGGATGTGGGAGAATTTGCTGGGGGCCACTCAGTTTCAACTACCTCCAGCGCTCCTCTGAATGTGGAAGCCATGGCGCTGAAAAAAGGAGACCGGTTTCGTGTCCTTCTGGCCAACCTGGGTCCAAAGCTCCAGTATGTCCGGGTACGCAACTCGAAGCTAGGGGGCTACGTGCGGGTGAAACGTCTCGACGAGTTCAGCGGCGAAGAAGCTATGCGCTACCCAGAATCCTTCAGGGATAACCCAGGGCTGTTGCAACAGATCTCGAACCCAATCGAGATCGCTCTTCTTCCTTACGCCATCGTCCGGCTCGACCCGGCGAAAGGTCCATAATTATGACAGGAGTTTCTCATTATCCTTCGGATTACCACGAGCCATGAAAATTAGTCCCCCGCGGTGGGTCGTCCGGACGGCAGGACCCACCCCGAAGGCTAGGCCTTCTGCCCCTCGCAAGAGAGGATTTTCAGAGGTCCTTCTTATGCTGAATCGCAGGAACTGTGTTCGACTCTTGGCCCTGGGGATTCCCGCTTGGCGAATCCCTGGCATCGCTGCACTGGTCCGTTTTCCCACGATTCGGGCACCCAAAGTGGAGTTAGCCTTTCGGACACCTGGTCCGCAACCCAACGGACTGCCAGCCAATCGAGACGGTCTATGGATTCTCGATCAAAAGACCAACCGCGTGGCTCTGGTTCATTTTGAAAACGGTCGGGTAATTCGAGAATTCAAGACAGAGACTGACGCCGGCAGCGGCATTACTTTCGACGGTTCTGCTCTCTGGATTGCCTCTACCTATAATTGTCTCCTCCTCAAAGTAGACGCCCAGACAGGTAAAACGCTGCATTCCTTTCCAACTCCGGGAGCCGGAGTGGTCAAGTGGGGCTCGCGTGACGAGCATTCCAAGCCCACCGGCGCTCACGGCCTGGAGTATTGGCGTGGCGAAATCTGGGTAGCCGTCCCTCCGTCAGCAACTGTTTACGTAATGAACCCTGAGAATGGCAGCGTCCTCCGGTCTTTTCCCGCCCCTGGCGTCCGGCCGCATGGATTAGGCTGGGATCCTGATGGGTCCCTCTGGTGCACGGAAAGTAATTACAGGTCATTCTTCAAGATGTCGCCTAAAAACGGCCATATCCAGAAACAAGTCATGTTGCCTCCCACCGCCCCTGAAGTGAACGGAACAGTGGTAGTCCCACACGGTATGACTGTTTGGGAGAGACAAATCTGGTTCTGCGTGGCAGAGAGTGGAGAAGTCTATCGTTTCCCCATCCCAAGCTAGGCTTGTCTCTAAGTGTCTCTCAGACTGACATTGACGATTCATGGCAAGGATTGTGCGGTAACGCACGACCGGGGAAGTTTGTACGTTTCAGAGATCGAGAAGATTGATGTTCGGCTCCCCTCGCCCCAGCGCGGGAGAGGGGTTGGGGGTGAGGGGGAATACCTCATTAGATTTGAAGAGCTTTACCGACCAAGCTCGTTCAAGCGAGCCTGCTCCAACTGCGAGATGCACTCCCGAATCTTCCTCACAAACTCGGTAGGTGCCTTCAGCACGATGCCATTTGGGAAACGCACCACCCGATACCCTCTTTTCTCTAATTCTCGGTCGCGTTGCCGATCTCTCGTTGCTTGAGACTCATGCGCATGGCCGGCACCGTCGAGTTCAACGACCAGTTTCAACGACAGGCGACAGAAGTCCACAATGGCACTCCCCAGGGGGAGTTGGCGGCGAAACTTATAGTGAAGCAACTGGCGGTTTCGGAGAAGCCTCCAGGCAAGCTTCTTGGCCAGCGTATCCGAATGACGGAGCTCTCGAGCGCGAGAAGAGGTGAATGAGGAGATCTTGGCTTTGTGTAGGTCTAATGCCTGTTGTCGCGCCATAGCAGCCTCCCCCTCACCCCCCGCCCCTCTCCCGCGCTGGGGCGAGGGGAGCCGAAAACCTGAAAAAGTGCGGCAGATAACGGTTCACAGACTCCACAACGTAGAAACTCCTGGAAACAGGTCTGATTCCATCGCCCCAGAAAGGGAGGAATATGCCGGTTCCCTTCAGGGAATGCGAAGGCGGCTTTATTGCTTCCAGAAAACAGTTAACCTCAATGAATAAATATTGCCTTGGGTAGAAGCGCATGGACGCCTCTCTTTCCATCCACCAACTGAGTGATACGCAAATCGACGGCGTCGCTGGCTAGTATGTAAGCCTCATCGCGGTTGAGATGCTTATGGTTGACCAGAAAATCCAGCATCTCCTTGACCGCAATCCTGGTGGCTTCCTCTAAATTTTCGTGAAAACCCATGGTCATGTAGTGCGTCGGTGTTTCGGCACGAGGCCACCGCTGTTTTTCGTTTTTACGCACAGTGAACTGAAACGTTCCGCGGAGCGAAGTTTCGAGGGCCGTCAAGCAAACTTCACCGTCACCCTGCCCGGCGTGTCCATCGCCGACCGAGAAGAGAGCCCCCTTCACGTGGACCGGAATGTAAAGTGTGGTTCCTGCCACCAGCTCCTTATTGTCCATGTTGCCGGTATGAATCCAGGGAGGACCACTGCTGATTCTCCCGGTTGCAGGAGGCGGCGCCACACCCATCACGCCAAAAAAGGGTCTGAGAGGAATTTCAATATTGTCCGAGAATTTCGCCACATGGCGGTCCAGATCGAGCGGTGTCAGCTTGAAGTGAACATAAGGGAACTCGTCCGGCAAGAAGCCTCTGCCTGGCCCAAAAAAGTTCATGGCATAAGGGACCACGGGGTCGATGGAAACAATTCTAACTTCCAGAATGTCTCCTGGCTCGGTGTCCTCGACCCAAATGGGCCCGGTGAGGATGTGCGGAATCTCCCCGCGGTCCTTCACCTCGCGGTCAATTTCCAACAGCGCAGGTTGCATTTGGCTCCTTGGCAGGCCCGCAGCTTCGAGCGCTTCAACAGCGCCAGCTATGAGAGATTCAATTTCAACTGTGTCTCCGGAGCGTATTCGTAGCACTGGAGGAGTTTTTGCATCGAAATAACCCCACGTGACAGTCTTCGGCGTGGGAACAAGGCGGTGTGTCACTCCGGCCGCTTGCCCTAACCCGTCGTCGATGAAGAAAAAACCCAATGGCACAATCAAAACAGCTTGGACCAGACGATTCATTAGCCCCCCCTTGTCTTGTATTTATCAATCCCCTTCGGGGAAAAAGACGCTTCGTTGCGAATTCACCCAACGAATTTTACATCTTTTATTTTTAAGTATCTAAATGTATAAAGCTATCAGGGGAGACAAAGCTATGGGCAAGAACCTACTTTACGCACCATTTGGGCAGGCGTGATTGACCCCAGATCACTCTAAAGGAAATTACCCCATGCAGACCCCAGACTTTGCTCACAGCCGATACGGCTTGGAAAATCACGGCATCAAAAACCTGAACGCCGTGTACTGGAACCTTTCCACTCCTCTGCTTTATGAGCAAGCCATCCGCCGCCGGGAAGCACGCCTGGCCCACCTTGGCCCTCTCGTAGTGCGTACAGGGCAGCACACCGGCCGCTCACCCAATGACAAGTTCATTGTGGCCGATCCGTCTAGTGCAGATAAGATCTGGTGGGGCACAGTCAACCGTCCCATGGAAGCAGACCGTTTTGATGGTCTGCATCCGCGATTGTTGGCCTATCTGCAAGGCAAAGACCTTTTTGTGCAAGACTGCTTTGCCGGGGCCGATCCAGCCTATCGCCTGCCTATCCGCGTTATCACCGAAACTGCCTGGCATAATCTGTTTGCCCGCAACATTTTCATTCAAGCAGAACCGGCTCACCTCATAAATCACAAACCCCAGTTTACCGTTATTAACATTCCCAGCTTCCATGCCATCCCGGAACTGGACGGAACCCGGTCAGAAGTTTTCGTGGTAATTCATTTCGGGCAACAGCTTGTGCTGATTGGAGGTACTCAATACGCCGGTGAAATCAAAAAGTCTGTCTTTACCGTGCTCAACTACTTGCTGCCGCAGCAGAATGTTCTCTCGATGCACTGCTCGGCCAACATCGGCCCTAGAGAGGACGTAGCGCTCTTCTTCGGTCTTTCCGGCACGGGTAAGACAACGCTCTCGGCGGACCCGAGTCGCACCCTTGTTGGTGATGACGAACACGGCTGGAGCGATCGAGGTGTATTTAACTTTGAGGGCGGCTGCTACGCCAAGGTCATTCACCTCTCTGCCCAGGCTGAACCGGAAATCTTCGAAACCACGCGGCGGTTTGGAACGATTCTGGAAAACGTCGGGTTCGACAGCGCTACCGGTCGTTTGGATTTGGACGACGATTCACTCACCGAAAACACTCGGGCCGCCTACCCGATTAGCCATATCCGAAATGCGAGACGGGATGGCATCGGCGGTCACCCCAGCCATATCATTATGCTGACTGCCGACGCTTTCGGTGTGCTGCCGCCGATCGCCCAGCTCACGCCGGCACAAGCCATGTACCACTTCCTCTCCGGCTATACTGCCAAAGTAGCCGGTACCGAAAGAGGCGTCACGGAACCACAGGCTACCTTCAGCACCTGTTTCGGCGCTCCCTTCATGGCACTATCGCCAAGTGTCTATTCAGACCTGCTGGGCGATAAGATCACCCGGCATAAAGTCAACGTTTGGCAGGTCAACACAGGTTGGAGTGGCGGCCCTTATGGGGTGGGCCAGCGTATGAACATTAGTATCACCCGTGCCTTGATCCATGCCGCCCTTAATGGTTTGTTGGAGAATGCCCCTACCAATACTGATCCACACTTTGGTGTTGCAGTACCCGCCGCCTGCCCCGAAGTGCCGGCCGAAATCCTCAACCCGCGTAACACCTGGGCGAACAAGGCAGCCTACGACATTCAGGCTCGGAGACTGGCAGCCATGTTCGTCGAAAACTTCAAGACATTGGCTGACCAAGTCTCAGCGCAAGTGCGTGCTGCCGGGCCAAAGGGATAGCCCCGAAGGCCTTGCGTAGTACTCAATTGTTGGCGAAAACATCGTCTCCCTCGTGCTCTTCTCGATTGGTCGGAACAAGGCCGAGCCAGCACAGGAGCAAGTCAACAAGCACGAATGGAAAGAAATACGTCACCTTATTTCTGCAATGGCCGACTCAGTATGTCGAAGGGACTGCAAGAAATTCAAGGGAGCCATCCATGCCGGCGGCGGCACCACCAATAAATGAAAACTGTTCCCCCTTCGAAGGGGGTGCAGGGGGCATGTCCTGTCGTGAACCTGACACTGCAAACCCGAAGGACAGCCCCCCACGCCGTCCTTGAAAAGGGGGATTTTCAGAGGAGGAAACCTCATGGAAAAATCTAAGAAGTTTCAAAAGCGAAAAAAGGAAGAATACCAGATGCGAACGCGCATGATTCACGGCAACTACGAAAGCCGGCGTTGGGATTATGATCACCATGTCATACCACCAATTTCTTCCTCCACAACCTTTCGTCTAAGTTCAACCCATCGCGGGGCCCAGGGATTTCTGGATTTCGGCTCTCCGGAATCCCAGCAGGGGCAAGAGGTCCCGATCTATATATACGACCGCCTGGACGAACCCACCCGCGGCATGCTGGAGGAGAATCTGGCCTACGCGGAAGGCGGAGAAATCGCCGTAACCTTTTCTACAGGGATGGCCGCTGTCTCGGCTGCCTTCGGCGTTACGGTGGCTTCGGGTGACGAAATTATTGCCCACCAGGCCATGTATGGCTGCACTTATAGCCTGCTGACCAATTGGTACCCACGCTATAAAATCCCCGTCCACTATTGCGACCTAACCCAGCCTAAGAATCTCAAGCCCCTGATCAACTCGCGCACTCGGGTTGTTTACTTCGAAACGCCCGTGAATCCAACTTTGGATTTGATTGATATTCAGGCCATTCGAGTTCTTCTGGACAAAGTGAATCACGACCGGCCCGACGGCAAGAAGATCTTGATGATTATCGATAACACCTTTGCAACTCCGTACTGCCAACGGCCGCTGCCGCTGGGCGCCGATATCGTGGTCTACAGTCTAACCAAGAACATCGGCGGGTTTGGAACCGACATGGGAGGCGCGGTAATTACTTCAGCGACATTTTGTAATCATCTCTTGCTCTACCGCAAGGACTTTGGTGGCGTTCTTTCTTCCAAAAGCGCCTGGCCGATTTTGGTCTATGGATTGCCGACGCTGGCGACACGAATCGCGAACCAGCAGAAGACAGCGCTCAAGGTGTCCGAATTTCTCGAGAATCATCCCAAGGTTTCCCTGGTGCGATATCCCGGCCTGGCGAGTTTTCCCCAGGCGGATCTGGCCCAACGGCAGATGACCAACTATGACGGCAAGTTTTCACCAGGAAGTATTATTTATTTTGTCTTAAAGGAAGACGGAAAGAACGAAAATGAAGCGGCTGAAAAATTCATTGACTTCATCGCCGACCATTCTTATACGATCACTCTGGCGGTAAGCCTGGGGCAGATAAAAACTCTGATTGAAAACCCCTCTTCTATGACACATGCAGCGCTGCCTCCAAAACTTAAGAAGTCCAAAGGAATCGAACCCGGTGGCATTCGGCTCTCCATTGGCCTGGAGGACTGGCAGGATATTATCGACGACTTGAAAAACGGGTTGGAACAAATCTAGGTTAGGGCAAATCGTTTCGCTGCGGGTGAGCCTTGAGTTTAGGCATTTTTCACATAGCCCAGGCATTCATGCCTGGGACTGAATTCGATTGAGTGATGATAAGGTTGATGGAATGGGTGCGACCTAAGGCAAACCTCCTCAAATGGCTGAAGCCGGATGCGAAGCCCCCTGACGCGGGCTACCCTAGGGAAGGGTGACATGCACCCAGGCGTGAACACCTGGGCTACAAAGATGTACAACCAAAAAGGTCTTCACAATTCCCGCTAATGGATCATGTGGTTCTTATCACGATCCCGTTCCTTCTTGTTGAGATACACCATAAACTTCTTCTTGGCTCTGCGCAGCTTCCATTTGTAGTAGGCCCCTTTGATGGGGTAAAGCAAATTGCCAGGCTTAACTCGCAAGTAGAGATAACCAAATACCATTCCTCCCAGGTGCGCGATGTTGGAGATTCCAGTGTTGGCAGTGGAAAGCGAAGAGAGAAAAGCAATGCCACCAATGATCATTACGAAATATCTGGCCTGGAGCGGGAAGATCATGTACATATAAATGATGCGATCGGGGAACGTCATGCCATAGGCGAGCAAGACCCCGTAAATGGCGCCTGAGGCCCCGATTGTAGGAATGTGATAAGTGGAGGGAATGAAGAAGACGCAAAGTCCGGCGCCGATGCCGGTGACGAGATAATAGCGAAGGAAACGCTGGCTTCCCCAGTGACGTTCCATTTCACAACCGAACATGAACAGAGCCAGCATATTAAATAGCAAATGAAAAATCCCTCCATGAAGAAACATGTACGTAAAAGGTTGCCACAAGTAAAAATTCCCGAGCACAGCCTCGGGGATCAGACTGAAGTACTGAATCATGGGGTTTTCAGCAACGAGCTGAACGACAAAGACACCGACGCAGGCCAGGATGATTTTCTTCACCACAGGCGTCAGCGGACCCCCAAAAGAAATGCTACTCATCTGATAACGATAGTTCATGATTAATCTCAATCCTTAAGTGACAACAATCTTTATTCTATTATCATTCCCATTTTACGGGAACCAACTTGTGTAGTGTTTTTCTTTTCACTTGCCCATAAGGTTCTTCTGCTCACGCTAATGGGGAATTTTCAAGGGAGTTTCCCGTGCACTGATCAATCGCTGCGCGGAGCGCGCCTCCCACATTCCCCTCCGCTGGAGGGGCGTAGGGGTGGGTTGTTGCGGGCAGGACCCACCCCTGAAGGCTGAACCTTCTTTCCCCTCCCGAGAGGGGATTTTCGGAAGAGGTTCTGAGGTATTACTGCTCAAACCACCTTAGCTACGACCAAAGTTACGTCATCGTGCTGTGGCGCGTCTTTCACGAACTCGGCGATTTGACGCAAAACCAGATCCCGCAGGTCCACTGCGGAGAGCTGCGGATGCGAGTTAATCAAAGCAGCCAACCTGGCTTCACCAAACTCTTCTTCGCGGCTATTCATGGCTTCCGAAACGCCATCGCTGAAAATCAGCAAGATATCCCCCGAATGCATCTGGATTGTCTCTTGTTGATAACAAGCCTCAGGAAATAAACCGATGACGGTTCCGCCGGTTTCCAGGCGCTTCACCTCACCACGACCGGCATGCCCCAATACCAGGGAGGGCAACGACTCAAGGGCTGGTGCCTGGCTGGCCGATCGGTAGACGATATCCTTAAGGGACTGAAATAGCATCGGCGGATTGTGACCCGCGTTGACATAGGTTAAGGTGCGAAAGTTGTCGTCGTAAAGCCCGTAAAAAAAGGTTCCGTATTTGCTGGTGTCTGTGGAAGCGCACAGCAAGCGGTTGATATCACGCACCAGTTCGTCGACTGCCTCAAGACGCAAAGGGGCGTGACTGCGCAAAAGAGCTTGTAAGCTGGCCATCAGCAAAGCCGCAGAAATGCCTTTGCCGGAAATATCGCCCAGGGCGATGCCGAGTTTCTCCACTCCTAGCGAGAGAAAGTCGTAATAATCGCCGCCTACGCCACGGGCTGCTTGACAGATGCCGGTGTAATCTAGAGTCCGTAAGGGTGGCAATTTCTGGGGAAACAGTTGTGCCTGGACCTCTTTGGCAATTTCGATTTCTCTCTTAAGCTTCTCCTGCTCCGCCACCTGGTTAATTAACTGAGCGTAATCGAGCGCTATGGCCGTCTGTTCTGCCACCGTGAGAAGCAGTTCCTTGTCATCCCTGGAATAGGGTTCCTCCGACAGCTTTTCACCCAGGCTGATAAACCCCAGAATGCGATCGTTGGCCACTAGCGGAACAATCAACTTGGTATTAAGGCGCTGGAGCAATTCTCTTTCCTGGTATCGTTCCTCTGTCTGCTCATCTGTTTTAACCAGGGCGTGCGCCCAGGACTTGGGATCATCCAAGTAGACTTCCAGAGCGGTTGGCTCCCGGGTTGTAAAACCTTCCAGCGTGTGAGCGATGAAAGAGTCGCCGGGCAGGACAATCTCTGGTTGCCCACGGACAGTGCAGAGACTTTCCTCGTGGTTACTGGATCTCACGCGAAGGCATCGAGACCGGTAATGACTGGTCTGCGGGGAGTCAGTCTTGACCAGGGCCCGCGGGGAGGCTTGTTCGTCAGCAGCAGCCAGGGCGGGCTCGAGCCCTCGCAGAAAGATGGCCACTCGATCAGGATAGAGCGAGTCGCTGATTTTGTCGGCTACGGTTGCGACCAGCCGATCAGGCTCATCAGCCAGGCGCCGAACGGCACGGCGCAAATCCGTCAGGATGTGTTGCGCATTGTAGGCTTCGCGGAAGAAGCGGCGATCGATTAGCGGCATGACCCGTTTATTAACCCTTCGGAGCCCAATCACCAGACTCGCCGTGATCAACGCCATGCTCACGGCAGGAATGTTTTTGCCCGCCCGAGAGAATAGCCTGGAGAAAATCGGACCCAAACCGAAATGAAAGATCAAGAAGATCAGGATAGCTTCCACAACCAGGAATCCGCGGGATACCAATGCGTACTGCAACCCGCGCCGCAGAATCAAGCGAATCCCTAAGACCCGATGCTTCACTACGACGTAGACAAATGAAAGAGGAAAAAACGCCAACATAAAAAAAACTAAAACAATCCACCCAATCGATGGCTCGGAGCCAAACACAACAATGAAGATGATTAGAACCGTAAAGGGCAGCAAGCCGGCTAACGTTCCCGCCAGCAGTATAACCATTCGCCGTCTTTCGTCTTTGCTCTGGGACGTTACCGTATTCAGAACCAATGAAACCAGGCCGATGATAAACATGGCTGAAGTCAGCCCCAGCAGCACCTGTTGAAAGTGGGGCAAGACCGCCTTGAATTGCTGGGCACGCTTGAATGACAGGCAAAGAGCAGAGACCCCTGCCAGTTGGACGACCCACGAAACAAGGGTAGCAGCCAGGAAAACAGTTTTTAACCAGGGCATTTTGCGTTCAATGAGTGAGGGGGAAGGAAAGAGCAGGAAAAAACGCATCATTAGATAAGGCAAGAATGCCCCCAAGGAAGTCTGATAGATCATTCCCAGAACTCTCAAGCCGCTGGGAAACAAGAAATAGGTGTAGATGGAAAGAGAGGAAAAACACAAAAAGAGCAGACTAGCTAAGAAGGCGTTATCGTCTTCGGCCTTCAGGAATCCGATGAAGGCAGCAGTGAGAATGGACACCATGGGGAGAATTACTCCAAGGCCCCAAAGCAGTGACCAACCGACTGTAGAGCGACGTGCCTGTGGCAGATGGAGCGACAGTTCGTCGGATCTTGGCTGGCCGGAATCGCGTAATACCACCAGGGTCAGGGGCTCGCCGATGCCAACAGTTCTCATTACCTGGCCAAAGTCAAAGAGACCCGCAATAGACTGGCCTTCGCCCCGCGCATTGTAAACAGCCAAGATTTGGTCGTTCTTTTTGAGCCCGGCTTCCTGGACTCGAGTCGGCTGGCCCGAGGGATCTGCTGAGTCCATTGAGGTCACAGTCATGTGATTATTTTCAATCGTAAAATCGAAACCCATGGGTTCTCGAAGGCTGGTCGGACGAACCAGGATCTGGTAGGTATCCAAAGCTCGCGTTAGGAGAGCGATGGCTATTAAAATGGCCAATACCCAGATACGTTTATTCATTCGATGCTATCCTTTTAAGAATGGAGGCATTTTATGGCTCGCTAAAATGTAAGTCAAGGAAACGGGACTGATCATGAACCCAATGGTGGGGATGTGTTTAAACTCTTGTCCCCACCAAGTCTGGGATTTTCCCAGAAGTAGAGACAGGCATTCTTGCCTGTCTTGAACTGCTTCAGAGACGAGTTCGACAGGCAGGAATGCCTGTGGCTACGCGTCTTGCCGCTGACACTGTGGCACCGAAAAACGCGGTTGACCCTCACCCGTCGCTTCGCGCCAACCCTCTCCCACAAGGAGAGGGAGAACAATGAGTGGGGTGTACCTAGCTTTTTGCACCTTCAGGGCTTGGAGTAAGCAATTCATTCAAAGCAAAATCTATGAAACCACGATTTGTCATCTTTTTCTTAATCCTTCTGAACATCTTTCATTCCGCTTGTACTCGTCCGTCCACGGAGGAGACTCCCAAGGTGAGTGAACAGAAAAGATACAAACTGGAACGGGTGGGACCGGCAGATGTCGTGCAACTCTACGCCGAGGGGTTCGAGCAACTTAACTCTAAAGAAAAGACATTCATTTATTACTTGTATTTGGCGGCGCTGGCGGGGCGAGACATTACAATTGAACAGCATCATCGCCATGCCTTGGAAGTGCGCGACCTCTTCGAGCAAATCTTTCAACATCAAGAGAACATTGACTCAGAGGTCAGACCCAAGATTAGTTCTTACCTCAAGCTTTTCTGGATTAATAACGGTTTTTACGACAATCTCACTTCCAGGAAGTTCGTCCCGGAATGCACCTTTGAGCAATTCAAAAATGCCTGTATGACAGCAGCCAGGAATGGCGCCCAATTCGATGTGGCGGGAGAAACCCTGGAGGCCAAGCTCGAACGACTCAAGAAGGTGGTTTTCGACCCGAATTATGAGCCGATGCTGACCAACAAAACTCCCGGGAAAGACTTCACCGCCGGCAGCGCTGTAAATTTCTATAGCCGCAATCTCAGCTACAACGAAGTTCAGGCCTGGGCCAAAACTGGTCAGGAGAAATATCCGCTGAACTCTTACGTGGCCAAGGAAAAAGGAAGGATCGTCGAGAAAGTCTGGCGAGCAGGCGGCGAGGGTGTTCCGCCCGGGGTTTACGCTGCGGACTTGAAGGCCGTGATCAAATATTTGGAACAGGCTATTCCTTTCGCATCGTCTGAATATCAGGCTGAGACCATTAGAAAACTGATCAGGTATTTCAAGACCGGCAGCCTGGAGGACTTTCGCCAGTACAACATTCACTGGGTGAAAGATGACTCGAAGGTGGATTTCATCATGGGATTCATAGAGGTCTACCTCGATCCCAGAGGGCAGAAAGCCGAATGGGAGGCTTCCGCCTTCTACACCGATCCTGAGCAAACCCGGCTGATGCAAAATCTGGCCAAGTTCGCCCAATACTTCGAAGACAAAGCACCCTGGAAGAACGAGTACAAGAAAAAGATAGAACACTCACCGATAGCGAATGTCATCAATGTGGCGGTGGAGACTGGAGGGACCGGCCCGGTGTCGCCTATCGGCATTAACCTTCCCAATGAGCAAGCCATTCGACAGCAATATGGAAGCAAGAGCGTTCTTTTGCACAACATTGTGGATGCCTACGAGAAGTCTCAGGGCAAGGTTCTGGTAAAGGAGTTTGCCTGGGACCAACTCGAAATCGAAATGGAGGAGAAATTTGGCTCCCTGGCTGACAACCTGCACACGGCCATGCACGAGGTCATCGGCCACGGCTCGGGCAAAGTAAGTGACAAATTGCAGGGAAGAGATCCGGCAGATTTTTTGCCGGGTTACTACAACACGCTGGAAGAAGCGCGCGCTGATTTAGTTGCCTTGTGGAACGCATGGGATGAGAAGCTAGTGGACATCGGTCTAGCCAGAGGCAAGGGAGAAGCGCGTCAGATTGGAGAAACGATGTACCGCCAGCAAATTCGGGTTACTTTGACTCAATTGCGTCGCATCGAAAAAAGCGATCAACTCGAAGAAGATCACATGAAGAGTCGGGCGTTGATCGGTCACTACATTATGGAGAATTCCAACGCGGTCAAGGTGGAGACGCGGGAGGGAAAAACCTATTACCACGTTGTGGACTTTGAAGCGGCTCGGAAATCTACCGGCGAGTTGCTGGCTGAGCTGATGCGTATCAAGGCCGAAGGAGACCTCAGAGCTGCCACGGCTCTAATAGACAGATACGGGTTGAAGGTCGACACGAACCTTCGAGATGAAGTTCAGCAACGAGTGAAGAAACTCGACATTGCTTCTTACACGGGTTTTGTGATGCCCCAGCTAGAGCCGGTGGTGAATGGCGGAGGAAAAATCACAGACGTGAAAGTAAGCTACCCGCTGGACCTGGCCAAACAGATGCTCGAGTATTCGCGGTTCACAAGGGCTGAGAAAGCGGCCATGGCGAAGCAGAAATAGAAATCCGTTCTCAGATCCCACGAGGTTCCCCGCAGGCCCGTTGATCTATCGGCGCCGGGAAAAAATTGGGTGACCTCTTCTCTCGCCGCTAGACCAGCGCCAAAGTATACGCTTTTGATTAATCCAGTCTGAGGAACTTCCTTTAAGAAACCTGACACATCCTCCACAGGATATCGAGTTGCGGGTCAGTTAAGGCGTGTAAACAGTAAGAATGAATACACATCAGACCTTCCCTCCCAGAAAACCGTGAATTGAAACGGATTGTCGACACCCGTCGATGAATCGCGGGGTTCCCGAGTTTGGACATTTTCGATCGATGGAACTCAAGGCATTCTTGATTTCTTGAGACTTGTTCTGCTCACAGGCAACTCGAAATGGATGCTTCATTTGGAATCCTCGGCATTTCGCAATGAAGTGTCTCTTTCCCCGAAGGGGATTAATAATCCAGCCCAGGGTTGCGGCGCAGCCGCCACCCTGGGTTTAAAGGATCATGATGAACCCCATCCCTGAAAGGGATGAATATAGCAAGGGTTAGTTATCTATCCCCCTCAGGGATAGGTTGAGCGGAAAGGGCGTTATTCCCAGGGTAGTGCGTTACCGCACGACCCTGGGCTGGATTATTGGTCCCCTTTGGGGAATCAAAAAATTTCCAATCTCGAGAAGCCCTCGATCAATCGAGGTGTTCGAATCAGGCTAATGAAATTCATCGCCACTCAGGATCTTCTAATTGGCCTAGATCAAATTCCACGGCTTCCGGGCCGACCGGCCCAGCCATTTCGAAGCTTCAGGCGCATCCTTGGAATCTTCCCTGGCTGCGTCCCGATGCAATTTCTGCCGATTCTTGTAGGCGATATTCCCCAGGTGGGCCACGATCGTCGAGCGATGGCCGATTTCCACGTCGGCCGCCGGCTTCTGGCGGTTTCGCACACACTCAATGAAATTCTTCACATGAAGCCCTGTCGCGTCGGTAGTAGAAACCTGTTTCCTTTCCATGCGGTATCCCGAGGCGAGGGGTCTTTCAGATTCATATAGATCTTGAGGGGGAACGGGCTTGAGCTCCGGATAGATTTCAAACCCGATGCGGTCTGCGAAAACCGTGCCATTGGTACCATAGTAGGCTTCGCCGTTAGGTCTGTCCGCCCGGTCACGCGCATTGTAATAGGCCATTCCAGGAGTGCGGCCTCCCAACCCGTGTCCATTGAGGTTACAAGCTTCATAACTGTGAGTGAAGCCCGGATATTCATAAGTAACCTGCAGCACGTCCGGCATTTCTCCACCATCATTGAGAGCATACCTGTTACCTGTGGCGACGACGCTAAGAGGGGCATCCACTCCCATGATCTGGTGCACCGTGTCAAAGCGGTGTGTTCCGAAATCTGTAATGGTGCCGCCGGCGTAATCCCAAAACCACCGATAATTTTGCAAAAAGCGATTCTTATTGAACGGAACCTGGGGAGCCGGTCCGAGATAGAAATCCCAGTCGAGCCCATCCGGAACAGCCGAGTCTGGCTGTCGCCCCATTCCGTCAGGGAACCTATTCGAAAAGTTCCATACCCGCACGTAGTGGACTTCGCCGAGTTCTCGGCTCTGGATAATGCGAGCCACCTCCTGATAGTGTGAGGCGGAACGTTGCTGTGTGCCGGCTTGGACGACCCGATGGTAATGGCGGGCAGCTTGGACCATGGCGCGGCCTTCCTGGATGTTGTGAGCCAGGGGTTTTTCGACGTAAACATCTTTGCCGGCTTGACAGGCAAGCACAGTGGGGATGGCATGCCAGTGATCAGGCGTGCCGATGACCACGGCGTCAATTTCCTTTTGCTCCAACAACTTTCTGAAGTCTTTATAGGCGCGGGCCCTGGCTCCCGCCCATTGCTGGGCTGAAGCGGCATTGACATCGTAGACATCGCAGACCGCGCCAAATTCCACATTGGGAACATCGCGCATCAGTTTAGCTACATAGCGACCTCGTCCGCCGCAACCAATTAACCCCACGATCACGCGCTCATTGGCACCCAGGACCTGACTGGCGGAGAGAGCGGTCGCCGCGACCGTGCCTGCCGCTTGTATCACACCCCTAATAAATTCACGTCGTTTCATTTGTGGGAAATCACCACCTGCTGCAAGGTGGGAGGCAGCGGACGGAACTCGCTGCGGGAGAAGCCCGCACTGCGGAACATGCGCTCGTATTCTGAGAAGGTATAAGCATCGCCGTTCGGGGTCGTACAGAGCATCATCAAGCTGAAGGGCGCCGTGCCGGGCGGAGAAACCCGGTCTTCATTGGGAACAAATTCCAGGGCGATGGCCCTTCCGCCCGCAGCCAGCCCTGCATGGACTTTCTTCAGCAAGGTTTCACAGGTAGGCACGTCGAAGTGATGTAAGAAGTTGGTGAGAAGCACCAGGTCGTAACCATTGCCATAATTGACCTCAAAAGCGCTGCCAGGGAGGAGGCGATACCGACTGGCTACGCCGCGCCCTTGCGCGTTTTCCTTGGCGACCTCCAGGACATGAGGCCAGTCCAGCGCGACAACTTCGACATTCGGATTGGTTTGAGCCAGCGTAATTCCGAACAGCCCATGGCCGGCCGCGATATCCAGCACTTTCAACTTGGGAGTCGCATTACCGTTGACCAGGTTGGCAAGGAGCTGGGCCGGTAGACCCATCATGGGAGCCATGGCGCGGGCAAACTTAACCCAGATAGGATGCTCGGCCGAGACAGTGCCTTCCTCTGGCATCAGGGTACCCCCTTTTCGCACGCAGGCTGCAATGTCCTTGAAGGCGTCGGTCAGCATGGGAGAGAGAAGAAATTCCAGGGCGCCGCCTAAGTATCCGGGAGAATGTCGATCCAGGAACATCGCCGAATCCGGCGTGAGGGCATACCGTCCTTCCTGCTTAGTCAGGAATCCCAGTACCACCAGGTAGTCACACGAGATGCGAATACCACGCTCAGAAGTTCCGCACTTCCCAGCCAGCTCCTGTGATGTTTCCCTTCCCTGACCGATACAGCTAAAAAGATCCAGCTCAATGGCCGCTTTCAGTGCGCCGGTACGCTGGTAAGCGTTCACCGTGGTGAAGAAAAGCTCAGGCGAAGGCTGGGGCATAGGTTTAGACATGGTCAATCTCCTTTAGTCGATATTTACTGCAAGGGCACTAACCGGTTCCCTGTCGTTTCGCGATGGAGGAGTAAAACTCCGGCCGGCGATCTTTAAAGCGATCAATTTCGTGTTTCCCGGGAACTCGCACGATATGCTTGTCCCGCGCCCTGGCCGGTTCAATCTCAGCATAAATGATTTCTTCTTGATCGGGGCTGGCCTGGGCCAGGGTTCTGCCGTGGATGTCGACGATGCGGCTCCGTCCGATGAAACGAAACCCTCGTTCCTCTCCTACCCGGTTAATGGCGGCGTAATAGATATGATTTTCCAGGCCTCGAGTATTAATGACATATTCGGCCATTTCTTCGGATCCGCCCGGCCAATTGGTTGGTAAAACCACCAGGTCAGCGCCGTGCAAAGCCATGATCCGTGAGCTTTCGGGGAAACTGCCATCGTAACAAATGTTGAGACCGATGCGCCCCAGGGAAGTTTCATAGACGCCAAAGCCAAGGTCTCCGGGGTTTACAAACTGGTCGATTCCGAGAAATGGCAGATGCATTTTGCGATACTTACCGATGACCCCGTTAGGCCCAGCCAGGACCGCCGCGTTGAAATAGCGATCTCCATCTTTCTCGATCATTCCCATGATGGCGTGAATCTGATGAGATTGGCAGGCCTCGGTCAGCTTCTGCGTGCTGGGGCCGGGGACGGATTCGGCCAAGGGAATGGCCTCTTGCAAGCTTTGGAAGCAATATCCCGTTAGAGCACATTCGGGAAAAATGACCAGGCCAGCTCCTGCATGGGCAGCGGTTTGTAAGTGTTGGAGGATCGTACGCAGATTACCTGCCTTAGCCATGAGCTGAGGATTCATTTGTACTCCGGCAATTTTCAGTTTGCCAATCATGGCAGCCTCCAGAATCGCGGCGACAACTTTTCAGTCAGTATCTTTCAACCTTTGCGCAGAAATCAATCAAATTGTCGAAGGTTGAGTGTTCCATGAGAACCTGTGATCCTCTTCTCGTTTCCCTTAGTGGTGTTTCGCCGCCGCATCGCGGCGCTTGACGGTAGGCCGGCCTTTCAAGGCCGGTACGTTGGTACCCCGTCGGGAACCCGCGCCGCGTCAGCGGCGCTTGAATCTCGCACCCCGTTGGGGTTGCTATTTCATCCGTCGCTCTGCGACGGGGTATGGGGTTGGGTTGCTGAGTCCGGCCTTGAAAGGGCGGCCTACGCTCAGATGCCGCTACGCGGCAATGAAAATGTCCAAACTCCAGGGCCCCCGCGCTAAAGCGCGCGGCATCCGGGTAACCACACATCCATCATTCATCGGTGAGATGCCGCTCAGGTAACAGCCTTGAAGCATGGCTACTCAGATCCGGAGAAACGCCCCGCAGACCCCAAATCGGGTCTGCACGGACTTCTTTGAAAGCCTTTACATCCAGTAGAGATCAAAGTATCATCTTCCGGTTTTGACTGGTGACTGACACTGCATCCAGGGTGAGGTTGCTCGCACATTGAAGCGAAAATCCATGACCGTCCAAAACGTCGACCATGTGCCCACCTGGACCTTCGAAAGTCGGTTAGGTTTTCATTAGCCCTGTGCTTCAGCGCGGGGTAGCGGTCGGACAAAGCAAAGAAGATAAGAACAAGGCCCCCAGCGCTAAAGCACGGGGGCTAATGGCAATGAGCATGCCTCAAACGCATCCTAGTTTGCCTCATTTTTAAGAAGGCGTTCTCCCATGTCCAAATCCTGGGATCTGATTCCCCGCACCGTCCCACGAGTAGAAACGAAATATCGTCGGATTACAACTCAGATACCAGTCCCCGAATCGATCCCCATCCTAGAAAATCTCAGAAAGTTCGAACCCGAGGCCATGAGCGGACAACCTCCCATTTTGTGGGACCGGGCTGAAGGAGTGAAAGTCTTCGATCGTTGGGGGAATATGTGGCTGGATTGGAGTTCCGGGGTTCTCATCACCAATGTGGGGCACGGCCACCGGAAAGTTGTAGAAGCGATTGTCACACAGTCCCAAAAGCTTCTGCTAACCAGTTATTGCTTTCCCAGCGAGATTCGTGCCGCCCTGGTTAAGAAACTCGTGGAGATTAGCCCGGCCCCTCTGGATAAGGTCTTCCTGCTAACGACCGGTTCGGAAACACTGGAATGTGCCATCAAATTGGCCCGGACTTTCGGCATTCAAAAAGGAGGGCGCCAAAAGGTTGGGATAGTTTCCTTCGAGCGGGCTTTTCACGGTCGCACTCTGGGAGCCCAGATGATTGGCGGCATCCCTTCCCTGAAAGAATGGATCGTCAATTTAGATCCGGCCATGGTCCAGGTTCCCTTTCCAGACGGTTTTAGAACTCAAGATACACGCTTCGAACTGTTCGAAAAATCTCTCCAGCAATGCCAGATGAAACCGAAGAGTGTCGCCGGCGTGATTTTAGAAACCTACCAGGGTGGAGGAGCGAGTCTGGCTCCCAAAGAGTATATCCAGGAATTGAGAAGATGGTGCGATGCCAACCAGGCTCTCCTCATTTTCGATGAAGTTCAGGCAGGCTTCGGAAGGACCGGCAGGCTCTTTGGATTCGAACACTATGAGGTGACCCCTGACCTGGCCTGGCTTGGAAAGGGAATCAGTAGTTCACTGCCTATTTCTGCCGTGATCGGACGCAGTGAAATCATGGATCTTTACCCGCCGGGTACGATGACGAGCACACACACGGGAAACCCTGTCTGCGCCGCGGCAGCTTTGGCAAACATTGAAATTCTTCTCAAGGAGAACTTAGTTCAAAATGCGGCGGATGTGGGAGGTATCATGAACTGCAAGTTGGCCGGGGTAAGAAATAAGTTCCCTTCTCACATTGGCGCTCATCACGGCATGGGGCTGGTCGCCGGTTTGCACATGGTGAAGAAAGGTACGAAAGAGCCAGATGGTGATTTAGCCTGGGAAATTGTGCGGCGCGCTGTTGAGAGCGGGTTGCTTCTTTTTGCTCCAGTCGGGTATGGAGGCGGCACCGTGAAAATATGCCCGCCCTTGTGCATCAATGAAGAAGCTGTGACGGAAGGGGTCCACGTATTAGAAGAGTGCATTGCCGGCACGATTTAGTTGATTGCGGATGGGAATTTCAGATTGCGGATTTGCAGGAACTTGATTCTTCCATCCGGAGACTCAAGATGGCTGTTGGAGTGTGCGCTGGCTTGACAGCGCTTTGGTAGCCTGGGGCTTGACGCAGGCAAAAGTGGGGAGGGCCGCGGCTCCGACTAGCTTGCCAGCAGTGACGGTCACCCCCCCAGCAGAGAAAGCGGTGTCAAGCCACCGCACTCGAAAGTACCGTCCGAGGATCTAGAGGCCGGACTAAGCGCGCTGCATGAGGGAGAACATGGCCCAAGCAAATCCATAATGCCCAATCCACAATCCACCATCCGCAATTCAACAGATCCTTTCATCCGGCTATCTGCCCTGGTCGTAGGGGGAGGCATGATCACCGAAGAAGTGATTTTGCCAACTCTGTTCCAGCAACAGCGCCTGGGCTCGATTGGCAAGATCACGGTGGTGTCCCGCAGGGGCGCAACAATAGAGCATTTACGCCAGGTGTTTCCGAGCGAGAAGTTTGCGGGATTTCCCGATCCTGCCAAAGTCGATTCTAATTCCAGCCAGGCCGAGGGGTACAAGGACGCCGTTAAGAAGCTACCCAAACCTGGCGTGATTATTGTCGCCACTCCCGATCACCTTCATACGCCTGTGATCCTCAGCGCGATCGAAGAGGGACATCACGTCATTGTAGAAAAACCTCTCTGCCTCAAAGTCAACGAGGTTTACCAGATCGCCGAAGCCGCGTCCAAAAATGCCGTATATGTTCTAACCGATTATCACAAGCGACACGACCCGTCCATCCGCGGAGCCAAATACAAGTATCTCCTGGGAGAGCTTGGGCAAATGCTGCACGGCCATGCTTGGATCGAAGAGCGCCGGGAAATGCCGCTCAAGCATTTTGCACGCTGGTGTGAAGAGAGCTCGCCCTTCGAGTACATTGGCGTCCATTACGTGGATGCCTATTATTTCATCACAGGACTGAAACCCAAACGCCTGGTCGCCTTTGGTCAAAAGAAACTGCTGCCACAACTCGGAAAGAATGCCTTTGACGCTGTGCAAGCCAGCATTGAATGGGAAGATGGATCGGTCTTCTGGGTACAGACCGCCTGGGTCTGTTCCGAGCATAACAGCGCTTTGACCAACCAGGGACTACAACTCCTGGGGACGGAAGGAGAGTATTGGGCCGATCATAAGGATCGCCATTGCCACTTTGTCACACAGAAAAACAAATACGAAGATTACAATCCCAACTTCTTTAAGACCTTCAATAGCTGGGAGCCGGAGGAAGATTTTGAGGTGCGCGGATATGGATACGAAAGCATTGTTCAGGGGATTAACGACATTGCTTTGCTTTACCAGCAGACGGCTGGATTGGACGTGAACGAAGCCCACCTGAGGCGGAAACAAATCATCAAGAAGCTAGAACCGAAGAGAGCCCTCCCCAACCAAGCGCTCATAGGAACCGCCGTTAACGAAGCCGTGCGCCTGAGCCTGGCCAACAACGACCACTACGTCTCCTTTGACAGCAAGATGAATCCTCTTCTCTCCTGAAAATAGCAGAAATCCGAGCCCCGACCGTCAGGGAGGGGCAGACCGGCCGATTGCCCCAACCGCTCACTAACGGTCCGGCTCCTCAAATCCCCCCGATCAAGCACCGCAGCCGCTGGGGGTGTCTCTGTCACAACCTGCCCGGCACCTTCCTACAGGGACATTTCCCCTCGCGTCCGCTGCCAGAACGCGCCCCCTGAAAGTGTGAGAAAATTAAGAAAAACCGGTGGAGGTTGGGAGGGCGAGGCTCCCGCCGAGCCTCACGGGGCAAGGAATTGTTGGGGCGATGGCTCGCCAGGAGGCTCGCCCTCTCAATTTTTTCACAGCTTTCCTTCGAAGGGGAATAATGCCGCTGGCATGGATGGCCCTGAAAATCCCCCGATCAAGAGTGCAGACGTCAACCCACAAGTTGTTCATGGGCTGAGCGGTTTACTTCCGCATCTGGATTCAATAAAGGAAATCTGATACCACTAAAGACAAATTTTTTTTCACTTTCATCTTGGCTCCACCGATCAAACTGAATTCCCTGTTCCTTCGGTGATCTAACTATATGATTAATTAGTTAAATCTCCTGATTATTCATTCATCGAGGCGGAGCGGAATTGGCAACAGACCTGCTGCGAGGAAAATTGTTTTCACTTTTGAAGTTTCTCAAAGCCGAGACTTCAGTCAAGGCAATCGGGTGAAGCAAGTGGTGAAACCAATTCCAGATAACCAAAGCTGGCGGCCCAGGGCTGCTGTTCCCCTCGAGGAGGATTTTCAAAGGAACGGTCAGTTTCCTGGTCGCATGGGAGGCCGTATGCAAACCAAGATGCGTTATTGCGCTAACTGTGGCTATATTACCCCTCATTGCGTTGTCAACAAGGACGGCATTGAGGCCATACTCTGCGAAAACTGCATCCTGCGATGGGCGAGTCAGCGAGATGTTGAACAGAAACGCGAGGAGGAAGTAAAGGTGAATCAGCACACATGATTTGCGAGGAGAACTTATGCAGACTCAGAATTTCGAGCAGAAACCCAAACCCAAAATTGCCTACTTTGAAATCTGCTGTAAAGCCTGCAAGCTTTTGCAGATTTACCATGGCAAAACGCATACCAAGTGCATCCACTGCCGAACTCCACTGGACCTCAAGGAGCTCAAGACAAGGTATCAGTAAGGCGGGCTCAATAACGGTGTGAACGGATAGCGTCAATTTGAGTGTCTAGGAGATGAGGACCGCGACGCTGTTCCTGGGCTCTTGTTTTTTGAGGGTTTAGAAGGTCGCTGCCAATGCTGGGGCCCATATGGAGCTGAGGAAGGATCCTATCACCCAAAGCTGGGTAATTCAGGAAGAGGAAAAGAGCGCGGCGCTCGAAACAGATAAATGTCCACTCTGCCCCGGCCATGAAGCGCTCTGCCCTCAGACCTTGTACATCCAGCCTCTAGGCCAGTCAAATTGGCAAGTACGGGTCGTTCCTCACCTTCGACCACTGTACCGAATTGAAGGCGATGCACAACGTGAGGCGGAAGGCATCTATGACAAGATGCGCAACCTGGGAGCTCATGAGATTGTGGTCGAACATCCCAACCACAATTTGCCGCTCTCTCGGCAGAGCGAAGAACATGTGGCCCAAGTGTTGCAGGCTTATGTGGCGAGGTGCGCAGATCTGAAGAGGGACCACCGATTCCGGTATATCACGGTCTTTCGCAATCAGGGAATGCTCGCCGGACAGGATCTGAGCCATCCCCATTCCGAGATTACAGCTACACCTTTCATCCCCCGCCGGGTAGGCTATGAGCTCCGCTCCTGCAAGCGATACTTTGAGATGAAGGAGCGCTGCCTGCTGTGCGACATCGTGCGACAGGAACTGAGTCAGCAGGTGCGGGTGGTGGAGCGTAATGATTGGTTTGTGGCCTTTTGTCCCTTCGCCCCTCGAGTACCGTATGAGACGTGGATCTTACCGATCGAGCATCACGTCTCCTTTGAAGAAGACCTGGTCAACTGGGACCGTCAGCTTTTGTTTGCGCGGCTTTTGAGATCGATTCTCCATCGATTGGAGTCTGTGGCGCCGGCCTATCATCTGGTTGTTCATACTTCCCCCAATTTCGCTGTCAAAACCGATGGTGACTGGCAATCGTTGGCAGAAGACTATCACTGGCACTTCGAGATCATGCCAATCCTTCCCTCGAAATCGAAGTCCTATAGCCTTAAGGAAGTTTATTACAACTCTCTACTGCCCGAGATGGCCGCTGGGGAATTACGCAATGTGGTGTGAAAGCCCGTGAAGTCTTGAAATCCTGCGCGATAGCTCGGGCTGTCGCTAAGGAAAAGCATGCCCAGGGAGTTGAGCTTTGGATTTGCAGCTAGCATCTTCGGCTCTTTCATCGTTTTCAGGGTAAGTTCTATGGCCGCCACAATCAGCCGTTGTCGGATAAACTCTTTAGAAAATGACCTAGCCACTATTCTTATGATCTCTGTTGTGGCGGCCTTCTTTTGCAAGCCGCTCAAGTCCCAATCCTGAGACTTGCGCGAATTCCACTTTGAACAATCCTGGAGCGTTCTAAGTCTCCTGCAGTCGGTTTTCTCTC
>QHZP01000034.1:0-6363 GCA_003224715.1 Acidobacteriota bacterium | reverse complement strand
CCGACTCTCTCCGCCTGTCCGCACCGGCCTGGCGCCTGTTTGGCTGAGGTGGTGGGCGCGTATCCGCACCATTCTGCCGCCGGTCTGGTCGTCGCCCTCGCTCAAAACGCCAACTTTTGATGTAGCCCATGGGCACTGCATCAAGAAGCTGCCCACCACTGTAGATCTTCACCATGCTGCTGGGGTCATCATTATAATCAATGGATGTTACATGATGATAAATCAAAAGCTTGCCGCCGTGTAATTCAATTCTCATCGTCGTTGTAGGCGTTCTTCCGTCCATAATGGACCCATAATGGGCGGCCCCTGCGCGGCTCTCAGAAGGCCACGAAGGGACCAGACGTCAACATGCGGCAAGAGAAACCGCCTCATGGACCGATCGATTTGGCCTGCGCAGTTTGAGCAGAAATGATGTTGTTGAGCTGAACCTGTTGATTAAGTCGAGCCTCAGGATTCCCTGAACCTGCCATGTGGCTCTGCTCAAACAACTGTACAGGCACCTTGGCGCAGCTTGGTACGGGTGTGGTTTTCCGTCGTGACAAAAGGGGACCGACGTACTTGTAGGAAACTCCCGAAGTGAATTGAGCCAAGGACTCCACGCTAAAACAGCCCATCAACGTAAGAGGTGCCCGCAGCTTCCGCCTACGTGCCTGCTATATCAACATCGTGAGATCCAGGATCACTCCTTGGAGTTCTTGCGAAAGGACCCGCGCTGAGAAAAACTAGCGCACCGGGTTGGCGCTAATATAAATATAAACATTCAAACCGTAATGTCAAGCATCTTATACAAATTATATTGCAAAAAATTCAGGACCTGCGATCTCCCAGTGCTGGCCAAATTTCGTTTAAGCTTGCAAAGATGATTTGATCGAAGCTGTGAAAGGTGATCACACAGCAGCCGAAAGTGAAAAGGCCGGGGTGAGCTGTCGATGAAGTGTTTCGGTAAGCGTGTTAGATCCTTTCGAACCGGCTTTACAACAGCCAGCCGCCATGCTAACCTTCAGGCCGTTCGCTTGGTTAGCGTAAACCCTCGATGCGCCCGTAGCTCAGCTGGATAGAGCGTTTGACTACGAATCAAAAGGTCGCAGGTTCGACTCCTGCCGGGCGTACCAGTTCTCCCAAACTTGTCCAGACTCCAGGGCACCTTCAGGTGCCGGAACCAGGGACAGACCTTCCAGCAACTTCAATGGCTCCTAGAGAAACGACATCGACAAAGCGCTGTCGATGTTGCGCGTCATCCTCCCGATCGTCCTCGTGCTCCGGCTCGCCGGAGCCTCGCCCTCCCAAGGAAAACCTACAACGGCCACGAGGGTGATCACGAACACCACGCTCTTATCTTGAGGCTGCGCAGCGCCGCGTTTTGGCAGTTCCGTCTGCGAAAAAGCCTGAAACCTCTTATCGCACAGTTTGCAAGTATTGGCCGGTGCTGGCGTCTACGAAAACGGAATAGTCACTGGTCCCCATGCTTTCCCCCCAGATAACTCGCCAAGTGGGATTCGGAAAACGAGGTGTGAATTCGAGCAGGAAGAGGACAGCCATGTCCGGATTTTTCTTTATGTAGTCCGAGCTCTTTTGGGCCGCTGTGGCAAAAGCTTCATCAGAATCGACCTTTAAGGCCTGCGGAAAAAATGGTCGTTCTTGACCGCGCGGACCAGACCAGCTCTCCTCGCGCCCGGCGAGAACGCCTTCATGTACGTCTCCAGATTCAACTACAGAAAAGGTGTAGATACGAGCTTTACTTTTCTGTGGGGAGACAAAGGTCGCTTGCCAGGCGCCACACTTCCCCTTAGCGCTGGCGACCTGTTTCAGGTTGATGCTGGAAAGGCGCAAGGGTTGTACATCCGGAGCCCAGGTTCTTGACTGAATGTACATTCGTTGGAAGGCGAAGCGCCCGGTTACTGGAGCAGGAACCGGAATGGGCTCCTTAGACTGGTTGCGCGGCTTGGATGGTTCAGAACAACCGGCGAGAAGCCAGGACAGGAGAATGAGACAAGGAGTCGACCATTGAGACACGACTGATCTTGACATGGTTTCATTCTAGCCTAACTCGACCAACAAGACTGCACTTTGTGCTATCATGCGCCTCGCAGGTGGTCAATCAGGTGCGCTCAGACTCAGTCCAGAGTCCCCTCCTGGGAGGGGCAGAAGGCGCCAGCCTTCGGGGTGGGTCCTTCCAGTTCAGGACAACCCACTCCTTCAGAGGAGGGGGCTAATTTTTGTTTCTTGTGGTGATCCGCGGTGCCGCACTGCGCCGCCTACTTCCTTCGTAACAAACGATTGCGCGATTCCGACTTCAGATATCATCTTGCCTACATGCGAGCGGCTCTAACCTTGGCTCAACGTGCCTTTTCGGCGGATGAAATCCCCGTAGGTGCCGTGGTTGTGCTCGAGAATAAGATCATTGGCAGGGGATACAACCGGAGCCTGAGCCAATCCGATCCGACAGCTCATGCTGAGATTTTAGCGCTGCGTCAGGCAGCCCGAAGGGTTGGGAATTACCGATTGACTTTAGCCACCCTTTATTGCACGCTGGAGCCGTGTGCCATGTGCGCGGGAGCTTTGGTGCTGGCCCGGATCAGACTTTTGGTTTATGGAGCCAGAGATAACAAGGCAGGCGCCATTGATTCTCATTTGAATTTGTTGGCCGCGCACTTCTTAAATCATCGAGTTGAAGTTATTTCCGGTGTTCTGGAAGAAGAATCGAGCGCGCTTTTGAAAGAGTTCTTTCGCCTGAAGCGAAGGAAAAAACTATTTTGACGGCTTCAAAGGCCCATCTCTTTGACTCACCGGCTCGGAGAGGTACCGAAGTGGTCGTAACGGGGCCGCCTCGAAAGCGGTTTGGGGGCTAATCACTCCCACGCGGGTTCGAATCCCGCCCTCTCCGCCAACCTTTACTCCCCAAATAATCAATTTGATCATGACGATCCTGGCCTATGCGGAAGCACCGTTCCGACTTCCACAAGTTCACCTGGATGTCAACGAAATGCAGTTTGCACGCGATGATGCTGACGCCGCGATTGAGAAATACAACCAGCACATCGCATCTGGCAGCAGAAGTATGAGGAAGTAGCCAGACTTCTAAGGAGTCCACACCAGATAGGAAGAAATTGTCGATTGGTTGTTTATGAATCGCCGAGCGTACACGAAGCAATCGGGTCGGCCACATCGTGGAAGTGGAAGGCACTACCGTCCCAAAGATGCGAAGGGCCGACAGGCGCTGGCTCTTAGCCGTAGGACAATTGCCCAACATCTCGAAGGGAAGATCACGATCGGGCTTTACGCAATCAATCCGAGAGCGCAGTGTTGTAAGTGGGTGGCGATTGAGCTGACTATGAGAACTCCCTGGAGCATCTGGTCAAACTGCAGTGGGAATTGACGAAGGATGGCATCGAGGCAGCCATCGAGAAGAGCCGACGCGGAGGACACCTGGATCCTCGTCCCGCTCTTCCTGTCAATAATCAAGGGGAGATTAAAAAGAATTCTAGTACCACTTGGTGGCGACCAAGCTCAAACGTTGGTCAAGTTTGTTAACCTCTCATCCCCTCGCCCCCAGTTCCCTCCCTTGCAGAGAGGGTGGCCGCAGGCCGGGTGAGGGGTCGGTGCTTCGCGGAGGGTCGGATCTTCGTTGGTGACTGGCCCCTCAACCGGCCTCCGCAACCGCCGTCGCTTGTGAACGCTTATCAAGCGTGCACCTCTCTACCTACAAACGGGAGAGGGAGCTGCTTTCGAATTCGACTGAAGTTTGAACTTCGTGAGCAGCAAGTGAGGCTCGGGTTCGGAGGCATGAATGCCACATCTCTTGTCCGTCTTGATGCCGGAAAACCCGGTCCATTCCTCTTCTTCAAGCTCAGTAGCCTCGACTGAAGGTAGTGGCTGTCATTTTCTCTGAGAACCTTCGGCGAGGGTCAGGCCACCGTCATTCTTAGCTCCACTGGGCGCGTGTCGATCTTGGTCCGTCCACAATCGACCATTCTGGTAGTGATTAGCTCTGTCCCACGTCCAGCGCCACGATGGTTTTTCGATCGCGGAGATAGAGCTTGGTTCCGACCAGGGTGGGAAGGGTCCAGGCATTGTGAGTGAGCAAGGGCACTTTCGCATGCACGGTCATACCCTGTGGAGAAGGGGTGGCCAACCCGAGATTGCCGTCTTCGTCGATGATGATGAATTTCCCGTCGGCCAGCAGGAAACTGGCTTTGGCAAAATCGCGTGTTTGCCAGAGCACCCTTCCGGTTTTGACCTCGACGGCTGTCATGAGACAGGGACCGTCGTGCCCGCTCGAACCATAGACGGTATCGCCAATGCGAATGATACTTCCAAAGTGGATCCGCACTCGGTTGCTGCGCCACAACTCCTGAACGTTTGTCTTGTTCGCATTCTGGCTGAGGCGAAGTACCCGGCTCCCTCCGTCGTAGGAAGAGGAGAAGAACAAGAGATTGTCGGGTCCCCAAACAGGCATACTGATGGCCAGGCCATATTGGGTCGAGTGAGGATGGCTCCATAGCAGGTCGCCGTTATTGGGATCCACCCCGATTATGTTGCTGGCCATAAACGCCACCACTTGGTCTTGGCCATCGACATTGATCAGAACCGGGGAAGAGTTAGAGTTGGTAAAGTCCTGTTTCTGCCAGACCACACGGCCGTCGTTCAGATTGAAGGCCATCAGAGCATGGCCGGGCCCGCCCACCATCAGGATCAAAGTGTTCTTGTAGGCCAGAGGCTGGCAGGAGTAGCCGTAAGTCAATCGTGTCCCGTGAAACTCTTCGTACAGATCGTGAGACCAGAGCACCTTACCAGTCCTCTTGTCCAGACAGTGAAGCTTGCCGGTGACTCCCACGGCATAGAGACGATCCCCTGTCAGCATGGGCATCGAATCAGGGCCGGGCCCGGGCTGCATATCTGTACCTTTGAGGTGGGGAGCATCATAGGCAAATTCCCAAAGGCTCTTTCCGCTATTTGCCTCCAACGCCACCACCACTTCCTGGTCGACTCTTCCGATCTGCCATAACTTGGCTGGTCTGCGGTACATGGTGTAGAGAGTCGCTCCGTCTGCCGCGATGCCGGAGTAGCCATCACCGAGAGCGCGGGTCCACAGCCTGCGAGGACCGGCGGCCGGCCAGGAATTGGCCAAGCCCTTCGAGTCCGAGGTAAAGTTTCGGTTTGGCCCTCCCCATTGCGTCCAACCAGTGGAGGCCGGGAGTGACGAAGGTTTGCTTGCGGTTACGCGTTTCGCTGGCAGCTTCGTGGCCGCTCCCTTCGCCGGTCTTTTCTTTTGCATGTCCTGAGCGCCAGTCGAGCCCAACCCGAGTAATATGAAAATGAATGCCCGTATCATTGTTCGATGCATCACTGTTCTCCTGGTTGATCGCAAATCCGAGATGACAGCTTTCCTGACTTTTAGACACCGCGCCCATCAATATTGTTCCTCGGCCGCTCACCGATTGCTGATTAAAGAAGCCCTTTCGAGTGCTCTTAACATCTGGCACCTAACACCTCACACCTGAAACCTACTCGTATCTCAGCGCCACCATCGGATCGACTTTCGTTCCGCTCCGGGCGGGAATGTAACTGGCGAACAGGCAGACACCCATCAAAAGGAGTGACATCACAGCCATGGTGTACGGATCGGTTGGTCGCACACCGTACAGATAGCTGATCACTTACTCATACCGCAGCGCCACCATCGGATCGACTTTGGTTGCTCGGCGAGCCGGGATGTAGCACGCCAGCAATACCAGTCCGGTGAGCAGCAGCGAGGCAGCCAGGAAGCTGGTGGGATCGGTAGTCCCAACACCATAAAGCAAACCCGACATGAGACGGGTTAGCATCAAGGCGCCGACCAGGCCGAGGAACACTCCTGTCAAAGCTAACCTGGCTCCGTGCCCGAATACCATCTTGAGGATGTCACCTGCCTGGGCGCCCAGGGCCATCCGCACTCCGATCTCGTGGGTCCGTTGAGCTAGTGAATGCGACATAACTCCATAAACCCCTACGCCCGCCAACACCAGAGCCAGCGCAGCGAAGATTCCAAACAAGAGTGTATTCAGTCTTCTTTGGGCCGTCATTTCCCTGAGCTGAGTATCCATGGTTTTGATGCTGTAAACCGGCTGGTCTTTATCTACGGACCAAATCGCCTCACGGACAAGGGGGCCCAGCTTTGCAGGATCGGACTTGGTCCGTACGACGAGGGTCAGCCGACTCATAGGAGACTGCATGTAGGACGTATAGAATTCGGGAATGGCTGGGGACTCCAATCCTGCGCGGCGCACGTCAGCCACCACGCCCACGATCATTATCCAGGGGGCAGAGGAGGCGGAATCCCCAAACTTGATGCGCTTGCCAACCGGGCCTTCATTAGGAAAATAG
>QHZP01000774.1 GCA_003224715.1 Acidobacteriota bacterium | reverse complement strand
GCGGCGTCGATTCTCCCGGGAAAGTCGCCTATATCATGTCGCGCTTTCCTAAGATTACAGAAACTTTCATTCTCTACGAGATTCTGGCACTCGAGGAGTTGGGCATCCCAGTCGAAATTTATCCCCTGTTGCGAGAATACCAGGCCGTTACTCACCCGGAGGCCGAGCGCTTGGTCCAACGAGCTCACTTCCATCCCTTCATCTCGCTTCCCATTTTACACGCTCAGTGGCACTTCATTCGCCGCCGCCCGCTGGCCTACTTGAGGCTCTGGGCCGAAGTACTAGCCGGAACCTGGGGAACCACCAACTTCTTTTTGGGGGCACTGGGCATCTTGCCGAAGGCAGTCCGCTTCGCCTACGAGATGGAACGCCAGGGAGTGACGCATGTCCACGCCCATTTTGCCAGCCATCCGGCAGTCGCTGCGTTAATCATTCACCGATTGACGGGGATTCCGTTCAGTTTCACGGCCCATGGTTCGGATCTCCATGTGGAAAGGCGCATGCTCGACAAGAAAGTCGCGGCGGCGGCCTTTGCCGTCACGATCTCGTCTTACAACAGGGAAGTCATGGTCCAAGAATGTGGCGAGGCCGCGCGCGATAAAATCCACGTCATCCATTGTGGAGTAGACCCCACCATCTTCTCACTTCCCTCCGGAAAGAAGGAAAAGGGGCGATTCGAAATCCTCTGTGTCGCTTCGTTCGAAGAAGTCAAAGGACACAAGTTTCTCGTCGAAGCCTGTCGTCTACTCCGAGAACGAAACATCAATTTCGGTTGTCACCTCGTGGGTGAAGGTCCCCTCCGCTCCCAAATCGAGACCGAAATAGCGCGCTCATCTCTCCAAGACCGTATTTGCCTGCACGGAGCCCAACCGCGTAACCAAATAGCCAGGATGCTCTCAGAAGCCGATGTGCTGGCACTTGCCAGCGTACCCACACGGAATGGGAAGCGCGAGGGCATTCCTGTGGTGTTAATGGAGGCCATGTCCAGTGGTTTACCCGTGGTGGCTACTAACATCTCAGGGATTCCAGAGCTCGTGAGTTCCGGCTCAACTGGCCTACTCGTGTCTCCAGCGGATGCAGTTGAGCTGGCGGATGCTTTGGAAAAACTAGCCAATGAGGCGGAGCTACGTGATCGACTCGGTCGGGCAGCCAGGGAAAAGGTGCTAAGAGACTTTAATCTGAGAACCAATGCCCGTACACTCGTTGAATTTTTTTTTCGGAATAAGCCCTCTGTTGAAATGCCGGCGAATCCAAACGGCGGCTTGGAAACAGCAGCAGGAAGCTAATTCGAAGTGGCGGGAGGACCGCGTCCTCTAACTGCGGTGCCGCGACCGTAACTCCTCAGAAGCGATGAAAAAATCAGCTACCGAGAGGGTTGCACTCGCCCCCTCACCCGTGGCCCCTCTCCCCGTTGGGCGAGGGGAAGGTAAACATTAGATTTAACTCCCTCGCCCCCACTGGGGGAGAGGGTGCCGGAAGGGTGAGGGGGTCGTTTGAATTTTTTCACATCTTCTGAGGCATTACCCGCACTCGGTTAATGCGGAACAGCAAACCTTTAGCGAAAGGGGGTCTGTGATGGTTGAATCAGCAGCCGGGCTCCTGCTTATGGCGTCCGATCTCAAACCAATCTACGTTAACGCTGAGGCCACGCAAACTTGGACGCTTTTCTCATTGAAAAGCTGCGATCCGTGCTTCACATCAATGGGAACGGCGCTCCGACTGCGTTTGTGGCGCAGATCATTTCAGGGAGGCGTAGTTATCTTTGCCGGGCCTTTCCCCTCAACTCTCACTCGAACAACAATGGGGTTCATCCCGCCTTAGCCGTTATTCTTGAGCGCAGCAACGCAAGATTCGAACCCAGTAACGGAAGAGTCGAGCGTGGCAATGGAAAATCCTTCGATGCTAGTCAGGTGGCCGCGGAGTTTCATCTTACCTCACGGGAACAGGAAACACTGCGGTATCTGACAGAGGGGCTTACGAACAAAGAGATCGGACAACGAATGAATATAAGCCCTAATACTGTCAAGGCGTTTTTGAAGCTCATCATGATGAAGATGGGCGTATCAACCCGTTCCGGGATTATTGGAAAGGCGATTGCCCTGCTGTGAATATAATTTCCGTGTTAGGACAGTTGCAAGTCAGGTCCCTCCCTAAATCATGCCAGGAAAGAGACGACTAGATCAGAGGCAGGAGCGCCGCTATCCGTTTTCTGGCCTGGTGAGGGCCCACGATTTGCCTTTATACGGGCTCTCGAAGGCTCTAAGACGTCCTATCCCAGGAATAGTCAAGGATATCAGTTCCGGGGGTTTATCCATCCTGAGCTTATCCATCCTGAGCGATCGCGCCCTCAAACCTTCCAGTCTCCTGCGATGTGCGATCCGCTTCTCTGATTTACCGGTCAGTCTGCCCGTACTTTCCCAGGTCCGGTGGATCCAAAGGGATGATGGAGAACGAAAATATAAGATCGGTCTCCAGTTTCTTCTTTAGGGGACTACCCTAAAGGACTAACCCGTTTTGACTACTCCATGCGGGGACTTGTAAATATCCAAAGTCCTTGCCACAATTAGAGTGAGACACAGCAATCGTGCGCTGGGCAGCTGGAGACGGCATGGCCAGACGGTAAAGCTGTCGGCCATGTGACTCTAATGGCGGAGCTATGACCGAATAAGGGGCTTGGACGCGACTTTGGCGCCAGACAGCCCACCTATCGGTAACCTTGTTTTGGCAGTAAGTCATCGTAATGCAAAAAGTCTTAATTTTAGATGCCAATCAGAGAAGCGCCCTGGCAGCTACCCGCTCTCTGGGA
>QHZP01000775.1:513-2237 GCA_003224715.1 Acidobacteriota bacterium | reverse complement strand
AACTTGCAAGTGTCGACTTGAACCAGGTTTTGAAGGCTGCGGCACGCCAGGCAACGACAGGCCGGCGCATCCGTTTCCTGCGTAATTCGCTCATCGTCTTGCAAATGGCACTGACACTGATGTTGCTCGTTGGTACCGGATTAGTAACTCGTAGCTTGATCCATCTTTACCTGATTGATCCCGGATTTGACACGCGAAATCTGCTTATCGTCGCCCTTAATCTGCAGCCTTCTCGAGACGAAGACGCCGCACAGTCGAATCTATTCTGGACCCAACTGATCGAACGAGTGAGAGGGCTGCCGGGAGTACTTGGAACAGCACTGGTACATCCGCTGCCCTTGGCAGATTCACCCTTTAAGCGGGAGTTCAGGATCGAACGCCCCTTAACGGGAGTTCCAGATCAGAAGTGGTTGGTTAGTTATGGAATTGTCAACCGCGACTACTTCCGGCTGATAGGCATACGGCCTTTGAGAGGTCGACTGTTTGACGACGGCGACGGTGTAAACTCGGCCCAGGTCATCATCGTTAATGAAAGCTTTGCCCGGCGATACTTTCCTGATCAGGAACCGCTCGGCAACCGTCTGACATTGGATCATGGGACCAAGACCGAGAGCGTTGCGATGATTGTGGGCGTCGTACCGGATTCGAGAATCAGACTTGACAGAGAGTTGGAGCCTCACTTCTACGAGCTGAACCTGCAGCATCCGTCGCGCTCTATGTACCTGCTGGCACGGACTGCGCCTAAACCATTGACTCTGGCAGGTGCAGTGCGTAATGCAGTCTGGTCGCTGAACAAGAACCAGCCGATCAGTTGGGTCACCACAATGGACCAGATCTGGGCCGAATACACTGTCGGGTTCCGATTCTATCTGGCATTGTTCGGAAGCTTTGCGCTTGTAGCCCTCGTGCTGGCAACGGCTGGAACGTATGGCTTAGTTTCGCATACGGTCGGTCAGCGTACACGGGAGATCGGAATTCGCGTCGCGCTGGGGGCAGAGCGCCGCGACATCTTCAAGTTGGTTTTGAGGCAAGGGCTGGTCCTGGTCTTGACTGGTGTCAGCATCGGTTTGCTCGGCGCCCTTTCCTTGATGCGTCTCATTTCTAGTTTGCTCTTTGGGGTCACGGCAACAGACGCGATAACATATGCGATCGTATCGGCACTCTTGGCTGCTGTAGCGCTCCTAGCCTGCTACATCCCTGCCCGGCGAGCCGCGAAAGTCGACCCGATGGTAGCCCTGAGACACGAGTGAGTGACGAATAAGGAGATTCTTCAATCGGCAATCGCAAGTCGGAAATCAGAAGCATGAACGATCTTGGCTACTCTCCTACACAGGGTTCAGAGCCAGGAATTTCGGGGGGCGGCGCTCGCCCGTTTTCGGGTCAAACGTTGGCGCCACAGGTCCCAACTCGCGTCACCAGTCTTGCGCCACCTTCTGTGGCTTCGACCAAATGCTTGTTCGGTACAGTACACGTTAGTTCCGCAGCGTGATACTGCCTTCACTTTTGCTCTTGGTTCCTTTTGGAGGCGGGACGCCCGATTGCGGACTTACCCGCTTTCATCTCGATCTCGCCAAGCGGGACGGCTTTAGCCTGGCAGGCGAGGAAGCTGAGTCAGGGGCGCTCTATGAGCGCCGAATGGAGATTGGACTTTTTTTATTTCACGAAGGGGATTAATAATCCAGCCCAGGGTTGTGCGGTAACGCACTACCCTGGGAATCAGAGTC
>QHZP01000775.1:0-503 GCA_003224715.1 Acidobacteriota bacterium | reverse complement strand
TCATGATATCTAAGCCAGGGTGGCGGCTGCGCCGCAACCCTGGGCTGCATTATTAATCCCCTTCGGGGAACGACGGTTCGTTGACAAGTCTCGAGGATTCCAAATGAAGTATCTATTTCGAGTGCGGGACCAGAACAGGTCCCGAGAAATGTCTTGAGTTGCATCGATCGAAAATGCCCAAACTCGAGAGCGGCGGTCTATGAGCGCCGACCGGTGGTCACAGACGGCCGCTACAACTCCTCAACTCGGCCTAGGTGGCTGGGAGGTTCTGTACGGCTTCTGCAGGTTTGCCCGAGGCGGCGTGCACGCGGGCAGCCTGATGGCCAAGCTAAACCAGGTCTCGCGTGCCTCATTTTTGCCGAAAGTAACAGGTCGGTCCATTTGTTTTTAAACCTCAATCGCTAAGTCTGGCGGAGAGCGCCGGCATGAGCCAACTCTCGTGCTTGGGCCCCTAGAAAGAGCATCCTCCGTTTAGTCCGATAGTGGTTGTTCGCTTCCCTCCC
>QHZP01000776.1:582-6148 GCA_003224715.1 Acidobacteriota bacterium | reverse complement strand
ATGCTCTCCGTTCCAGAGGCGTCACCTTCGGGATCGATTCAGTATGATGGGGTAGCCTAACCCGTCGGCTGAAGCTGACCCGGCCCACGCGTTCTTTTTGGTGATGCTTGGTCCAACTTTTCAAAGTTCTCTTCGGCTCCACAGCCGTGGGAGGCGGGGCAGCTTAGCCGTGAGCCGTTAGGCGTCTTGGGATGAAACCAGCGCTTGGTGTACACTTTACTTGATGGGACTTCGATTCGAATGGGATGGCAGCAAAGCCGCAGCAAACCTGAAAAAGCACGGAGTCTCATTTGAGGAAGCGACCACAGTATTCTCAGATCCGCTATCGTTGACCATTTCAGATCCAGATCATTCTGCAAGCGAAGCCCGTTTTCTGGACCTGGGAATGTCTCACCAGAGTCGCTTTCTAGTGGTCTCCTACACTGAAAGGGGAGACGACATCAGAATCATCAGTGCTCGCCTCGCCAACCGACACGAGAGAAAAACATATGAAACGAAAAAAGGATAAGCGCCCAACCAATTCACTCCGTCCAGGATACGATTTCAGTCATGGCATTCGAGGCAAACACGCAGCGCGCTATGCGGCAGGAACGAATGTCGTAGTGCTGGAGCCGGACGTGGCCGAGACGTTTGCAACGGCGGCTGAAGTCAACGACGCTCTTCGGGCACTGGCCCGAGTCATCAGTCGGCGGGCCTCTTCCCGCAGGACAGAAGGAAAAGCGCCTAACAAAAGGCTCCAGCCGACCCGCCGCCAAAAGCAGCGGCGGGCGGCTGAGCCTTGACTCGTTGGGCGACCCAGATGGAGCGCAAGATGAGAAAGCTCAGTTTTGTGCCTATGCTTGCGATGCTGTTGGCGAATGGCGGCTGCGCACATAGTGGCGCCATGGGATCTGGAGAGAATGTGTCAACCCTTCAATCGAAGCCGCTCGAGAGCGGCCATGCCCCGGTCAACGGCATCAACATGTACTACGAAGTGCATGGTCGTAGAGATGGCGTTCCGCTCGTCCTGCTTCACGGCGGCGGGTCCACGATTGAGGTCACGTTCAGTAGAGTGCTCCCGGTCTTTGCCAGCAGCCGCAGGGTCATCGCGGTGGAGGAGCAGGGGCACGGCCGTACGACCGATCGCAATGCGCCCGTCACGTTCGAGTCCTCCGCAGACGACGTCGCGGCCCTCCTTCGGTACCTGAAGGTCGACAAGGCAGACATCTTTGGGTTCAGCAACGGCGCCAGCGTCGCTCTCCAGGTCGCCATACGACATCCGCGGCTCGTGCGGAAGATGGTCTTCGCTTCATCCATAACCAAGAGAGACGGTGCTCAACCGCAGCTCTGGGAGTTCATGAAGCAGGCAGATTTCTCGAATATGCCGCAGCCGCTCAAGGATGCATTTCTTCGGGTGAACCCGGACGTTCAGCAGCTCAAGACTATGCAATACAAGGACGCCGAGAGAATGCGAACCTTCGAGGATGTGCCAGACGAATTGGTTCGGTCTGTTCACGCGCCAACGTTGATCGTTCTCGGAGATCAGGACATTGTGAAACCTGAGCACGCCGTCGAGCTGACTCGCCTGATTTCGGGCGCACGTCTGCTAATCCTGCCCGGCGGACACGGGGACTATCTTGGCGAAGCCGTGATGACGCAGAAGGACAGCCGCTATCCCGAGCTAACCGCGCGGCTGATCGAGGAATTCCTCGATTCGCCGTAGTCATGAGTAAGCAACGGTCGCCCAACAACAGCATCAGCGGACGGCGCTACGCGCTGCCGCTGATGCTGGGCGTTAGGTGTTCTTCAAGCCCAAAGGATTCCGATGATCAAACTCTTCATTCCTGGGGTGCTGGCTCTAACTGTTGCCGCTCAAACGAATCCCAATGATCAGGCGCACAAGTGTCACGTTTATCTGGTGGATGTAGCGGCTATGAGAAAGGCATTTGAGAGCTATGAAGAGAATCGTGACGAAGACACCTACAAAAAGGACACAACAAAAGCTCAGAGGATATTTCCAGAATTCGCTCCCAAAATTGGCGAGGAGGAGCTTACAACTCGTCATTATGATCTCCCTGAAAGCAAGCTAAAGATCACGGCTAGTGTTTACTACACTGACGAATCGATGGCTTCTGCCGAGGGGCAGGACTCGATGGTGATAGGCGTCACGTTAAATGAGAAGAAACTCGAAAGTGCACTTGCCGACGTCCGGTCTAACGCAATTGCGGAAGTAACCCTAGATGATCACACAGATACACTACGGGCGAAACAATACGTGGAAGTGAAAGGACGTCGGTACCTGTTGGGAATTGAATGTCGCTGCAAGACACGCGCGGCACCCACTAAATAGGACACCTAACACGGGTTGCAGCCGACTGGCAAAAAGGCCAGCGGCTGAACCCTGAGCCGTTAGGCCTAGTCCTTTCCAAAAGCTCCCTCCCGAAAAATCCCTTGCGGTTTGTAGCAACACCGTCCTACTATACGTATTAGACACGTATAGAGAGGGTGTGGCATGCAAAAGAAATTAACCATCACAGTTGATGAGAAGGTATACGAAGGACTGCACCTGCAAATTGGGCGCGGTAACATCAGCCAATTCATAGAGTCCTTGATTCGACCTCATGTCATTAACAAGAACTTGGAGGCGGCCTACAAACAAATGGCCGAGGATGAGGAACGGGAAGCCGAGGCATTAGACTGGGCAGAAGCTACCGTCGGAGATGTCTCCAATGAAACGAGGTGAGGTATGGTGGGTCATCTTTAGTCCTTCGGTGGGGGGAGAGATTCAAAAGAGGCGACCCGCGCTGATTGTCAGCAACGATGCCTCCAACAAGTATTTGAATCGAGTGCAGGTTGTACCGCTCACCAGTCAGGTAGAGCGCGTTTATCCGAGTGAAGCGGAAGTAACCCTGAATGCACCGTGAGGAAAATGCGATTGGCAAAGCTGGCTGGTCGGTTGACAAGGGCTGACATAAAGAGGTGGAACACGCCATCAGAATCCAGCTGGGTCTATCAGGGGCCTAACCACAGCGTGCACCCGACCGCCGCAAAAGCGGGGCGGCGGGTGACGCTGGAATCGTTAGGCCACAACTGGCGTCGGAGCTCATAAACGTCAACAGTTCGAAAGGACGGTTGGCTTATTGCCCTACCGGATCGAGTACTCTCCAAATGTCGAAGACCATTTTCGCATCTTGACTGCCCGACAGCGCAAGGCCATCTTGGATGCCGTCGACAGGCAGCTTGTTCATCAGCCGACGGTAGAGACCAGAAACCGAACGCCCATGCGTCCGAATCCGGTGGCACCGTGGGAATTGCGGATCGGGAGTTTGCGGGGGTACTATGACGTGGAAGACAGCCCAGAGTGCCAGGTTTCCGTTCGAGCTGTCGGTGTCAAGCAACGCGATCTTGTACGGATCGGCAAAGAGGTGATTCAGTTATGAAAACCCTGGAGATTGAGAACGCAACAGCTTCGTTGGCCGATTATGTGCGCAACAAGGAACCAGTGATTGTCAGTCGCAAAGGAAAGCCTGTGGCAGCTTTGGTCCCGATCGAGAATGCGGATTGGGAAACCGCCAGTCTGAGTACGGATCCTCGCTTTTTGGCCCTGATCCAACATTCCCGGATACGGCAAGAAAAAGAAGGCGGGCTCTCTAGTGTGGAGATGCGCAACCGCCTTGGGGTGTCTGGCAAAGGCCTAACCGGGCGCTCCAGCCGACGTCCGCAAAAGCGCGGGCGCGGCTGAGCTTGATGGCGTTAGACGTCTTGGGATGAAACCAGCGCTTGGTGTACACTCTACTTGATGGGACTTCGATTCGAATGGGATGGCAGCAAAGCTGCGGCAATCCGCTATCGTTGACCATTTCAGATCCAGATCATTCTGCAAGCGAAGCCCGTTTTCTGGACCTGGGAATGTCTCACCACGGGCGCTTTCTAGTGGTCTCCTACACTGAAAAGGGAGACGATATCAGAATCATCAGTGCTCGGCTCGCCAACCGACACGAGAGAAAAACCTATGAGACGAAAAAAGGATAAGCGGCCAGGCAATTCACTCCGTCCAGGATACGATTTCAGTCATGGCATTCGAGGCAAACACGCAGCGCGCTATGCGGCAGGAACGAATGTCGTAGTGCTGGAGCCGGATGTGGCCGAGACGTTTGCAACGGCGGCTGAAGTCAACGACGCTCTTCGGGCACTGGCCGGAGTCATCAGTCGGCGGGCCTCTTCCCGCAGGACAGAAGGAAAAGCGCCTAACAAAAGGCTCCAGCCGACCCGCCGCTAAAAGCAGCGGCGGGCGGCTGAGCCTTGACTTGTTAGCAATCACGGAGAAGGAATGAGAATCGCAGCGACGATAAACGGAACAACGAAGTACATCGCGTCCCTGCAAGGCGCAGGTTACTTGAGTGCTCATCTGAATCTCTCCGATCGGCCAAAGGACAACAAAACTAGCAGCGTCCTTCGGGTGGAGGGATTCGATACGAATTCTCCAACGGAAACGGTGTCTGTCAAATGGCCAGAGATTTCTCTGCGCCTTGGTGACGTCGTACAGCTGCAGGTTCTGGAGGACGGTCCGGCGGACCCACCAACTGTGCAACGTAGATCGAGTGAATCGCCATCGAATCTATTCGGCGATGCAGATCTGGCTAAGGAACTTCTGTCGCTCTGCGATGACTTCGAGAAACGTCTTCTGGAGCTCATGGAGAAATCAGGCCGCATCGAACCGCCGGACGAGCACCAGAAGTTCAAACGAGCGGTGGGCAATATCATTGTCGACCTCGGGGAGCATCTCCTTTCTCCTGTTTACCGACGCCATCCTGATCTAGTGCCCGAAGCCATGCGAGGTGAGTTGCTGTGATTGCTAACAAACGCTTCGAGCCGACGCGTTCAAAGCAACGCGCGGCTCAAGCGTGGCGTTAGAAGCCTAAACAACAGTGTATATCCGGTTTGTAATTAGTGACCGCGATGAAGACTCTGGGCGGAGACAGGGTCTTTTTCAGGCGGCAGCGGCTCTTCGCGATGCCGGTGTTTTGGACATTTATGAAGAAGAACAGATGGATGTACTGCGCAAATGGTTCAAAGAACACCTGGAAAAGCCGAAGTCCTTTTCTCGCTCTCGTAAACCGCGCGCGACACGGGTTGCACTTAGCTGGTTCAAGGACACCGCAAAACTCCATATCGCCAAGATGTATGAGTTTGCTGCTATTCTCGAAGCGCACGGAGTACACGTCGAGGTGATTCGCACAACTCGGCCGGGTTACGTTGTCTATGAAGATGAACACCAAATCACGGCGGAACCGTTCTCAGAAACCGGAACATAGGGCTTCTAACACCGGTTCCAGCGGACTGGCAAAAAGCGCCAGCCGCTGAACCCAATCTGTTAGACTACTTCGCGCATTTCTCACATGACCACCACAGAACAGACGAATAGCCTCCAAAAGCTTCTCGACTTTCTCGACGAGTTGGAGCGGCACAAGATTTACTTTCGATTGGAGCGAGACCGGAGTGAGGCCATCATGGTTCGCGTTGATGTTCCGGGTGAGCGTTGGGAGATTGAGTTCTTTGCCGACGGCGAGGTTGAGGTTGAGATTTT
>QHZP01000776.1:0-440 GCA_003224715.1 Acidobacteriota bacterium | reverse complement strand
AGCGGGCACCGCTCAGCTCTCAATCGTTAGGCTGCTTCAACAATATGCGTAAACGGTCATCCCGAGGTCCCAAACCTATTGCGGATTTTGTGGTCCCGATGCCAAAGGCCACCCGGGACGATTATGCTCCGAGGCCGTTTTTCTACCAACAGACCAACAGGTCCGGTGGCCTGCGATTCGTCGCATGGACGGGGGATGTGTCGCAGCTCGAGGGCATCTTTGTCGGCCTTCTCCAATTGCTGCCTCCGGTCGTAGAACTCCTGCTCAAGGTGAGCAACGATGATGACGGCGATGATCCTTGGGAAAGATTTCACGGCCTTACCAGGCTGGACCGTCTCATCGACACATTGCGGACCTACCGCACGTTCGTCTACCAGGACGCCAGACATCAACTTTGTGTCCGTGATCCGGAAGGGCGTGACTACATCGTTATTGATGAC
>QHZP01000145.1:7497-12752 GCA_003224715.1 Acidobacteriota bacterium | reverse complement strand
GCGTTCCGGGGTGGGTCTTTCTGGTTCGGGAAAACCCACCCCTGCACCCCTCCCAAGAGGGGAATATGCATTTTCCTTGGGAGTGCCGCTGCCCGGCATGGATGGTTCTCCAGTCATTCACTTGCACCCTTAAACATCCGCACGAAAAATGTTAACAAATCTCTCTTCGCGGTCTTTGCGTCTTTCGCGGTTCCATTTTTTTCGTCTTTCTGCGTTTATCTGCGCCATCTGCGTCCCCATTTCCACCCACGCTACCTCGCCTTAATCTCTGGGTTGGGATTGCGCAAGGCCGCCAGATAAGTCGTACGGGGCCGAGTATTCAGGTCGGCGAGCAATCCATAATTAAGTTTTTCGGCCTTCAACCTGGAAACGCGGCTGTTGGGGTCGTTGATATTCCCAAAAACTATGGCTTGAGCCGGGCACACGGCCTCACAGGCCGTCGCAATTTCACCGTCACGGACTTGGCGATCCTCTTTCTCTGCTGCTATCTTGGCAGCATTGATTCGCTGAACGCAGTAAGTGCACTTCTCCATGACGCCCGGGCTTCTCACTGTGACGTCGGGGTTTCTCAACATCTTCAAGCTGGGGGTTTCAAAATCCGAATAGAGCAAGAAGTTAAAACGACGAACCTTGTAGGGACAGTTATTGGCGCAATAGCGGGTGCCGACGCAGCGGTTGTACACCATGTCGTTCAGCCCCTCCGTGCTGTGAGAGGTGGCTGCCACAGGACAAACTAACTCGCAGGGCGCGTTCTCGCACTGCATGCAGGGGACAGGCTGATGATAGGTTTCCGGATTGTCCAACGCCCGTTCTCCCTCACCCTTGTAATAGCGGTCGACGCGGATCCAATGCATCTCGCGGCCATTGGCCACTTGATCTTTGCCCACGATGGGGATATTGTTTTCCGCTTGGCAAGCCACCGTGCAGGCATTGCATCCGGTACAGGCATTCAAATCGATGACCATGCCCCAGGCGTAGCCTTCATACTTAAACTCCTGATAAAGCGTCAGCCCCGGCGGCGGGGTTTCGCCCATCTCTTGAACGAAATCCGGATGTTCACGGTATTCCTCGAGGGTTCCGGCTCGGACCGGGTTGCGCCCTTCCATGCTGTGATGATGTTGTGTGCAGGCCAGTGGGTATCGTCTGCCTGTCTTCTGGAGTTTCAAGCCCGAGTCAAACCAGGGAGCCTGGACCGTCTGAATCGAGTAGGCATTAAATCCGCGGCCGTCACCGACCTTCCCCGCGCGCGTCCGACCGTATCCCAGATGAACGGTGACGGAATCATTGGCGTGGCCCGGCAAGATCCAGACGGGAGCTGGCAGCTTGCGTCCCTTGTAACTCAGCTCGACCCATTCTTCATTTGCGAGCCCCAGTTGTTCCGCAGTGGCCGGGCTAATCAGTGCAGCGTTGTCCCAGGTCAGTCGGGTCAGCGGCTTGGGCAATTCCTGCAGCCAGCCATTATTGGCGAAGCGCCCGTCATGGATATGCGGGTCAGGCCGGAAGATGATTTCTAAATTATTGGAAGTGGCCGCCTCGGTCACCACTTGTTCGCGGCTGAAGTCAGTATCAGGGATTGCCACCTGCTTTGGCAAAAAGGCTGAGTTAGCAATGAACCCATCGTGAAGCGCTTTCCGCCAACGATGTTCAAAATCGGCAGAAGGCTCTTTTGGCTGGACAACGGTTCTCGCCGGCTTTGCAACGGGTCCCTGCCCTCCGATTCCGATCAGCCGGCGCTTCCAATAATCTCGAACGATCTCATAACTGGAGCGATCAGGCCGGTCAGTCAGCGCCGCCAGCAACTCGTGCGGCGACTTGCCGGCATACAACGGCTCGATCAGCGGCTGCAGGATCGTAACCGTCCCGTCATAGGCCCTGAGGTCGCCCCAGGACTCCAGAAAATGAGCCTCCGGGACATGCCAGTGGCAGAGCTCCGAGGTTTCGTTCTGATAGAGGCCTAGATGGATGCGAAGATTCACCTTGTAGAGACGTTCCTTGAATCCCAGGTCGGCCGGCGCATTATAGACCGGGTTACCACCCAGGATTAAAAGGATATTGACGAGACCCGAATCCACATCCTTCACCAGTTCGCGCAACGACTTGATCTGATTTACGGGGTGGGCCTCAACCGGATCGGTGTAGACCACAGTCCTACTGACGTTGTCCAGCACCTGGTTCATGGTGTGTGCTAGCGCATGGACTACGGGAGGCTGCGCTTCCCCGGCCATGACCAGACTCGCGCCGCGATGCTTCTTGAGATCACGTGCCAGCGCGGCAATCCAGTCGGAATGAGCCGCGCCGGTCGTGGTAGGCTGCCCTCCTGGAATGCCCAATTCTCTGGTCAAGGCCCAGACGAAATTTTCGACCTGCCCGGCCTGTAGCGATAAACGGTGGTCCGCCTTGGCTCCTGTGATGGAAGGAGTGCTTTCGACCACGTAAAGCCGGTTCATCTCCTTCTGTCCCTCTCGCATTCGCCGCCTGGCGATGAATTCCCGCGTGTAGCGAAGGCTGGCCGGATCGGAAGCCAGAAAGTCCGAGTCGAGCGCCAGAATCACAGTGGCTTTTTCGAAATGATATTGGGTGTTGACGTATTCGCCGAATGCCAGGAGCGATCCTTGGCGGAGGTTGTCCCGGTTGGCCGGTTCGTACTGATGCCATCTGGCAGAGGGAAATTCCTGCAGCAGACCATTTATCTGATGGGCCAAAGTGGGTGATGTAACCGTCTCAGTGAGCAGGCGCAGCCCCGCTCCCTTCCTCGTCCGCTCCCCGCCTAAAGCCTCGCGCAGATCGCCTAAAAACGTGCTCCAGGAACTTATTTCCCCCAGATGGGTGAGCGCTTGCGAACGGTCTGGATCGTAAAGGGTCAGCACGCTGGCCTGTGCGAACACATCAGTTGCACCCAAACTGGCGGGGTGTTCGGGATTGCCCTCGATTTTAGTCGGTCGCCCCATATGACTTTCCACCAGGACACCCTTAGCGATTCCTCCCAACGGCACGGCTGACGCAAAAAACAGTGGTTGGCCCGGCACGATTTCTTCGGGAGCCCGAACGTAGGGCATGATGGTTTCTTTGGGCTGGCGGGTGCAGGCTGTCAAGCCCGCCAGCGCCAACGAGGCACCCATCAGCTTCAAAAACTGCCGGCGCCCGACCGGATCATTCCACTCCGAAACGCCTTGAGGAAACTCTCGGTGCAGGAATTCTCGAAACTCTTTGGTCTCGGTAATTTCTTCGAGGCTCCTCCAATATTGAGGGCCTTGAGCGGCACTGAGTCGGGCGCGAACAGCGGCAAGGTCTGGTGGGTTGCTACACATAGAGGCGGAAGTAACGTCGGAGGAGTGTTGTAACTCAACTCTCCCCACACCCACAGCCCCTCTCCCCTTGGAAGAGGATGCTCCGCCGGTTGGCGGACCGAGTGAGGGTGCGACAGAATTAACAACGATGCGTGGAGTAGTCATCGGTGGCAGGTAGAACAACTGGTCAGACTGTGAATTTTATATTCCTTGACGAGTTTGCTTCCCAGCGCAACCTGGTCAGCCGGAGGCTGGTACTCCATGTTGAAGACTTCCTGGCGGGGCCGGACATAGCGTTCCGGGTGACGGTGACAGTCCAGGCACCACTCCATCTGCAGCGAGTTTTCCTGGCGCACCAGCGGCATGTTATCCACCGGGCCGTGACAAGTCGAACAGCCGATACCCTTATTCACGTGAATGCTGTGGTCGAAATAGGCAAAATCCGGCAGATCATGAACCCGCGTCCACTGGATCGATTTTTCCGTACGGAAGCTCTCGCGCACTGGCTCCAGTGTTGGACTATTGGCCCAAATCTGGGAGTGGCAATTCATGCAGGTCTTGGTCGGCGGGATATTGGCAAAGGCGGCATTCTCGACCGAGGTATGGCAATAGCGGCAATCGATCCCCATGCCAGCCACATGATGCCGGTGGCTAAAAGGCACAGGCTGTTCTCGAGTCACCCCGGCCTCCGTGACATAGCCTGATCGATTAATGGCCGTCAGGACTGCGGCAATGGCCGCGATAATGAAGAAGGCTCCAAAAATACTCAGCTTGGAGAACGTGTTGGTGCTGCGATGAAAGATCTGGGGCATGTTCCGGTCCCCCATGCTCGCTCTTCTCTCACGAGCCGCCACAAAAAAATATCACCGCCCCGGAGTGACGTCAAGGAAACAGACAGTTTGGAGTGGCTTCAAGGAGGGCGAGAGAATTAGTCAATTTTTCCACCGGTCCTATGAGATCCCCCGTATCAGGGCGCAGCTGTGAAAGAATTGAGCGGTGTCTGGACCAGGTCCCCCTCGAATGAGGGGGCACCTTTAGAGTCTGGACATTTTCATTGCCGCGCAGTCGCATATGGAGTTTGGACATTTTGAGAAGCAATTCCCGTGGGTCGACCCTCACCCGGCCTGCGGCCACACCAAAGGGCGAGGGAGAGATCAACGGATTAGAGCGCTGACTTCAAAGTTACAAACAGGCGGTTCATGACGCAGTCACAACGGCGGGCATGAAACGTCAGTTTAAGCCATAACCCCAGTTATTGTTCTCCCTCTCCTTGTGGGCCCTTGTGGGAAGGGTGGCGCGAAGCGACGGGTGAGGGTGAACCGCGTTTTTTGGCACGGCAAATGTCCAATCTCCAGTTGCCGCGTAGCGGCATCTGAGGGTAGGCCGGCCTTTCAAGGCCGGTACAATGTGGTAGGCTGTCTCCGATCGGCGATTGAAGATTGGTGGCTTACAAGTTTCCTGTTTTCTGTTAAACCCGATCTGGTCGCCGCGCGGAGCACGCCTCCCACATTCTTACACCCACAGCTTCCAATACCAATTCCGCCAGGGACTGAATGAATTTGGGAGAATCGTTGAGTCCCGGCATCATTTCAAAATGCCTGATGCCTAAGTGCCGGGCTTCCTCCCGAGCTTCCACATTAATTTCGTTCAAGGTTTCGACATGGTCTGAGACGAAGGCGATGGGAACGACCAACGCGCTTTTCGTTTTTTGAGTCCCCAAGTGATGGAGGGTCTCGTGCAGCGACGGTTGAAGCCATTTGCTGGCTCCGACTTTGCTTTGATAACAGAGGGTGTGCGGATGAGACCATTGACCGCGGCCTAACACCAATTCCACCGTGGCTTCGATCTGATGCTTGTAGGGATCTCCTGCCTCAATCACGCTAACAGGAACGCTGTGTGCACTGAAAACGATGTGCACTGTTTCTCCTGGTGGGAACTTCTTCAGGCTGCTTTCTATCTTTTCGACAA